>JAPXRP010000013.1:0-41887 GCA_033813475.1 Candidatus Hydrogenedentota bacterium
AAACCTGGAGGTGGGCCACTACGTCTCCAGCATCGCCCACCTCGGCAACCTCGCCTTCAACAGCGGCGCCGAGGTCCACTGGGACGTGGAGAAGGAGGCCGTCATTGGCAACCCGAAGGCCGACGCCCTCGTGGGCTGCGAATACCGCGCGCCGTGGAAACTGACCCACGGCCGCCGCTGCTGACCCCCAAGAAGAAGAAACAGGCCGCCGCGCCCCCCCCGGGACGCGGCGGCCGTTTTTTCAGGCGGAACGGGTCAGGACAGGAAGCCGCCCATGATGGTGCCGAAGAAGCTGGCGATCACCCCGTTCACCGGCGCGGGCCCCTGCTCCTGGTAGCGGATGAACTCCACATGGCCGTCCATGTACAGGAAGTTGGATCCGCCCGGGATGTGGTTGAACTCGCTGATGGACACGCTCACGCCGTCGCCCATGATCCAGACCGTGCTCTGGGCCATGCTGCTCGCGCCGGGGTTGTTGATGTCCGTGATGAGGAACCGCTCAATCCCCTCGCGCAGACGGTAGACGGTGTCGGGGCCGGCGACGGTCCCGGGAAGCCCCGAGCCGCCGTTGCCGAACCCCGGCGAGACTTCCTGGTCCTGGTCCATCTGCGACTCGCTGTTCGGCCCCACATTGTTCAGCGCGAAGTTCAGCAGGCCCGCCGCCACCGCCGTCTCCACCATCTGGCGCGGCCCGGTGAAATCGCTGACCGTGACGGTGTCATGGGTGACGTCGCACAGGTCGAAGACCCAGCCCAGGTACTGGTAGCTCAGGTCCGCGATCTGCAGTCCCCGGGTCTGGCCCGTGCAGGGCTGCGTGACCATGGGGTCGCCCTGCCGCACCGGGATCCCGTTCTCCCCGATGAAGTCGGACCGCGCAAAGGCGTCCTGGGGCTTGTCCTCCGGATCCGAGGGGCAGAAGACAATCGCCGGGTCCGTGAGGTATTCGGGGTAAATCGCCGTCAGTTTGGGCCCCGCAGCAATGACGAACGAGCGCCCCGCCGCGTCCGACGTGTCGCACTGGAGCGTCCCTGCGGGCACATACATCGCCAGCATGGGGGGAAATGCCCCCTTCGCCTCGTTGTTGTACATCTTGAATACGAGGCCCCACTGCTTCAGGTTGTTCTGGCAGCTGGAACGCCGGGCAGCCTCGCGCGCCCGCGCGAGGGCCGGCAAAAGAATCGCCGCCAGGATGCCGATGATCGCAATGACCACCAGCAGTTCGATAAGGGTAAATCCTCTCTTCCTGCGCATCGTTCGATTCCTTTCCTTTCCGCCCTTCCATGCGTTCGGAAAGCGAGCCGTGCGCCCGGCACTACAGGCGGGGCGGATGCGTCTGTCCGCCGGCCACACGCCGTTGCACCCCTCAGTATAATACAAAAAGTGAGATTAAGCAATGCCCGTCAAGCGCTCTGACCGCCGAAAAAAAAGCCTCCACCGTCTGCGCCCTCCCGTCCGCGAAGAGGGCGGATGATGATCCGCCCCTACCCGCCCCCGGCCCCGCTCCCCCCTTCCCTCTTCTTCCCCTCCGTGTCCTCCGTGTGTTCCGTGGTTCGCTCCCCCCCCCTGGAAACGTCCCTCTCCTGTGCGGCCATCCTCAAAAAGGCAAATCAGGAGATCGGCCTTCCCAGGCCCCCGCATCTCCCCTCTGCATGAATCTGCGCCATCTGCGGACCGTCCCTCTGGGTTCCTCCGCGTGATCTCGCTCTCCGCATTCAGTGTGAAGGCCAAGGAGCCAAACTAAACGGTGACTGTCCCTATTTATTCGCCAGGGGGTGCATAAAGTCCGTCATCACGTTGAACTTGGAGAACCCCTCCACGGCCCAGTCCGTGTCATAGTCCGTGTACTCGGCGACGGTGTCCCAGCCGAGGCCGTAGCGCCACCAGGTGATGGGGGGGGCGCCGTTGGCCATGCGGTTGCGGCGGCGGCCGAGGCCGTCGTAGTTCATGGCGACGGAGGACGCCTCGCCGGGGAAGGTGGAGGTGACCTGCTTGAGCTTGTCGCCCCGGTAGGCGTAGGAGGCGGTGGCGGTGCCCGCGGTGCGGGTGAGCAGCCGCCCCCAGGCGTCATAGGTGTAATTGGTGGTGGTGCCGTTCGTCACGCTCGACGTGAGCTGGTTCGACGTGTTGTAGGCATAGGTCGTGCTCTTCGCCGCATCCAGCGACCGCGCATGGACCGACACACTGTCAAAGCGGAACCCGCTCTGACCCGTCACCCCCAGCCGCAGGGCGTTTGTGTTCATCGTCGTGCTCACAGCAATGTCCCCACATGTGACGGGGCCGCGGAGGGCCCGGACTTTCTACCCGCAGGCTATCACAGTATGCAGGAAAAGTCAACCAGTACTCCGCCAATGAGCCCCCTCCTCTGTGCCCCCTCTCCGCACCCGGCGTCTCCGCTTTCGTCCTCCCGGAGGGGCTCACACAGAGCCGCAGAGCCGCCAAGAGAGAGGGAAAACCATCGGCCGCAGCCAGTAGGGGCGAAACATCTTTCGCCCTCTTCATGCACGGGACGGCGTGGACGGGACGGAAGAGGGCGAAAGATTTTTCGCCCCCACCCGCGTCGCCGCGTTCTTGTCCGGGGAAGGGGTGGCGTTGCCTAGAAGAACGACGCGACGAGGGCGAAGGCGGGGTTTGCGGGGAAGGCGTCGGGGTAGCGGACGAACTGGACGTGGCCGTCCATGTAGAGGACGTTGGCGCCGCCGGGGAGGTGGTTGTACTGGGCGCGGCCGCCGCTGTTGGCGGAGACGACGTCCCACAGGACGGCGAGGTCGCTCTGGGCGCGGGCGGAGGCGGCGGCGTTGTTGATGTCGGTGATGAGGAAGCGCTCGACGCCCTCGCGGACGCGGTAGAGGGTGGTGCCGTCCGCGTTGCCGAGCTTGGCGCCGGGCGGGGTGGCCATGGCGGAGAAGAGCAGGTGCTTGCCCGCCTCGTCAAGATTCTCGCCCAGTTTCCAGTCGTTGCCGGGGTCCTTGTCGCCGAGGGGGCCCTGGAGGAAGGAGACGCCCTGCTGGTAGGAGATGGAGCCCATGAGATAGGCGACCTGGGCGTTGATCTGCGCGCCGGGGGTGACGCCGAGCAGGGCGGTGTTGATGGTGGGGGCGCCGGGTCCGGTCTTGTCGAAGACGTAGCCGTAGTAGAGGTAGCTGGCGTCGGCGTTGGACGGCTGCCCGGCGAAGGCGCAGGCCTGCCCCGGCAGCGCGGTGACCATGGCCAGGGGGTTGTCCTTGTAGGCCTCGGGGTCGGACGGGCAGACCAGCACGTTGAGGTCGGTCAGGTATTCGGGATACAGGGCGCCGATGTGGGGGGCAACCTCGGCGGCGGCGTCGCCCTCGGAGCAGCCGGCGGGGAGGGCGGCGCCCCAGGGCTCGTCGCCGTGGCAGCGGGGATAGGCGCCGCCGGCCTCGCCGGCGTACATCTTGAACACGACGCCCATCTGCTTGAGGTTGTTCTGGCAGGAGGAGCGGCGCGCGGCCTCGCGGGCGCGCGACAGCGCGGGCAGCAGGATGGCCGCCAAAATGCCGATGATCGCGATGACCACCAGCAGCTCAATCAGGGTGAAACCTTGCGTCTTCTTCATGTCCGGTCGCTCCCGTCACTTTCCATCGTTCCGCCTTCACATGCGGCCATTATACCCGCTCCGGGCATCCGGGGGCGAGTGACGCCCCGGTTCCAGGGCGGCCCGAAGCCGCCCTTCCGCGCAATTTGCAGGCCCGGGGGGGCATGTACTACCATCTTTTCCGGGGACAGGCGAAACCGGGCGCGCCGCGCCCGGGGGCGTCTGCCTGTTCTACAAACCATTTTCGGCGCGAAGGTGTTCCAACCCGCCGGAAATGCTTCCAACAGGACTGCGGCCTCCGGGCCGTCCTGGAGCGGTGCACCATGGAACCGTCTGTCGCAAAGACCCTCGCGGGCCTCCTGCTGGCGCGGGAGGACGAGATTCTCGCCCCCCTGCTGGCGGAGAAGGACCCCGGCACGCGCGAAAAGCTCCGGATCATGTCGAAAAGCCTCATCCAGGAGCAGGTGGCGCTGCTGGGGGGCGGTCCGGCGACGGATGACGAGACCGTGGTCGCCCTGGGGCGCATGACCCGCAATCTTCAGACGGCGGTTCTCTTCAACGAGCGCATCTCCTTCCTGCGCGAATCGCAGTTCGAGGTGCTTCGCGGGCTCGCCCACGGCGCGGGGGACGATCTGGCGTTCTACCGGACGAACAACGACGTGTTCAGCCGGGCCTTCTACCTCCTCCACCAGCGGGTGGCCCGTTTTGAGGAGCAGGAGGCGGCCTCGCGGGACCGCCGGGAGCGGCTGCTGGTGGAGGCCATCGGCGGCCCCTTTGCCCTGCTGGACGCCGCGGGCGTGGTGGTGCTGGCAAACCCCCGCATGACGCAGCTGGTCGGCGCGGGCGATCTGGCGGGCAGGGACTTTACCGGCTTCTGCGACGAGGCCACCGGGGAGACGCTGCGGCGGGTGTTCCGCCGCCGCAGGGACCTGCTGCGCGCGGAGCGCTTCAAGGGCCGGATCCGGACCGTGGGGGAGGAGCCGGAGTGGGTGTTCTGCGCCCAGCCCACCTTCGACGCGCGGGGCCTGCGCGAGGGCACGTCGCTTCTGCTGGAGAAGACGGAGTCCGGCCGGATGGAGGAGGCCGACGTGCTCGCCTACCTCAAGCACCGGTTTGTGGACATCGTCCCCATCCCGGTGCAGCTTTTTGAGGCCGGAGGACGGGTGCTGCACGCCAACGGCATGTGCGGCGCCGTCGAGGTTCCCGGCCTCCGGGGCGATGTCCCGTACTGCTGCCATTTTCACCGCGCCCTCGGACGGGACGGAACGTGCGCCTGCCGCCAGGTCTTCGCCCTGGGCCGGACGTGGTCGGAGGAGGTGATGGTGGGGACGGCCGGGGCGGTGCGGTGGTTCCGCGTGGTCATCATGCCGCTTTACGCGCCGGGCGGACAGGTGCGCTGGGCGGGCTGCGGACTCATGGAGACGACCGCCAGGCGGCTGGTGGAGCGGCAGCTCGAAAACCGGCTGCTCGCGCAGCAGCGCAGTTCGGTCGCGTCGCAGGTGGTCCTGTCGGTGGCGCACCAGATACGCACCCCCCTTTCGGTCATCACCGGGTTCGCCGAAATGCTGTCGCGCGGCGTGGCGGGGGAGCAGGCCCAGGAGATGGTGGCCGGCATCCTGCGCAACGGCATCCGGTGCCGGGAGATTGTGGACGACCTGACGGGGTTCGGCCAGGCCCTGCCGATGGACCGGATTCCCGCCGACCTGTGCGCGCTGCTGCACGCCTCCGTGCTGCCGATGCTCACGGCGACCCAGGCCGCCCGGGTGGAATGGCGGCTGCCGGAGGACGCCCCGTGGGTGGAGTGCGCCCCGGAACAGCTTGCCCGGGTCATCCTGAGCCTTTTCGACAACGCCCTGCTGTTCGGGGGCGGCCGCGTCGTGTGCGGCGTCCGGCGCGACGGCGGCACGGTGTCTCTGGAGGTGTGCGACGACGGCCCCGGCATCCCGCCGGAACTGGCCGAGCAGGTGTTTGAGCCCTTCTTCACCACGCGCCGCTCCCAGGGGGGCGTGGGTCTGGGATTAAGCCTGGCGCGGTCTGTGGCGCGGGAACTGGGCGGCGACCTCGTCGCGGACTGCGGGGGGGGCGGACCGCTCCCCGGGGCGCGCATCGTGCTGTCGCTGCCCGCGCTGGCGCGGGCCGACACCCCGCCCGCGCGGAGGACGGAGGACCAGGACCGCGGAGACAGCGGGCGGGGGGAGGCGCCGCCGCCGCCCCGGGTGCTGGTGGTGGACGACGAGGAGGAGCTGCAGGACATGCTGGGGAGGGCGCTCACCATGCACGGCCACGCTGTGACCGGGGTGGGCACCGCCGAGGCGGCACTGGAGCGCCTCGCCGCGGGCGAGCCGTTCGACGCCCTGGTGCTGGACATACAGCTTCCGGGGGCCATCGGCGGACAGCGGCTGCTGAAGCTGGTGGAGGAGTCGCACCCCGACCTGGCGCGGCGCGCCATCGTCATCACGGCGGACACGCTAAACTACGAGACCCACCGCTTCCTGCAGAGCCTTAAATGCCCCCACCACGAGAAGCCCTTCATGATTTCCGACCTTCTGAAAAGTCTGGAGCTCGTGCTGGGCCGGCGGGGGAATGCCTCCTGATCCCCCCCCGCCTTCCCGTCAGAAGGCGTCGTCCGACCCCATGTGGCGCTCCAGCTTGTCCCCGTAATAGGCAAGCTCCTTCACCGACAGCTTGACCACCTCGGGGGTGGCGTCGGCGCGGGGAATGTTGTGCAGCAGCGCCATGCGGTCGGGCCCCTCCTTTCCGGGAAGCAGGGTGAAGGCGCCGTTGGCGATCCGGCTGTTGGTGCGCAGCAGCCACTCGAACACCTGCGGGTTCACCTCCCCGCAGAAGGTGTAGACCTGCACCATGCGCCGCTTGTCCTTGGTCTCGTGCGGCATGATGTAGACCTTCTGCGCCCGCTCGTTGGCCAGGCGCACGGTCACCACAAACCCGTTCTCGTGGGGCTCCACAATGCGCGCGGGCGCCCGCTCGCAGGACACCGCCAGATCGCGCAGCGTGGGCTCCTGCCGGCTCTTGGCCCGCGCGGGAAGCAGCGCGTTAATCGCGTCCATGGACCGCTCCACCTGCAGCCGCACATCCATGTCCGGGTCGTTGCGGTGTGACTGAAGCGCCATGAGCGCCCCTTGGGCCAGTTTTCCCACAAGTTCGGCGGCGTCGCGCCGGGCCACCCAGCCGCTCTCCCGATCCTCCAGCCGGCCCACCAGTTCGCGAAATTGATCCAGCATGCCCGTTCTCCTTCTGCCCCCCCATTCTACCAATCCCGCGCGCCCCGCGCAACGCGAACGAGAGGCGTTGCCTGCGGCCGCCCCATTGGCGCCCCGGACCCCAGCTTCCCGAACCGCAGCCACCCCCGTTAACATCGCTGTTCCTGCCTTTTCCGGTAATCCTGCAAACGCCGCATCCGGACAAGTTATGGAGGGTGCCGGCACGGGCGGCACCCCCGTTTTGGCGCGCCCGCAGGGCTTCCACCGGGCGCAGGGGAACAACAAGACTGTCAAAAACACTTCCTGTGAACGATCTGGAAGTTGAAAAGTGATAAAAGGTTTGGTACAATGCGGAGACCTAACGAATGGTAGGTATACTCCGGGGCGCGGCTTGGATTGGCCACCGGGGGTGCTGAAATTCAAGAAAACGGCGGGGCCGGAAGGCCGCTCAACAGTTGAAACCACGCTGCAGGCCTCTGGAGGGCGGCAGCGCGCGGTGGCCGCAAATGCGGCCGATTAAATGCGGGGATGCTGTCCCGCCGCAGTAGGGCGGGCTTGATCGCCAGAGTTACTCAACCAGGAAAGGACTTTGCACCATGGGGAACGATGAGAAGAAAGCCATCAGCTCGTTGATGACGGAGAACCGCACCTTCGCCCCGCCCCCGGAGATCACGAAGGACGCCCACATCAAGAGCATGGAAGAGTACGAGAAGATGTGGAAGGCGTCCATCGAGACGCCGGACGCCTTCTGGCTGGAGCAGGCCAAGTCGCTGACGTGGTCCAAGTTCCCCGCGAAATCCCTGGAGTACAACTGGAACACCGAGGGCCGGATCATCGAGCACACATGGTTCAAGGACGGCCAGCTGAACGTGTCGGTGAACTGCCTGGACCGCCATCTGGGCACGCCGCGCGAGAACAAGGTGGCGCTGATCTGGCAGGGCGAGCCGGAAGACGACGTGGTCAAGATCACCTACAAGGAGCTCCACAAGGAGGTCTGCAAGTGCGCCAACGTGCTCAAGAGCCTGGGCGTGAAGCGCGGCGACCGGGTCTGCATCTACCTGCCGATGATCATCGAGCTGCCGGTGGTGATGCTGGCGTGCACGCGCATCGGCGCGATCCACTCCATCGTGTTCGGCGGGTTCAGCGCGGACGCCATCGCGACGCGCGTCGAGGACGCCGCGTGCAACGTGCTGATCACGTCGAACGTGTCGCTGCGTTCGGGCAAGCACATCAGCCTGAAGGCGATCGCGGACGAGGCGCTGGCGAAGCCGGCGTGCGCTTCCATCCAGAAGGTGCTGGTGGTGAAGCGCAACGACGAGCCGTGCAACATGGTCGCCGGCCGCGACGTGGCCTACGAGGAGCTGATGGCGTCGGCGTCGGACGTGTGCGAGCCCGAGGCGATGAACGCCGAGGATCCGCTGTTCATCCTGTACACCTCCGGGTCCACGGGCAAGCCCAAGGGCGTGGTGCACACGACGGCGGGCTACCTGCTGCACACCTCCATGACCCACAAGCTGGTGTTCGACATCCGCGAGGACGACATCTACTGGTGCACGGCGGACATCGGCTGGGTGACGGGCCACTCCTACATCGTGTACGGCCCGCTGACCAACGGCGCCACGTCGCTCATGTTCGAGGGCGTGCCCACCTACCCCGACGCCGGCCGCTTCTGGCACATCGTCCAGAAGTTCCAGTGCACGCAGTTCTACACCGCCCCGACGGCGATCCGCGCGCTCATCCAGAAGGGCGACGAGTGGGTCAACAAGTACGACCTGAGCTGCCTGCGCATTCTGGGCTCCGTGGGCGAGCCGATCAACCCCGAGGCGTGGATGTGGTACCACACGGTGGTCGGCAAGGGCCGCTGCCCGATCATGGACACATGGTGGCAGACGGAGACCGGCGGCTTCATGATCACGCCGCTCCCCGGCGCGATGACCCTGAAGCCGGGCAGCGCGAGCCGCCCCTTCTTCGGCGTGGACCCGGTCATCCTGCGCGACGACACCAGCGAGGTGGATGTGAACGAGGGCGGCAAGCTCTGCATCCGCAGGCCCTGGCCGGGCATGATGCGGACCATGTGGGGCGACCACGACCGCTTCGTGGACACCTATTTCACCATGTACAAGAACATGTACTTCACGGGCGACGGCTGCCGCAGGGACCAGGACGGCGACTACTGGCTCATGGGCCGCATTGACGACGTGGTGAACGTCTCCGGGCACCGCATCGGCACGGCCGAGGTGGAGAGCGCGCTGGTGAGCCACCCCAAGGTGGCCGAGGCCGCCGTGGCCCCCATGCCGCACGACATCAAGGGCCAGGCCCTGTACGCCTATGTGACCCTGGTGACCGGCGTGGAGGAGAGCGAGGAGCTCCGCAAGGAGCTGGTCATGCACGTCCGCAAGGAGATCGGCCCGATCGCCGCGCCCGACGTGGTCCAGTTCGCCCCCGGCCTGCCCAAGACGCGGTCCGGAAAGATCATGCGCCGCATCCTGCGCAAGATCGCCGAGAACGCCACGGACCAGATCGGCGACACGACGACGCTGGCCGACCCCACCGTCGTGGAAAGCCTCGTGGCCGAGCACGACCGCCTCGTGAAGAAGTAGGGGTTCCAGAGCATGAACCGGCCGTGCGCGCCCCTTTGAAGGCCATCGGCGCGCACGGCCTTTCTTTCAAGCGTTCACGCCCCCGGAAGGGGGCCCAACAGGAGACAAGGCAATGGACAGCCCCGGAACAATCAAGAACCACGGCTGGACGGTGACCCTCGCCGCGGTCGGCATCAACCTGGCCCTGGGCATTCTTTACACCTGGAGCGTCATCAGCAAGGCGGTCCCCGCCGACTGGGGATGGACCGAGTCGGACAAGTCGCTCCCCTACGCCGTGGCGTGCCTGACCTTCTCGCTGATGATGGTGCCCGCCGGACGGCTCCAGGACAAGATCGGCCCGCGCTATGTCGCCACTATCGGCGGCGTGCTGGTCGGCCTCGGCATGATCCTGGCCAGCCTTTCCACAAATCCCCTCATGTTCATGGTCGGCTTCGGCCTGCTGGCAGGCGCCGGCATCGGGTTCGGCTACGCCTCCGCCACACCGCCCGCGGTCAAATGGTTCCCGAAGGAAAAGGTCGGCCTGATCGCCGGCCTTGTCGTCAGCGGGTTCGGCCTGGCCTCCGTGTACACCGCCCCCCTGACCACCTGGCTGGCGGGCCAGTACGGCATCAGCCGGACCATGCTGATCCTCGGCGCGGCCTTCCTGGTCGTCGTGGTGCTGCTTTCCCAGCTGCTGAAGGCCCCGCCCGCCGGGTACAACCCCAACGCGAAGGCCGCCGGCGCGGGCGGCGCGGCGGCGCCCGCCGACGACTACACGCCCCTCGAGGTGCTGCGCACCCCGCAGTTCTACCTCCTGTGGTTCATGTACGCCTGCGGCGCCGGCGCCGGCCTCATGATCATCGGGAAACTGGCCGCCATTGCCCAGCAGCAGACCGGGCTGGCGCTGGGCTTTGTCCTGGTCGCGGTGCTGGCCATCGGCAACGGCGCGGGGCGCATCGCCGCGGGCATGCTCTCCGACAAGATCGGCCGCAAGCCGACGCTGTTCATCGCCTTCGTTTCCCAGGCCGTGCTGATCTTCCTGATGTCGCGCGCGGCGGCGGACAATTTCCTCGGCAATGCCGTGGTGCTCAGCCTCCTGTCCGCCCTGATCGGCGCGAACTACGGCGCGAACCTCGCCATCTTCCCCAGCATCACCAAGGACTTCTACGGCCTCAAGAACTTCGGTGTGAACTACGGCCTGGTCTTCACCTCCTGGGGCTGCGGCGGATTCGCCCTCGCCTTCGCCGCGGGCAAGGTGTACGACGCCTACCAGACCTTCGCCGTGGCCTTCTACGGGTCCATCGTGCTGCTCATCGCGGCCGCCTGCGTCACCTTCCTCCTGAAGGCGCCCAAGCACCGGAGCGCCTGATTCCCCTGTGCCGGCCTTCGGGGCGGCCCGCTGAGACGCGGGCCGCCCCATTCCTTTTAGAAAGCCCCCCCGGACACTTCCATGTCCGGGGGGGCGGCTTGTCTTCGCACACGGGAGAATCAGAAGGGCTGCCTCAGCACGGCGTACTTGATCCAGTTGACGAACTCGCACTCGCGCTGGTCGTCCTCGACGATGCTGTCGTCAATCTTGAGCTGCCAGCGGATGTGCTTCAGGGTGGGGTCGTTGTGGACGGCCTCGAAATTCTCCACATACCGCATCATGTCCCCGTGGTCCTTGAACCAGCCCTGCTTGATGAGGCGCTCCTCGCGGGCGATGATGAGGCGGGCCACCTCGTGCAGGTTGTACTCGGGGTGGTACTGGGTGGCCCAGAAGACGCCCTGCTTGAACTCGACGGCGGCGGCCTCCACCACGCTCCAGTCGTTGCCCGCGAGCAGCGTGGCCCCCTCCGGCAGCTCGACCACCTGGTCGTCGTGGCTGACGAAATGGGAGTAGACCACCGGCTTGCCGTCCATCATGGGGTGTTTGCGGCCCTGGTCGGTGAGCATGATCTTGGTGGCGATGCCCATCTCGCGGCCCCGGGGGTGCGGCTCCACGCGCCCGCCCGCCACAAAGCAGGCGAGCTGGATGGCCCAGCAGCTCCCGAACTGGGGGATGCCCGCCTCGTAGGCGCGCAGGCACAGGTCCTTGTGCGCCTGCACGCGCGGGTCGTCGTTGTGGTAGATCGTCAGGTTGCAGCCGGGCCAGATGACGCCCGCATAGCCGGACAGCTCGGCGTCCGTGGGCGGCGTGGCGCCGGGGTCGCTGCTGAACCACACGTCGTACTCCGCGCCGGGCAGACGGCGCTGGAGCAGGAGGCCGTACAGTTCCCCGGCGAGGGTCATCCCCACCGAATCAAACTGCTGGCGGCTCTCCAGGCTGTAGCCGTCGGGAATGAGGAAACGCAGTTTCTCGGACATGACAGAAAACTCCTTTGCTTTTGAAAATCACAGTCCGGCCATGAACTGGAACGCCTGGTCCATGAATCCGGGGTAATGCTCGTGGGCGAAATCGGGGAACAGCGCCATTTCCCTGGGCGCGGTGATCTTGTTGTACGCGGCGAACTGCGAGGACGGCGGGCAGATCTCGTCCATCAGCCCGACGGCCATGAGCACCTCGCCCCGGATGCGCGGCGCGAGATGCTGGCAGTCCACATATCCCAGCCGCGTGAAGATCTCCTCCTCCCGCGTGTGGCGCGGGTCAAACCGGCGGAACCAGTTGCGCAGCTCCTCGTAGGCGTCCTTCGCGAGGTCCATCTCCCAGACCCGGCGGTAGTCGCAGAGGAAGGGGCACATGGGCGCGAGGCGGCGGATGCGCGGCTCCAGGGCCGCGCAGGCCAGGGTGAGCGCGCCGCCCTGCGACATGCCCATCGCGCCCACGCGGCGGGCGTCCACCTCGGGCAGCGCCATGACCACGCGCGCAAGCTGCACGGTGTCCAGGAACACCCCCCGGTAGAAGAGCCGCTCCGGGGCGTCATCCAGCCCGCGGATGATGTGGCCGTGAAGGGTGTTCCCCAGCGCGCCGCCCGGGTCCTGCGACCGGCCGCCCTGCCCGCGCACATCCAGCGCGGCCACGGAAAATCCAAGGGCCGCCAGGCCCAGCTTGTCCTGCCAGTCGCCGCTGCTGCCGCTGTACCCGTGGAACTGGAGCACGGCGGGGTGGGGCATCTCCTTGGAGTGCCGGGGCCGCAGGTATTTCGCGTAGACCCGCGCCCCGCCGACGCCGGTGAACCACAGGTCGAAGCACTCTGCGAAGGGGGTCTGGAATTCGGCGGGCAGAAACTCCGGCGCGGGGGGCGTGGCCTCCAGCTCCGCCAGCGCCGCCGCCCAATAGGCGTCGAAATCCGCGGGCTTGGGGTTAATCCCCCGGTACACCCGCAGTTCATCCAGGGGCATGTCTATCATGGGCATGGGGCACGTCTCCCGCCGTGGAAAAGTCCCGAAATCCTACCACACCGGGGCCGCGCCGCCATAGCCGCGATGTTTTCCTGTTGACAGCGCCGCCCCGCCGGACGCACAATGAAGACATCCTCCGGCGCGGCGCGCAGGGGGCATCTGCCGGCATGCACGGCTCCGCGCAGTCTGTGGAGTGTTGTTCTACTCAGGGGTGGGACAAGGCGTCCCCCCTTGGAAAGGAGACCCCATGGCGCACAGAACCCTCGCTTCGGCGTATCAGCGGCTGACGGACCGGTTGAACCGGGCACCCCAGGGCGCGCCGCCCTCGGAACTCCTTCACAGCATCCTGAAAATGCTCTTCAGCGAGCGGGAGGCCGACCTGGTCTCCCTCCTCCCCATCAAGCCCTTCACCGCCAAAAAGGCGGCGCTGGTGTGGAAGATGGGGGAGGACGAGGCTGCGGGCGTGCTGGATGAGCTTTCGCAGCGGGCGATTCTGCTGGACTATGAGCGGCCGGACGGCGTGCGGTCCTATGTGCTGCCGCCGCCGATGGCGGGGTTCTTCGAGTTCTCCCTCATGCGGGTGCGCGACGACCTCGACCAGAAAACCCTTTCCGACCTGTTCGAGCAGTACATCACGCGGGAGGACGACTTCATGCGCGAGCTGGTCGGGCAGGGCGGCACGCAGATGGGGCGCGCCCTGGTGCAGGAGCCCGCGCTGCCGGAGGACGAGGCGCTCCACGTGCTGGACCACGAGCGGGCCACGGAGGTCATCCGGACGGCGACCCACATCGGCGTGGCCATGTGCTACTGCCGCCACAAGGCCCTGCATCAGGGGCGGAACTGCGACGCCCCCATGGACATCTGCATGACCTTCAACACCCCGGCGGAGTCCCTCATCCGCCACGGCCATGTCCGCAGAATTGACCAGGCGGAATGCCTGGATCTGCTCCAGCGGGCCTATGAGCACAACCTGGTTCAATTCAGCGAGAACCAGCAGAAGGGCGTCAGCTTCATCTGCAACTGCTGCGGGTGCTGCTGCGAGGCCCTGACCGCCGCCCGCCGTTTCGCGCTCATGCGGCCCATCAACACGACAAACTATCTGCCGGAGGTGGACGCGGAGGCCTGCACGGGCTGTGGCAAGTGCGCGGCCCTGTGCCCCATGGAGGCCATGAGCGTCGTGTCGGCCAACGACCCGCGCGACCGTCGCCGCAAAAAGGCCCGGGTGGACGCGTCGGTGTGCCTCGGCTGCGGCGTCTGTGTGCGCCCCTGCCCCAAGAACGCCATCACGCTAAAACCGCGCGGGGAACGGGTCATCGTGCCGAAGAACGCGGTGCACCGCGCGGTGCTGATGGCCGTGGAGCGGGGGAAACTCCAGCACCTGCTGTTCGACAACCGGGCCTCCATGACGCACCAGGCCATGGCCGCGGTGCTGGGGGCGGTGCTGCGGCTGCCCCCGGTGAAACGCGCCGCAGCGGCCAAGCTGCTGAACTCGCGCTACGTGGACGCCCTGCTCGCCCGGGCGCCGCAGTGACCCCTCACAGCTTCTCCGCGATGGCGGCGACGTCGTCGAACCGGGCGTCGGTCAGCGCGGCGGGGTAGCCGTCGAGCACGCCCTCCCCGATGCGGCGCCAGCCCGCCCAGATATTGCCCGTTTCCCCGGCCAGCTCCATCTGCCTGCGGACCAGGGCGCCCTCGGCGCGGGCGAAGGCGCGGCGCTGTTCCGAGTCCCAGGCGTGCATCGTGCGGGCGAGGGACGCGAGCCGCCGGATGATGGCCTCGCAGAAGCGCTCGCCCTCCGCGGCCGTGGCGCACTTCTTGGGGTCGCGTCCGCCCACGCCGCGGTGCGGCTCGTCGCCGAGGCGGGACAGGTCCACGCTCTCCGGGAAGAGGTGCATCATGATGGACGTCTCGAAGAACGCCGCGTGGTCGCCGTAGTACTGCTCGTCGAGGGCGAGCCAGTATTCGGGGGTGCCGAGCACGGGAATGTCGAGCAGGGTGGTCATGCGGGCCGCCGCCTCGCGCACGCAAATCTGCTGCGCCGCGCCGTAGTGGCCCGTCACGATGACCACGGCCCGGTAGCCGTTCCGCTTCGCCTCGCGGCACCACTGCTCCAGCCAGGGACGCAGATACACCGAGCCCGCGGAGTCCTCGGGGTCAAAGATGAAGGTGTGGGGCTCGTCGAGACCGCCGACGCCACCGTAGAGCGGCGGATGCACCACACCGCCGCCCCGCTGCGCCGCGCGCACGCAGAGTTCGTGGGCCTTGAGGGCGTCCACCCCGGCGACGCTGTGAACCCCGTGCCACTCGATGGTGCCCAGGGGGAGGAACAGGGTCGGGCAGGCCTCCCGGGCCGCCCCGATCTCGGCGGGCATCATGTGTTCCAGCCGCACTTCCATGGGGAGTCTCCTCTGTCGGGCCTACCGCACGCCGCGCAGCTTCTTGAGCAGGGCGTAGGCCTCGTTCAGGGCGCGCATGGCGTCCTGGTCGCCGCCGAGGTCGGGATGGTGGACCTTGGCCTTCTTGCGGTAGGCGCGCTCGATCTCCTCCCAGGAGGACGAGGGCGACACGCCCAGCAGGCGGTAGCACACCTCGGCATCGCGGGGGTTCGGGGGGGCCTGGGGCGGGTCGGGGACATGCTCCCCCCGCAGCTCGCGCAGGGCGCGCATGACCGTGGGCCAGAGTCCGGCCCAGCTCAGCACGATGATGATGATCGCGAGGAAAACCAGCTCTTGAAAACCGGGCATGACGCCTTCCTGTCCAACCGCCCCGGACCAGGCCCCGGGCCTAGTCCCTTGGGCGGAACTCAAATATGTTGTCGGGGTCGTCGTCGCCGCCCCCGGGGTTGCGTTTCTGCCAGCGTTCCCGGTTGCGCTGCCGCAGCCACTGCTGGTAGCGGGGAATCAGCTGCATCATGACCCAGCCCATGCCCATCCCGCCGAGGTGGGTGGAAACGGAGGCATTGGTCTCGCCGAAGGCCCACACGAGATTAAGCGCGGCGATGATGGCCACCAGCGTCGCGGCGCTCATGGGCACGGGCAGGGGGAACAGCAGTATCTGCCGCGCGGGGTCGGCCACGGCGAAGGCCACGAGCACGCCGAGCACGGCGCCGCTGGCGCCCACGATGACCGGGTTGTTCCCCCAGAGCGCCAGCGAGAAGAGCGACAGCAGCACGCCGCCTGCCCCGCAGGCGACATAGAGCGCCGTGAACTGGCGGCTCCCGAGGAGGCGCTCCACGTCCGGCCCGAAGAAGAACAGCCAGAGCATGTTCATGACGAGGTGCATGAGGCCGCCGTGGAGAAATTGGTAGGTCAGGGGCTGCCACAGGCTGCCGCGCAGGAAGTCGCCGGGCACAAACCCGAACCATTCCACGACGGTGACGCCGGTGAGCGCCTCCAGCGGCGCGAGGAGAAGCTGGGCGGCAAAAACGGCGGCGTTGACGAGGATGAGCCGCCGCACCATGTAGGTGACGCCGTGCCCCCCGAAACCGTGGGGGAAACCGTCCGTGTATGTGTCCTGATAGCCTCGCATGGGCGCTCCCTGCCAGAAAACCGGGGCTATTGTACCGCAACGGGCGGCCCGCACGCCCCGGTCACTCCCCGGCGGTGTTGGTCAGGGGATAGGACCGTATCCGGCCCATGCGGTCGTAGGGGTAGTACCGGAAGACGACCCGGCCGATGACGCTTTCGCGGTCGGCGAAGTCGAAGCCCTCGTCCTTCCGGTCGGGAACGCTGTCGTCGCTGTGGTTCCGGTTGTCGCCGAGAAAGAGCATCTGCCCGTCGGGCACGCGGACCGGCGGGTCTATGACGTAGCCCATGGGCTCGCGCAGGTAGGGCTCCGAGGCGTATTTCCCGTTCAGGAACAGCGCGCCGTCCGCCACCGACACCTCGTCGCCCGGAAGGCCCGCCACCCGCTTCACGAGGTACTCGCCATTGTGGCGGAACACGACGATGTCGCCCCTTCGGAGGGCGTCCGCGCGCACGGTGACGATCATGTCGCCGGGCATGAGCGTGGTCTCCATGGACGACGAGGGCACGAGGAAGAAACGGACGCCCAGGGGGCCGAAGGCGAACGCCGCCAGCGCGGCGAGCACGGCCACGGCGATCCAGCCCGCCTTCTTGCTGTGCAGGAGGCGATGAAGCGTGCGGGCCGCGCCGCCCCTTTCGGTCTCGGGGGAGGAGTCCATCGCGGCCTACTTCAGCGACCGGGCGTCGGTGAGGAGCCCCTGGGCAAGGCGGCTCTGGGGCCGCAGCGCCGACGCCGCCAGGAAGCATCGCTCCGCCTCCCGGCCGTTCTGGGCGCGCAGCCAGACCCGGCCCTCGTTCATCCAGGCGTTGAACACCTCGTCGTCGTTTCGGGCGGCGGCGCGCGCGGCGGTCCAGGCCTTGGCGGCCTTCTTCCAGTCGGGCTGGGCGTTCATCCGCTCGGCGGCGAAGAAGTTGAGGGCGTGGTCCCGGGCCAGCTCAAAGTCCTTTGGGGCGAGGGCGGCGGCCCTTTCGGACACGCGCATGGCCTCGGCGTAGGTTTCCGCGGCGGTCCATTGGCGCAGGGTCATGAGGTTGGGCCAGTGAACGAGGTACATCTGCGCCATGTTGAAGAGGTAGTCCGGGTTGTCCGGCTCCAGCGCCAGGGCGGCGTCCAGATGCTTCAACCCCTCCGCGTACTGCCCGACATGAAAAAAATGGATGCCAAGGTTGTTGTGCGCGCGCCCGTGCGAGGCGTCCCGCGCCACCACCTTGAGCCAGAGCTCCACCGCCCGCTGCTGCTCGTCGAAACGGTCATAGAGCAGTTCGCCAAGGTAGTTCTGGAGCGAGGGGTTGTCGGGATATCGTCTCAGGCCCAGCTCGTAGGCCTGGCGCGCCAGGGCGAGGTTCTTCCGCGCGTCCTCCACCAGCGCGGCCCCCTCGCCGGCGCCGCCCTCCTTCTGCAGCGCCGTGGCCCGGGCGAGCAGCAGGTCCGCCAGCCGCGTGTGCAGCCGGTCAAAGGTCCGCGCCTTCTCCACAAACACCGCCTCATCGTCCAGAAACGCCTCCAGCCGGGCCACCTCTGGATAGACCGGCAACGCGGCAAAGTCATCGGAGGACGCGCGCGCCGTCGGCGGCGGGAACGGCGTGGCGGAGGCGGGCTGCGCCGACGCCGGCAGGACGGTCCCGGCGGCCAGGGCCGCCGCCGTCAAAAGAAGATTCGTCAGGCGCATGTCCATGTGTTCCCTTCGTTCACGGCGCGGAGACGCACCGCCACTGATGATGATAACACGCCGGGCACCCGGTCTGTTTCGGGAACAGCCGTAAAGACGGTTACTGTTTCCGGCGCCGCCCCGCACACTCGCCGAACCGCATGCTGTCCCGTTTCCCTCTTCCGTCTCTTTTTATCAAATCTCAAATTTGAAATTTGAGAGAACGGCAAACAGGTTCAAACCGGAACGCAATATGGGCCCGGGGGAATGCTTCGGCGGGGTTGGCTCGTTCAGGGTCTGCCCTGGACGGCTGCCCGGTTCATCAACCTCCCGCTGAAGCTGTTCGCGGGGGAACGCAGCGTGGATTGATTATTCGGAAAAATGCAGGGCTCCCTAATACCCGGCAAAGACCACGCGGAGGATCCACAGGCCCAGGAGGACGAGCAGGGGCGACCAGTCGGGCACGCCGTGCGTGGGGGGGAACAGTTTCCGGCAGCCGCGCAGGAGGGGGTCCGTGAGGGGGGGCACAAAGTGCAGAGGACCGCGGTGCAGGTCCACGGCGAGCGCGCGGGCGCTCCACCGCAGCAGCACGGCCATCATGCACAGCGTCAGGGCGCTGCCGATGGTTGCTCTCAGTACGTCAACCGCCAAGGGGCATCTCCTCCAGGCGCGTGTACACCGCGCCGCCGGGGTTCAGTTCGCTCCGGAATAATGCCACGGCGGGCGCGGGGAATGCACCCCCGAAGCCCGGCGCGGCGGCAGCCAGCTCACCGAAAGCCTCCAGCAGGGGGGCCAGCCCGTGCGGGTCGCGCACCCGGCCCAGGGTGAGATGGGGATGAAACGGCTTCGGCTCCGGCGGCAGGCCAACGGCCGCCGCGCAAGCCTCGGCGGCCCGCTGGACCGCCGACAGGTCGCCGGACACCGCCCGCACCCCCGCCCACAGCACCGACGGGCGGCGCAGGCTGGGAAACGCGCCCAGCCCCTCCGCCGAGAGTTCAAGCGGGGCCAGTGCGGACACGAGCGGCCGCAGGCGCGCCGCATACGCGGACGCCTGCTCCGGCGTCACCTCGCCGAGAAACCGCAGGGTCAGATGAAGATTCTCCGGCCGCACCCAGGACACTTGCCCGCCCAGGGCACGCAGCGAGGCGATGCACTCCCCCAGCGCCGCCCGCGCGGCGGGGCCGGTCTCGAGGGCCGCAAAACAGCGCATCGTTCAACTCCTCCGCATCAAAGACAAGGCCGGCGGGACGCCGGCGCTACGGGCCGACGGGCCGGCGGGACGCCGGCGGGACGGGGCGGCGCGCCGCCCTATTCCGTTTCCGCGAGCCAGTGCCGGTCAAGAAGTGTCCCCAAGAACAGCGCCATCCCCTTGTTCGCCGGGGCTTCGGACGGATAGCGCAGGAACGAAACGTGGCCGTCCATGTACAGGACATTCACCCCGCCAACAGCGTGGTTGAAGCGGCCCGCATCGGAGGAGAGGGCGTCAAACATGACCCACACCCCGCTCTGCGGCAGCCCCGCAAACCGCTCCACCCCCTCCTTCAGCCGGAAGATCGTGCTGGTGCCGCCGTTGCCGACGCCGGACGCCCCGACAGACACATCCTCGTCGGCGACGCTGCGGCTGACTTCCAGGATGTCCCGCGAGGTGAACACGGATTCGAGAACGGTCCTCCGGGCGATGGCGGCGCACAGAAGCACAAACTGCCTCGGCCCCTCCAGCCCGCCCTGGTACCGGCCCGAATCCACCAGGGGGATCAGGTCGAGCAGCTCGCGCACCGTCATGCGCGGGCCGCTTTCCCCGCACTTGTCCAGCACCCACCCCAGATAGGCGTAGCACCGGTCCAGGCTCCCCCGGTCCTGGAGCAGGTCAACGCCCCGGAGCTTGTGCGCGGCGCTCGGGCAAACGAGAAGGTCAAGATCGGAGACATACTCGGGGTAGACCGCATCCAGCCGGGGGGCGACGGCCAGGGCGCCCTCGCGAAGGTCTGTCATCTCCAACTGGATGGGCGGGTAGAGCCCTCCCCCGGCCTCGGAAGCGTACATCTTGAAGGCCATCCCCCATTGGCGCAGGTTGTTCTGGCAACTGGAGCGCCGCGCCGCCTCGCGCGCCCGGGAAAGGGCCGGCAGCAACAGCGACGCGAGCATGATAAGAACGCCCACCACGACAAGAAGCTCCGCGAGGGAGAAGCCCGACGCCGGATGGACACACGCAGTCCTGGCGGCGGTCCGGCATCGTGTTGCCAAAACTTCTTGCTTCGGCATCACGCCCTTCCTCTCCTGAGAAGAAGCCCCAGGCACACCACCAGAAATCCGATGAAGGCCCCATACAGCCAGTGGAAATCAGCCGTTTCCCCACAGGAAGGGGGTTTCACCCTTTCCTCCTTCTCCACGACCTCCTCCCCCGCCACGGTCTCCTCCTTTCGGCCAGCCGCTTCGTCGGTCGCCTCTTCCGGTTTCTCCGGTAAGCGGGCTTCCAGCGCGGACAGCCCCCGGGTGGCCGCCACCACAATGTCCGCAAAGGGCAGACGCCGAAGTTTCTCATCTGTGAACTCCTCCCGATACTCCTTCTGAATGTTGACAAATATCTCTGCTTCATCCTCCGGGAGAGGGGCCAGTTTCTCGATGTCGGAAATGATGCTGTCGGCCAGTTCCTTGTTCCTGAGCACCCTTATGGCATTGCGTAGCCGCTTGATGGAGAAATCAGCCACAAAGGCGGCTTTCTTGTCATGGTCCGGCATGTCCCGCACCAGGGCCAGATACTCCTGATAGGCCTGGTCCATTTCTTCACCGCTGCATTTGGACTGCCGCTCCCGCTCATCGGGCCTTACCATGACAAGCATCAGGAATTCCGAGCTCCCGGAACCCGCAGCCTGAAAGACCTGTCCCATCTTCTTGATCTCCTGCACACCTCCCAGCGGGTCAAATGCGAGCGGCAGGTACTTCATTACCGTCCCGCTGAACGTTCTGCCGCCGCTTTCATTCCTGTGCTCACCAATGGCGCTCAGGGATGCGCGGTGGAGGGCGTCCCTCATTTCTGCCGAAGAACCTTGACCGCTGTCCCCGTTTGCCAACAACTCGCCGTAACATAGAACGAGCCATTCGCACATTTCCCCTCTGTCTATGCTGGCCTGTTCCAGCGTCTCGTCCCTGAGCTTTCCCAGCCCTTCGTCGTAGCCGGCCAACAGTCTCTCGATCAGGGGGGCGGCCGAGGCATACTTCCGCGTTTTAACCATGAGTTCCGCCCTATACACATCGGGGCAGCAGGCCATCACGTCCAGTTCCGAGCCCAGCGGATTCACGCCCGGCGGGGTCTTCTTGAGAAGCTGCGGCGCCAGGGCAAGCTGCACCTCCAGCATTCGGGCGGCCCGGTCATAGCCATCCTTCTCCGCATACATCGAGTGCGAGATGGCGCCCCCCGCGATCAAATAACACAGCGCGGCCTGGGACTGTCCGTGCAGCACAACGGCCTCATAGCAGTCTCCGGCCAAGGTGTGCCGCCCCTCCTGGACAAGGCTCTTGGCCAGGGTTTCCATCTCCATGATGTCGGCCATGGTGACGGATCCGGCGGCCACGAACGACCGGATTCTCCGGTTAACCTCCGCCTCGGAGACTTTGCCCGGTTTCGGATCCTGGGCGGTTACAAGACCGGAGAACGCGGCCAGCCCGCACACCGCCAGAACCCGCAGGAGCCTGTTCCCGCCGCAACCTGTCTGGAGCGTCCGGAAAACGATCCTTCCCCGCGCGGCAACGCCGCTCCTTGAAACCAAAGAACACCGCATGACACTTCCTCCCTTTTTGCCGCCCCCCTACAGGGCATCCGTTCCCAGTCCCTCCAGGCAGACGTCGGGGATTCCGATGTCCGCCACGACGATGCGCCCTGTGAAGGGGCGGGCGCTTTCCGTGATCAGGCCGCGCTTGAGGCAGGCAAAGGTCACCGTGGTGTCGGCGCACACGACGGCGCCGCCCGGTTCGCCGGTGTCGGCGTTGAGCCCCGAGGGGATGTCCACCGCCACGGTGGGGATTCCCTCCGGCCAAGCCTCGATGGCGGCGCGCGCCGCGCCCCTCACTTCGCCCGCGAAGCCGGTACCGAGCAATGCGTCCACCAGCACGCCGGACCCGCGCAGGGCGGCGGTCTCGCGGACCGCCGTCTCCGGGTCGGGCGCGGGGGTCACGACGCCGCCAAGGCGTTCGTAGGCGCGCAGGAAGACCGCCGCATCGCCCGTGACCGCCGACGGGTCGCCCACAAGCACCACGCGCACCGCGCGGCCCGCGCACAGGGCGAGGCGGGCGACGACAAAGCCGTCCCCGCCGTTGTTGCCCTTGCCGCAGACGACGCCCACGGGCCCCGGCCACCGCGCGGCTTCGGCCCAGACGGCCGCGCCGGCGGTGTTCATCAGGACCGCGCCGGGAATCCCGACGTCCTCGATGCACCGCCGGTCGGCCTCGCGCATCTCCGCCGCCGTCAGCACACACCGCATTTCCCCCTCCCCTACCACTGCACGCGGACGCGGTAAACCAGCTCGACCGTGCCGTCCGCCGGAACGTCGAGGGAGAAGACCGCCGTGTGGGCGTCCTTCTTCACGAAGTCGTGGGACTTGGAAAGGATGGTCCAGGTGGCGGGCATGGGCTCCACGACGTCCACGGTCACCGGGGTGTCCTTGTGGTTGCGCACGGGGATGCGGAACTCGGCCTCGTGAATGGTCGGCCCGACGCCCCGGTAGTCGCTCTGGATGCGCTCGGCGACGACGTCGAAGGCTTTGCCCAGGCGCAGGCGCACCTCCTCGTCCTTGGCCGTGTGCTTGATGCGGTCCTCGCCGGAGAACTGGTACATGCCGCCGCTGTCCTGCTGGTACACGCGCATGACCCCGGCGGGCAGCGGGATGCCGAGCTGGTTCTTCTCGTCGTTCTGGAAGGTCAGGAACACGTCCACGTTCTGGTTCTTGATAGGTTCCATCTTGTTCGCGTAGAAAGCGATGTCGCCGCGGAACTCGTAGATCTTCTTCACCGCCACGCCGTTTCCGGAAAGCAGGCTCACCTGCTTCGACTGGTTCTGCTTGATCGTGGTGCGGCGCTGGAGCGTGTAGAGGTGGTACTCGGCGAAGGACTCCTCGACCATCTGCGGGGCGCGGGGGGCGCCCGCCGACTTCATCATCTCCATGGCCGGCGCGGGCATCATGTCCGCCTGCACCACGTTCACTTCGCCCGCGACGAGTTTCAACTGGGCGTTCTGGTAGGTGGTTCCGGACTGGTTGTTGAGGGTCACCCAGCCCTCGAGGTTCATCTTGGTCTCCTCGCGGTTCATGGTGACCACATAGTCCGCCTTCCACGACATGCCGGAGGTGAGGTAGGTCGCCTCGACCTCGTGGTCCCTGCCGCCGTTCTCCAGCATCCACACCAGCGTCGGCTTGGCGATGAGCTCGCCGGGCAGCTCGGGCAGCACCACCTGGCCCGGATGGCCGAGGAATATCTTCCCCTCCACCTCGTAGATGGGGCCGTTGTTCACGCTGAGGAGCTTCGCCTTCTGCTCAAAGAAATTCAGGTCGTTGCTCTTGTTGACCAGCGTCACCTCGCGGCCCACGTACTTCTCCATGAGCTTCTCCGGGCTCATCAGGTCAAACTCGTAGTTCTGCTCCAGAATGTGCAGGTTGCCGCCGTCGTTTAGCGACACCAGGCTCACCGTCTCCGGCCGGATGGCCGCGGCGACGTCCATGAAGCGCAGCGTCAGCGTGCCGGGGGCCAGGCTCAGTTTGCGGCGGTCGCGCACCAGCGCCCGGTCGTTGTTGTACACCGTCACCGCCACGTCCGTCTGGTCCGAAAGGGTTGTCTCCAGCGCCGCGACGGCGTCGGCGGGCGCGGGCGACACCGTCGGCGCGGGGTCCTGCGCGGCGGCAAACAGCGGAAGGCACATCACCGCAACCAGCATCCAAATCGGTTTCATGGGGGCATCCTCCTGTGGTTGGTCGGCCCGTTCTCCCCTCAAGTGTACCCTCCACCGCGGAGGATTTCACCTGCGGGACATCTGGTTGGACCCCAAAGACCGTGCCGGGTTCGCGGGAAGGGTTCACCACGGAAGACACGGAGGACACGGAAAAAGGGGCTGGTCAGGAGGAAAAATGGGCGCGGACGGTGTCCAAGTCGCGGCGGATGGCGGCTTTGAGGTCTTCGAGGGAGGAGAAGCGCTGCTCGGGGCGGAGGCGGCGGTGCAAGATGATCTCGACGGTCTTCCCGATGAGGTCGCCGGTGAAGCCGAGGAGGTGGGTCTCGACGAGGGCATCCTCGTTGCGGACGGTGGGGGCGATGCCGATGTTGACGGCCGAGGGCCAGGCGCGGCCGTCCACGAGAGTCTCGGCGATGTAGACGCCGTGGGCGGGGACGGCGAGGTTGCCGGGGGCGAGGTTGGCGGTGGGGAAGCCGAGGGTGCGGCCGATGCCGCGTCCGGCGAGGACGGGCCCCTCCAGGGCGTAGGGCCTGCCGAGGCACCGGGCGGCGTCCTCCACGGCGCCCTGGAGGACACGCTCGCGGATGAGGGTGCTGCTGACACATTCGCCGTCGAGAATCAGGGCGTCCACCCGGGCGACTTCGAGGCCGAAGGCGCCGGCATGCTCACGGAGGTACTCAAAGGACCCGGCGGCGTCGCGGCCAAAGCGGAAATCATGCCCGACCAGAAGCAGCCGCGCGCCGCACTGCCGGACCACGACGTCGCGGACGAAGGCCTCCCGGTCCATCGCGGCGGTATCGCGCGTGAAGGGCAGGGTGAAATGGACGCCGACGCCCGCCGCGGCGAGCAGACGGTTTTTCTGGGCGGCCGTGGTCAGGATGTTCGGCGCGCTGGCGGGGGCGAAGAGCTGGCGGGGGTGCGGGTCGAGGGTCATGACGGCGGGCACCAGCCCGCGGGCGTCCGCCGCGCGGACGAGGGTTTCCAGCAGCCGACGGTGGCCGAGGTGGACGCCGTCAAAACTGCCGACGGTCAGGGCCGTGGGCCGCGGATGCGCCGCGCAGGAAAGAATGTCGGCGACGGTGTCCACGCGCCCTCCCCCCTACTGTTCCGGCATGAAGACGCGGCGGGGCCGGACCAGCGCGCCGGTTTCCGTGGCGACGACCGTGCCCAGGGCCAGCAGGCGGCCGTCCTCGGATTTGATCTGGACGAGCCCGTCGGGGAAGTCCTCCGGAGCGGGCCGGATCGAGGTCGCGATGGCGGCGCCGGTGAGGATCATGGCGGCGCGCGCGCGGTCCACGCGGACCACGGGCAGGTCGAGGGCGTCCTCCATGGGGAGGAGGCGGCCGCGCACGGTGTCGGGGCCGTCCAAGGCGTCGAGGGCGACGGCGTCGGCGACGCTGAACGCGCCGACGCGGGTGCGCCGGAGGGACGCGAGGATGCCGCCGCAGCCGAGGGCCTGGCCGGCCTCGTGGCACAGCGCGCGGACATAGGTGCCGCTGCCGCAGCGCACGAGCAGGCCCGCCTCGGGCGGAGTCCACGAGAGGATGTCGAAGGCCTCCACATGCACGGGCCGGGGCTCGCGCTCGACGGTCTGGCCGCTGCGGGCCATCTTGTAGAGGCGTTTGCCGCCCACCTTGACGGCGCTCATCATGGGCGGCGTCTGGAGGATGTCGCCCGTGAGGGTGTCGCAGACGGCCTGGATGTCCGCCTGGGCCAGTTCCGGGACGGGATGCTCGGAGACCACGGCCCCGTCCAGGTCGTAGCTGTCGGTGACCACGCCGAGGCGCATGGTGCCCTCGTAGGTCTTGTCGAGGCCCGTGAGATGCTCCGAAAGCCGCGTGGCCGCGCCCAGGCACAGCACCAGCAGCCCCGTCGCGCCGGGGTCCAGGGTGCCCGTGTGCCCGATGCGCCGCTGCTGCGCCGCCCGGCGCACGCGGTCCACCACATCATGCGAGGTCATGCCCGCGGGCTTGTCCACCAGCAGCACGCCGTTCATGGCGCCTCCGTCCCGTTGTTGGCCATGGCGGTCTCCAGGGCGGCGGTCACGGTCTCCAGCGCCTCCGCCAGCGGCAGGTCCAGCGTGGCGCCCGCCGCCATGAAATGGCCGCCGCCGCCGTACTCCCGGAGGAAGCGGGCGCTGTCAAATGAGGCGTCGGAGCGCAGGCTGACCTTGCAGGCCCCCGGGTCGCGCTCCGTGAAGAACGCGGCCACGCGGACCCCGTCCACCTTGCGGAGATAATTGATCAGCCCGTCGGTGTCCTCCGCCAGCGCGCCGGTCTCCGCGAAATCGGCCTGCCCCACCCAGGACACGGCGAGTTCGCCGCCGTGGAGGAACTCGGCCCGGTCAAGCACGCGGCGCAGGAGCTGGAATTTCCGGGCGGCCATGGTGTTGAAGATGCGCTCGTTCCACACGGCCAGGTCCACACCCGCCGCGATGAGCCGCGCGGCCAGCTCGTGGCTTCCAGCGGTGGTGCTGGCGAAACGGTAACCGCCGGTGTCGGTGGCCTGGGCGACGTAGAGGCAGGTGGCCGCGTCGGCGTCCCAGGGGATTTCGGCGGCGTCGAAGAGCGCGGCGACCAGCTCGCCCGCGGCGGCGCGGGAGGGGTCAATGATGCCGGCCCCGCCGGCGGGGCCCTCCTCGTCGTGGTGGTCGAGGACCAGCACGCGGACGGCGGGGGCGATCCAGCCGGCGATTGCCCCGATGCGGTCCAGCCGCGCGCAGTCCACGAGGACCACGCGGTCGAACACGGGGCGGTCGCTCTCGGCGTTGAGGATGGTCTTGGCGCCGGGCAGGGCGGCGTAGGCCGCGGGGACCGCGCCGTCAATGGCGCAGGCGACGCGCGTCTTGCCGAGGGCGCGCAGAAAGAGGCGCGCGGCCAGCAGGCTGCCCACGGCGTCGCCGTCCGGGTTGACATGGGTGACGACGAGGGGCGCCTCGGCGGTTTTCAGCTCCTCCACCATCTCGGCGAGGGTCATGCGGAGCATGGGGGTGTTCTGCTGCTCCATGTGGATGGTCTGGAAGACCTCCTCCAGCTGGTAGACCCGGTCCAGGGTGCTGTCCGGGAAAAACCGTATTTCGGGGGTGTGGTGCACGTGGAGGCACTTGCCCACCTCGCGCCGCACCCACCCGGCGGAGTTCTGGAGGGCGATGAGGGACGACTTCCGCTCCGCCTCGCTGCCGTAGAGGCTGACATAGACGTTGGCGTGGCGCAGGTCGGGGGACATGCGCACCTCCATGACGGAGACGAAGCCGATCCGCGGGTCTTTGAGCCCCTTGGTCAGCAGCCGCGCGATCTCCTCGCGTATGACCTCGGCCACGCGGGTGGCCCTGCTGTTCTCGCTCATAGCATCTCAATCCGGTAGTCCGCCAGCACCGCGCCGCGGTGCGAGGAGGCGTAGTTGACAATTTCATTCAGCTGCGTGTTGGCGAAGCGGCCGTCGCCGCTCACCACGCAGACGGCCAGGCGGAAGCGCGTCCAGACGTCCTGAAACGCCACCTCGGCGACGGAGCAGTTGAAGCGGGCGCGCAGCCGGTCCTTCAGGCCCTTCACCACGGAGCGCTTCTCCTTCAGGGAACGCGCGCCGGGCACGAGAAAGTCCATCTCCAGCAGCCCGATGGTCACGGCCCCGGATCAGTCCAGGGTCTTGGCGATCTGCTCAATCTTGTACACCTCGATGACGTCGCCGGCCCGGACGTCGTCGAAGCGCTCAAGCTTGATGCCGCACTCGAACCCCGTGGCGGCGGACTTCGCGTCGTCCTTGCCGCGGCGCAGGGAGTCTATCTTGCCGTCGTAGACGACCACGCCGTCGCGCACGAGGCGGGCCAGGGCGCCGCGGGTGATCTCGCCGTCCACCACGTGGCAGCCGGCGATGTTGCCCAGGGCGGACGAGCGGAAGACCTGGCGGATCTCCGCGTGGCCCGTGATGGCCTCGCGCTTCTCGGGGGCGAGAAGCCCCTCGAGGGCGTTGCGCAGGTCGTCCATCATCTCGTAGATGATCAGGTAGGTGCGTATCTCGACGCCCTCCTGCTCCGCCAGCTTGCGGACCTTCGGGTTGGCCGTGACGTGGAACCCGATGACCACCGAGTCGCTCGCGCCGGCCAGGATGATGTCGGACTCGTTGACCGCGCCGACGCCGCCGTGGACGATGTTGACGCTGACCTCCTCGTTGCCGAGCTTGGCCAGGCTCGAGCGGAGCACGTCCACGGAGCCCTGCACGTCGCCCTTGACGATGACGTTGAGCACCTTCTTCTCCACCTCGGAGAAGCGCTTGTGGAAGTCCTCCAGGGTCATGTGCTTCACCGCCGGGCCGCGCTTGAGGCGCTGGGCCGCGGCGCGCTTCTCGGCGATGCTCTTGGCGACCCGCTCCTCCTCGGTGACGATGAAGATGTCGCCGGCGTCCGGCGGCGTGCTGAACCCGGTGACGACCACGGGCATGGACGGGCCGGCCTCCTTCAGCTCCTCGCCGCGGGCGTTCACCATGCTGCGGACGCGCCCGAAGGTCGTGCCCGCGAGGAAGGTGTCGCCCACGCGGAGGGTGCCCGACTGCACGAGCACCCAGGCCACCGGGCCCTGGCCCGTGGTGATCTCGGACTCGAGCACGGCGCCGCGCGCGCGCTTGTTGGGGTTGGCCCGCAGGTTGAGCAGCTCCGTCTGGAGCGTGAGCAGGTCCATGAGGTCGTCCACGCCGTCGCCGTTGCGCGCGGAGATGTTGCGCATGATGGTGTCGCCGCCCCACTCCTCGGCCACCAGGCCGTACTGCGTCAGCTCCTGGCGCACGCGGTCGGGCTGGGCGTTTTCGAGGTCGCACTTGTTCACCGCGACGATGATCGGAACCTCGGCCGCCTTCGCGTGGTCAATGGCCTCGACGGTCTGGGGCATGACGCCGTCGGTGGCGGCCACGACCAGAATGACCACGTCGGTGACGTGGGCGCCGCGGGCGCGCATCTGGGTGAAGGCCTCGTGGCCGGGCGTGTCGAGGAAGGTCACGCCGCCGCCGGGCAGCTCGAACTGGTACGCGGCGATGTGCTGGGTGATCCCGCCGGCCTCCGAGTCCGCCACTTTGGTCCGGCGGACGCGGTCCAGCAGCGAGGTCTTGCCGTGGTCCACATGGCCCATGACCGTGACCACGGGGGGCCGGGGAAGGAGGTCCTCCGGGCTGTCAGGCTCCTCGGCGAAGACCTTTTCCTCCTCGGGGATGGCGACCTCGACGTTGAAGGAGTACTTGTCCGCAATGTGGCGGATCTGCTCCATGTCGAGGACCTGGTTCTTGGTGGCCATGATGTCCATGTCCATCAGGTCCACGATGATGTCGGCGGCGCTCCGCCCGAGCTGGGACGCAAGCTGGTCCACCGTGAGGGTCTCCTCGACGACGACGGTGCCCAGCAGCATCACGCCGCTCTCGCCCCCGTCATCGCCGTCGCGGCGCCTGCGGCGGTACTTCTTGGAGCCCGTGGCGGCGGAGCCGGACTGGAACTCGCGCACGGCGAGCACGGCCTCGCGCTGCATGTCCTCCTCGACGACGCGCAGGCGCTCGGCCTTCTCTTTTTTCTGCTTCTGCTTGGCCGCCTTGGTCGGCGCGCCGCCGCGCTTCTCCATGCTGCGGGCGCGGGCCTTCTCAAGCTCCTCCGGCGTGAGCAGCACGGGGGCCTGCTCCTTGCGGCCGCCGGGCTTCGGCGCCGCGGCGTCGCGTCCGGGCCGCGCCGCGCCGCGCGAGGGCGGCGGGGCCTGCTGGCGCTCCTTGCGCTGGCGGTCCCGCTCGAGCACGGCCCGCAGCACCTCCGGGTCGGGCACCGGCGCGGCAACCTCCTCCTTCGGGGGCTGCGGCCGCTCCGCCTTTTTCTGGCCCCGCTGGCGCTCCATTTCCTGCTGCCTGAGTTCCGCGCGCGCCAGCGCGCCCATGTGCTCCCGCGCCGCCTCCTCCGCCGCCGCCTGCTCGGCGCGCTCGGCGTCCTCCTCCGTGACCGGCTCGTCTGGGAGGATGACCGCGATCATCTCCTGCTCGGAAACGGCGGCCGGGGCCGCCGCTTCGGGAGCCTCCTCCTCCTGCGGCGCGTCGGGGGCAGCGGGAACCTCAACCGCCTCGGCCGCCGCAACGGCCTCCGCCGCCGCAACCACCGGGACCGCCTCCTCCGTCTCCTTCGCCTCCTCTGAAACGGCCGGCGCCTCCGCGGCCGCTTCCGCCGCCGGTTCGGGGAGAATCTCCGCCGCCGGCACGGACTCCTCTTCGGGCGTCTCCTCCGGCTCCGCGTCCCCGCCCGTCTTTTTTCTCGCGGCGGGCTTCTTGGCCGCGGCTTTTTTCGCGGCGGGCTTCTTGGCCGCGGCCTTCTTCGCCGCGGCGGCCTTCTTCTTTGCCGCCGCCTCCTCCTTCTTCGCCTTTGCCGCGTCCTGCTTGGCAAGCTCGGCGAGCTTCTTCTCCAGAAGGCCGGGCTCCTCATCCAGGGCGATGAGCAGCTCCTCCTGGTCCGCGTCTATCTCGGTGCCGCCGTCGGCGATGGCATGGCGCAGCTGCCTGAGCGATTCAATCGCCCAGTCAACGGAAAGGCCCAGTTTCTCCGTGAAACTTGAAATCGTCTGCATCTACTCAAACCTCCACAACACCAACCCCGCACCAAACCGGGCGCGGCGGCGTGCGCGGCCTTGAACCGCATTGGGACAAAACGTGATCGGAAAAGCTGCGTCAGTTGCCGTCTGTTGTCGCGTTGCCGTCGGCGTCCTCCACGGGTTCGTCCGAACCCTGTTCCTCCCCCGCTTCGTCCGCCTCAGGGGGCTCCGGCGGCTCCGGGGCCCGGCCCTCGCCGTCGCCGCGGATGTCAATGCTCCACCCCATGAGCTTCGAGGCGAGGCGGGCGTTCTGCCCGCGCTTGCCAATGGCCAGGGAGAGCTGGTCCTGGGGCACGATCACCTGGACCGTCTTCGCCTCCTCGTCGAGCTGCATCTTGAGGATGTCGGCGGGGTTCAGCGCGTTCACGCAGAGCTGGACCGGATCCTCGCTCCAGCGGACGATGTCAATCTTCTCCCCGGAAAGCTCCTCGACCACGGCGCGCACGCGCGACCCCTTGAGGCCGACGCAGGCGCCCACGGGGTCCACGTTGGGGTCGCGGGAGGCCACGGCCACCTTGGTGCGGTTGCCCGCCTCGCGGGCGAGCGCCCGGATTTCCACCGTGCCCTCGTAGATTTCGGGGACCTCCAGCTCGAACAGGGAGCGGACCAGGTCCGGCGCGGAGCGGGACAGCTTGACCGAGGTGCCCTTGGGGGTCTTCTCGACCCGCACGACAAGGGCGCGGATGCGGTCGCCCACCTTGTAGTTTTCGCGGGGGGACTGGTCGCCCGGCAGCAGCACCGCCTCGACCTGGCCGATGACCACGAAAATGCACCCGGAGCTGATGCGCTTCACGTTGCCCGTGATCATGTCGCCCTCGCGCTCCTTGTACTCCGCGTAGATGCGGTCGCGCTCGGCGTCCTTCAGTTTCTGGATGATCACCTGCCGGGCCGTCTGCGCGGCGATGCGGCCGAAGTCCTTGGGCTGCGTGCGCACCTTGAGCCGGTTGCCCACCACCACGTCCGGGTTGAGCTTGCTGGCGTCCTCCAGCGAGATTTCCAGGGCCGGGTCGCGCACTTCGGCGACCACCGTCTTGATCTCGAAGACCAGGAAGGACAGGGTGTTCTTCTCCACCTCGACCGTGATGTTCTCCGCCCGGTGGATGCCCTTGCGGGCCGCCATCTCGATGGCGCCGCGAATGGCTTCCAGGAGGGTCTCCCGGTCCACATTCTTCAGCTTCTCGATCTGCTCCAGCGCAATTTTAAGTTCGTCTGCCAAGGCTGTCCACCTTTCCGTACTACCGGTTCAGTCTCGCCTTCTTCAGGTTCTCGCCGTGGATGGAAACGGTCTGCCCGTCCACTTCGAGCACTATCATCCCGTCCTCGTGGCCGCGGATCACGCCGGTAAACCGGGTTCTCCCGCCCACGGGGGCGTGGGTCGTCACTTTGGCCTGCTCGCCCGCGTACTTCACAAAATGCTCCGGCTTGCGCACCGGCCGGTCCAGACCCGGCGAGGACACCTCCAGGATGTACCCGCCCGGCACGACGTCCTCCGCGTCCAGCACCGGACTGAGCACCCGCGAGGCCATCGCGCAGTCGTCCAGGCTGATCCGGCCCGGGCTCTTGTCCATGTATATGCGGACAATCTGTCCCCGGCCGTGGGGAACGCACTCGATTTCCACGAGTTCGAGGCCCAACCCGGTGAGTTCGGGCTCCACAATCCGCCAAAGCTGTCCGGTCACTTCTCTCAAAAGGCACACGCTCCGCGCGCGTCCGGCCGGCCCCGCGCAAGACGGCGGCCGGACACCCTGGTCCCAATAAAAAAAGTGGGCGGCAACCCACTTTGTCAAAGCGGCATACGTTAGCCTGCCATCGTACCACACACAGGGGGCAGGCCGCAAATCATGCCCGGATTCGGCTTTCGCAAGATGATGCTATTGGGGCATTTCTACCGCTCCGGTCCGTTTGGTTTTGCGCCAAGACGCAGCACGGCGAGGTTCCGTTCCCGGCTGTTATTCCTGCGAAAACTGTAAAACCGGTCCCCGCAGAGGGTGCACTCGCCGGAAACCGCGATGTGGGAGGGGGCCACCCCGGCGGAAACCAGTTGCCGGACGTTCAGCGCCCACAGGTCAAGATGCCGACCGTGGACCGGGAAGCCCCGGTCGCGGTACTCGGCCGCCATTTCGGGCGACACCTCGTAGCAGCAGGGGCCCGCAGAGGGGCCGATCTGGGCAAGCAGGTCTCCGGGCTGGGCGCCGTAGGCCTCCTGGAGCGCCCGGACACCCGCGGGGCCTATCCCGGCCACCGAACCTTCCCGGCCCGCGTGCAGCAGCGCGCCGCTCCAGGTCACGGGGTCGAAAAGCCAAACCGGGACGCAGTCCGCCACGCCCACGCAGAGCACCGCGTCGGGCGCGTTGGTCATCAGGCCGTCCGCCTCGCCCACGAGATGCTCCCCCGCGCCCGACACGCCGTCCACCCGCAGAATGCGGACACCATGCACCTGGCTGGCGAAGAAGGCGGGAACCGGGGGAGCCCCCCAACGGGCAAGAAATTGGGCGCGCGCCTCCGCGTCGCCGTGCCGGCCGCAGTCGCCGTCGGCCACGCCGGACATGGCGGCGACCGCCGCCCCGGCGTCCTCGATCAGGGAAAACCGCTCCATGGGGCCCTCAGAGAATGTAGCGGGAGAGGTCCTGCTTGACCAGGGTTCCCGACAGGCGCTCGCGGACCATGTCTTCGGTCACCGTGACCGTGGCGCCCGCATGCTGCTGGGCGTCGAAGGAGAGGTCCTCCAGCAGGTATTCCATGATGGTGTGGAGCCGCCGCGCGCCGATGTTCTCCGACTCCTGGTTCACCTGGGCGCAGATTTCGGCCATGAGGTCTATGGCGGCGTCCTCGAACACCAGGGTCACCCCCTCCGTGGCGAGCATGGCCTCGTACTGGCGGATCAGGGAGTTGTGCGTCTCGCGGAGGATGCGCGCGAAGTCGGCCGCCGTGAGGCTGGACAGCTCCACGCGGATGGGGAAGCGCCCCTGCAGCTCGGGGATCAGGTCGGAGACCTTGGACACATGGAACGCACCCGCCGCGATAAACAGGACGTGGTCGGTGCGCACGGGGCCGTATTTCGTCATGACGGTGCTGCCCTCGACGATGGGCAGGATGTCGCGCTGCACGCCCTCGCGGGAGACATCGGGCCCCTGGCCCGCGCCCTGGCCGCGCCCGGCGATCTTGTCTATCTCGTCGAGGAAGATGATCCCGGAGTTCTCCACGCGCTCGACGGCGCGGCGCGACGCGAGGTCCATGTCCACCAGCTCCTGCAGCTCCTCCTGCACGAGGAGCTCGCGGGCCTCGGCCACCGTCACCCGGCGGGTGCGGGTCTTGGGCGGCGCCATGCGGGCAAAGGCCTCCTGCATGTTCATGCCCAGCTCCTCCAGGCCGCTTCCGGCGAGAAGCTGGGACATCTGCGGGCCGCCCTGCTCGCGGACCGACAGGTCCACCTCCTTGTCCTCCAGCGCGCCCGCATCGAGTTTTTCGGCGACCATGAGGCGCACCTTCTCGTCGCTCTCGTCCTGGGCGAGGTTGCGGGCGGGGCCCTCGTCGCCGGAGGAGGGGTTGAGCGGGTGGAAGGCCTGCCCGCCGCGCCCCCTGCGGCCGGGGTACAGCAGGTCAATGAGGCGCTTGCGGGCGTTCTCCCGCGCCTTCTCCCCGCACTCGGCCTGCATCTCCTCGCGGACCATCTTGACGCCCGTTTCCACCAGCTCGCGGATCATGGACTCGCAGTCGCGGCCCACATAGCCCACCTCGGTGAACTTGGAGGCCTCCACCTTGATGAACGGCGCGTCGTCGAGCTTTGAGAGCCGCCGGGCGATCTCGGTCTTGCCGACCCCCGTGGGGCCGATCATGAGGATGTTCTTCGGCGCCACCTCGTCGCGCAGGTCGTCCGGAAGCTGCTGGCGGCGCCAGCGGTTGCGCAGGGCGATGGCCACCTTCTTCTTGGCCTCGTCCTGGCCGATGATGTGGCGGTCGAGTTCCCGCACAATGTCCTTCGGCGTCAGGTTCTTCATGGGATTCGGTTCCAGGGGGCGGGGTTCACCCCAGTTTGTCCACCCGGCGGCGGTGCCGCTCCCCCTCGCTGAAGGGGGTGGCCAGCCACAGGTCCGCCAGGGCAAGGCACTGCTCCAAGGAGAGGGTGCGCCGGCCCAGGCACAGGATGTTGGCGTTGTTGTGTTCCCGGGAAAGCCGGGCCATGTCCTCCGTCGCGCAGGCCGCCGCGCGGATGCCCGGATAGCGGTTGGCGGCGATGCTCATGCCGATGCCGGTGCCGCAGAGCAAAATGCCCAGATCGGCCTCGCCGCAGAGCAGGGTGCGGCAGACGCGCTCGGCCATGTCGGGATAATCCACCGGGTCAGGGGTGCCGGGGCCGCAGTCCGCCACCTCGTGCCCAAGGGCCTTCAGATGGGCGACGATCGCCGGCTTGTACAGCGGCTCGGGGCCCTCAAAGCCCGCGTGGTCGCTCGCCACCGCGATTCTCATGTCCGTTCTCCTTGTGCGCGGGGCCGCGCGCCTAAAGGGCGCCGGCCTCCGCGAGCATCCGCCGCGTGATCCTGCCCTCGCGCAGGACCGCGCGCGCGTCCGGGTCAAACACCGTCGAGGGGGGCGACGGGGGAAGCGCCCCGCCGTCCAGCACGAGGGACACGCCGTCGAGGCACGCCCCGTGCGCCGCCACGGCGGGCGGCCTTCCGCTGAGGTTGGCCGAGGTGGAGGTCAGTCCGCCGCCCCAGCCCAGGCACAGCGCGCGGGCCGCCGGATGGGCGGTCTCCCGCACACAGACCTTGCCGTCGGGGCCGATCAGCGCCTCGTGCAGCCCCGGCGCGGGGGGAAAAAGCAGGGACAGCGGCCCCGGCCAGAACGCCCGCATGCACCGCTCGGCCTCTTCGGACACCGACGCCGCCAGCGCCTGCAGGTGCGAACGGTTCGCCACCACCACGAGCACGGGCCGCCCCTCTTCGCGGGCCTTCACGCGGAACAGGTTGTCGAGTGCGGCCGGGGAAAAAGGGTCCACCGCCAGCCCGTACACGGTCTCCGTGGGATAGGCGACCACGCCGCCGTCTTGAAGCACCCCGACCGCCGTGTCGAGCCCCTCCCCGGCGGGCAGGATCAGGGGGTGCATGCCAGGCGCTCCAGATGGGCCCGCATCTTGCCCAAGGCCTCGCCGCGGTGGCTGATTTTGTGCTTCTCCGCCGTGTCCATTTCGCCGAAGGTGATGTCGTGCCCCTCGGGCACGAAGACCACGTCGTAGCCGAACCCGTTGCTGCCAAAGGCCTCCACGGAGATGTGGCCGTGGACCCGGCCCCACTCGATGTGCGGCGGGTGGCCGGGGCGCACCAGCGCCGCGCAGCAGGCGAAATGCGCCGTGCGGTCGGGCCAGGGCACCTCCTCCAGCGCGTCCAGCAGCTTCTCGTTGTTCCGGGCGTCGTTGGCGTCCGCGCCCGCGTAGCGCGCGGAGTACACGCCCGGCGCGCCGTCCAGCGCGTCCACCACCAGCCCCGAATCGTCGGCGAGACAGGCCACGCCGAAAGCCTTGCTGTAATACTCCGCCTTCAGGAGGGCGTTCTCCTCGAAGGTGAGGCCCGTCTCCTCGGGCTCGGGGACGGACGGGAAATCGCGCAGGCTCTTCACCTCCCACGGCAGCCCCTCAAGCAGGTGCGCGAGTTCTTCGGCCTTCTTCCGGTTGCCCGAGCCAATAAGCAGTGTTTCAGCCATTTTTCAACGCCTCCCGCTGGGCCGCGAGCAGTTGCCGGATGCCGTCCTCCGCCAGGCCCAGCAGGGCGTCCAGGGCGGCCCGGTCGAAAGGCGCCCCCTCCGCCGTGCCCTGCACCTCGATGAAACGGCCCCGGTCGTCCATGACCACGTTGATGTCCACCTCGGCCGCCGAGTCCTCCTCATAGCAGAGGTCGAGCATCGGCCGCCCACCCACAATGCCGGCGCTGATGGCGGCGCACGCCCCCCGCAGGGGCGACTCGGCCAGGTGGCCGGACTTCACGGACAACGCGAAAGCGTCGGCCAGGGCCACCCACGCCCCGGTGATGGCGGCGGTACGGGTGCCCCCGTCGGCCTGGAGCACGTCGCAGTCCACGGTCACCATGCACTCGCCCAGGGCCTCGAGGTTGGTCACGGCGCGCAGGGACCGCCCGATGAGGCGGCTGATTTCCTTGGCGCGGCCGCCGGTGTGGCTGCTGCGGGGGGACCGGGTCTGGGTGGCGCCGGGAAGCATGCCGTACTCCGCCGTGACCCAGCCTTTTCCCCCGCCCTTGAGCCAGGCGGGCAGCCGGTCCTCGAACATGGCCGTGCAGAGCACCCGGGTCTCGCCCGTGGAGACCAGCACGGAGCCGGGGGCGTACTTGGTGTGGCCCCGCTCGATGCGCACGGGGCGGGGGGCGTTGTCGGCGCGGCCGTCGGGTCTCATGCGCGCGCCCTCACCACACCGGCTCGGTGAAATCGCCGTCCGGGGCCGCCTCGGGAGCCGCCTCGGGAGCCGCTTCCGGGGCGGGGGGCTCGGGGGCGCCGGCCTCGGGTTCGGCCGTCTCCGACGGCGCGCCGTTGCCGTTGCGCTTCTCCGCCTCCTCGGCGGTCATCTGCGTGTCATGCACGTCGCGGTGATATTTCTTCACCGTCTCCTCCCAGACCGCGGCCTCGCCCAGCAGCTCAAGGGCGCGCTGGAGCTGGAGGTCCTCCACCGTCTCGTCCGTCACGGGATAGTCCGTCATGCTCCCGTGGTTCTGCCTGTACTGGTTCTCCGGGGAGTTCTCGAAGGACGTGAACATCTGCTTGGCGAGGGCCTCCTCCTGCTCCTGCGTCATGTCGGACTCCACGTCCGGCAGGATGCCCTGGTGGTCAATCGTCACGTCGGCCGGCGTGTAGTAGAGCGCCGTGGTCAGGCGCAGCGCCGTGGTTTCAGGCTTCATCAGCGGGATGATCGTCTGCACGCTGCCCTTGCCGAAGGTCTTCTCGCCCACCACCAGCGCGCGCTCGTAGAACTGGAGCGCCCCGGTCACGATCTCCGCCGCGCTCGCCGTCTGGCTGTTTGCCAGCACGATCACCGGCATGCCCTCCGGCAGCTCGGGCTTGCGCCCCGTCACCAGCCGCTGGTCGTCCTTGTTCGCCTTGCCGTCGGCCCCGGTGCGGCCGCGCGTGTACGTCACCAGCGACCCCTTCGGCAGGAACAGCTCGCACACGTCCTTGGACGCCGACAGGAGCCCGCCCGGATTCCACCGCAGGTCGAGCACGAGGCCCTTCGCCCCGGCGTCCGTGAACTCCTTCAGGCGCTTGGCGAGGTCGGCCCCCGTGTTGTCCTTGAAGTCGCTGATGCGGACATAGGCGATGTCGCCCTTCAGCATCTGCGCCTCCTTGATGCTCTCCAGCGGCACCTTGTCCCGCCGCACCTTGAACTCCAGAATCTCCAGCGGCGAGTCCGGCGGGGCGTTCTCCGTCTTCCGGCCGATGGACAGCGTCACCGTCGTGCCCCGGCGGCCCTTGATCAGGTTCGCCGCGTCCGCCGTGTCCATCCCCTTCGTGGACTGGCCGTCCACCGCGAGAATGCGGTCAAAGGCCTTGATGCCCGCCTGGGCCGCCGGCGAGTTGGGAAGCGGGTGAAACACGATGATCCCCCCGTCCTCCTCCAGCTTGATGGACACGCCGATCCCCTCAAACTCCCCCTTCGTGTCCTCCCGCATCGCCTCCAGGTCGGCGGTGGAGATAAAGGAGCTGTTCCGGTCCAGGGACCCCATCATCCCGATGAGCGCCCCCTCCACCACCTTCTCCACCTCCACATCGCGCACATACTCCCGGAGGATGGTGTCCATCACCACCCCCACGGGCTCCAGTTCCCGGTAGACATCCGTCTCGTCCGCCGCGTGCAGCCGCGCGACAAACCCGTTCGAGAGCAGCAGTGCCCCCGCCAGAAGAAAGCCAAACAGGCTGAAAAACTCGGCTTTGCTGTTACGCTTGGGCATGAAACACCTTTCCTGCCCGGCCCCCCGGAGGGGTCGGAAACACGCCACACCGCCTGCGGACGCCCGGCATCCGCCCGGGCGCGCCTCCCGAAAAATCCGGCCCGCACGGCCCCGCGCGACGGCAAACGAAGTGTAGCAGATACCCCCCGCCCGTTGCGAAACGGGGAGGCGGCCCGGACGCCTCCGCCCCCGACTCCCCGCACGGCGCCCGTCCGACGGGTCGGACCCGTCCGACCCGTCGGACCGGGCCACAGGGATGCCCCCTGCCTGCCGGATAAGAGATGGCGTGCGTTCGCGGTATGTCGGGAACGAGATCGCGTCGGTCGCTGCGCTCGCTCGCGATGACGCTGGTTTGCGCGGTCATCACGAGGAGGCCGCGCAGCGGCCGACACGGCGACCTCTTGTCGGAATGCCTGCGCTGCTTCCCCCCCTGGAAACGCCGATCTCCTGATCGGCCTCCTCACGCATGCCAATCAGGAGAGTGGCGCTCCCAGGATAGGGTCCCCACCCGCAGAGAGACAGCCTCGCCCCCGGCGCAAGGCCTTGTTTGTTCACCACAAAGTCACAAAGGACACCAAGAAGGCAGAAGAACCAGACGGGAGCGACCGGGCAATGGCCATTCCGATCTTCGCACGGTCAATTTCCTCCCCGGCCCTTTCTTATTTGTGCCCTTCGTGCCTTGTGACTTCGTGGTGAAAAATGGGCCGCCGCCCACCGCCACGGAAACAACGCCTACTGCAGCCCGGCTGCGCACGGGCCTTGCCCGGCATCGTTTCCGTTTCTCTACCTGTTTGTCCTTGAGCCCGACAGGAACACCGGAATACACCTAACGAAGGGAGGCCAAGCGGAACCCTACGGGGCCGTCCCGGGACGACGGGCTGTCGTAGTACCGAAACGCCGAGCGGCAGTACTGGGCGTTGTTGCTCCAGCTGCCGCCCCGGATGACCCGGTACGAGGCCGAAGGGACTACCCACGCGCTCCCGTCCGCCGGAGCCCCCGTGTAGTCGCTGTGCCACCAGTCCTCGCACCACTCATACACGTTCCCGCTCATGTCGTGCAACCCGAAGCCGTTCGACAACTTCCCGCCCACCGGCTTGCTACCATAGTCCGTGTTGTTCCCGCAGTACCACATGTACTGGCTGCGCACCCCGTCATCCTCGCAGTCATCCTCCACCCCCAGCGAGTCTCCGAAATGGAAACGCGTCTGCGTGCCCGCACGACAGGCATACTCCCACTCCGACTCGGAGGGCAGCCGCAGCGTCGCCGGGCCCTGGCCCGTCGCCGTGATGTGCGCATTCACCGCCGTAATAAACGCCTGGGCATCGTCCCAAGAAACGTAATAGGCGGGATAGTTGTCCCCCACCCCATAGTCCCATGTATAGCCGCCCGGATTCGTTGCCATCACCGCCCGCCACTGCCCCTGTGTCACCTCGTATTTTCCCATGTAGAAGTCATACCCAATGGTCACCGGATGCACCGGCCCCTCATCGCTATACCGACTTCGCTCCGTGTCCGGAGATCCCATCTGAAAACTCCCCGCCGGTATCCGCACCAGCTCCAGCGGCACATTCCCCGGAAGGAGGATCGTTACCGTGTCGCCGCCCGTACCCACCGTGATGTTCTTGGACACCGTGCCAGTCATGCCGTCGCCGTCCCTCACCTGCACACTGACGGCGTAAGTCCCCGTGGCGGCATAGGTGCGGCCAAACACGGGGCTTCCCTGCCATGCGCCGAACTGCGGCGCGGCGTCGAGCCCCCAGTCCACACGGTAGGAGAGGGCACCCGCGGATGATGCGGGCCACAGGGCCGTGCCCCTGTCCGCGGATGCCGAGGCGTCAATGGTGACGCTGCCGCCACTGTTCCCCGTCACCGTGAAGGCGGCGGTCGGCGTGGAAAGCGCCGTGCCGTCGAGGTCGTCTCCGATGGTGTCAAAGAGTTCGCCTTTCCCGGCAACCATGTCCAGATGGTCGAAGCCGGAGCAAAGTCTTGCATGGCCCTTGTTGGCCAGAGGCAGGCGCTCGGTGATCTGCGCCGTGTTCAGTTCCAAGGGGGTGGCGGGCCTTAATTCCTCGAGGCCCCACCATCCGCTCTCCAGGGCATAGAGCGGCTCCCCGTCGTGCGCATTCAAGTACAGGGCGCTCTGCAGGGGAACCATCCCGTCGTTTGCAGCGAAATGGGGGCCTTCGGCGTTCCGGCTTTCACAGCGCTGCATCATGGGAACAAGGACCTGAAGCCCCGCGTGCTCCCAGAAACTCTTGAGGATGGGGGAGGGGATGTACCCGCCATAGAAGATGAACTTGTCCACATGGGTGTTTGCGCCGGGGCCTTGGTTGAGGTCCCATAAAGTGGCCCCCGCCCGCCGCACAGGCAGATAGGCGTTTGGCAGGTTCACGGTAGGGTCCGTCACCCCTGAGTCGTTGGGCCAGCCCGCGTCGTTCGTGGTCAGGTGGTGTTCCAGGGTGAGAACCCCGTTCAACCGCGCGTTGAATATGAATGTGCGGTCGGGAATCCCGTTGTCGTGGGGCGCGGTGCCGTCGAAGTTGTCCCATGCCAGATCGGCATACCCCGGCAGCCACCATTCCACACTCTTGAAGGCACCGACGAGCCGGACGACATCAAACAAGTCAAGGTCAGGATTGTTCAGGCGGAATTTGTTGAGGACATGGTATCCCCATTCCGGAACGGCCAGCGGGGAGCCGTGGTGGGGAGTGGCGAGCGTCAGGACGGCCATCACCTGGTCTGCCATGCCTGACTTCTCCACAAATGCGCGGGCAACGAGTCCACCGCGACTGTGGGCCAGAATAATAAACTGCTGTTCCGCCCCCGAAAACCCCTTGGACTCCCGCGCAGTTTCCAGTTCCGCCACCAGTGTCCGGACATTGTTGGGGGTGATTTCGCCGGCCTCGCCATAGTCATAACCCGCAGGGGAGTAGGACTGGTGGAGATACATCCAGAGCTGGTAGGTGCTCATGTCTATGCCGCCGGAAACGCACCAATCAATGAAGTTGTCCCAGCGGGCGTAGCGGTTGTCGGGCGATTCCGTGCCGCCGGTGGGCTGGGTGGCCTCGTGGCTGCCCACCCCGTGGATGAGCACAATGGGAATCCTGCCCGTGCCGGGGTTGGAGCCTGCATGGAAAGGCACCCGGTGAAGCCCGAACCCTGCGGCGGGAACAAAGGAGATGTCCGCCCTCTTTACCGCCTTGTCCTCGTCGTAGTTGATGCCCCCGACGGAATAGCTGTCTGGAACACGGACAATGAAGGTTCCGACAAGATTGGTGGTGAAGGAGGCCGTTGTCCCGGTGGAACCCACAGTGGCCTGCTCCTCCAGCTGAATCCATTCCCCCGGGATTTCGCCCCTCTGGTACACCTCAAGAAGCGTGCCCGGAACCTGCGCGGGCGTCACAGGCACCGTTATGATCATGGAGAGCGCGGTGGCGTCCACGGGGGTGTTGGGATCGTCCGGCGTTGGGGCGGCCAGAACCGTCGCCGCGCCCGCGTAGGGGACTGAAGCGTCAAGGGCTTCATGGACCTCCGCGGCGGCGGGTTGCCCCACG
>JAPXRP010000014.1:0-41867 GCA_033813475.1 Candidatus Hydrogenedentota bacterium
GCCGGGACGGGACGGCCGCGCGGGCACAACGAACAAGGAGCGGCGAGTCATGGCGAAAAAGACGGTATTCTGCCTGGGGGCGCTTGTGGCCGGGATAATCGCCGTCGCGGCGTGGGCCGCGGAGGCACCGAAGCATCCCGAGTCCACGGCCGACTGGAAGGACCTGTTCGCGAAGGACCTGTCGGACGCGGTCTATCCGAAGGGCGTGTGGAGCTGGGAGAACGGCGAGCTGACCGCCACGAAAGACGAGGCGATCTGGACCCAGGCGGACTATGAGAACTTCGCCCTCGACCTGGAGTTTAAGAACTCCGAGGCGGCGAACAGCGGGGTCTTCCTGTACTGCAGCGACATGGACAAGTGGATCACGAGCTGCATCGAGGTGCAGATTCTCGACGACTACGCCGACAAGTGGGCCGACGTGGCCCCGAACTGGACCTGCGGCGGCGTTTTCGGGCGTCTTGCCCCCGCGAAGCGGGCCGTCAAGCCCCACGGGGAATGGAACCGCTTCACCATCTATTGCCGGGGGAAGCAGGTGGACGTGGTGCTGAACGGCGAGCATGTCGCCTCGATGGACATGGCCAAATGGACCGACGCCAAGAAGAACCCCGACGGGTCCGACGCCCCCGAGTGGCTCGGCGGCCCCCTGAGCGCCCTGGCCACCAAGGGCAGGATCGGCCTCCAGGGCAAGCACGCCGGCGCGCCCATCTGGTTCCGCAACATGAAGGTCAGAAAGCTATAGGGCCTCCCGGGGGTGAGACGGGTGCCGCCCGCCCCCGCGCTCAGGGGATGTCGAGGCGGATGTAGTCGCTGAAGCGGTTGGAGATGTTGCCCGCGCCGTCGCGGTAGGTGACGCGGACGGTGTGGTGCCCCGGAACCGGCGGCAGGGTGTGCGCCCGCGTGGCCGACAGGGGCTCCCAGGGCGACCAGGTGGCCCCGTCGCTGCTGAACCGCATCCGCGTCACGCCGGACCCGCCCGCGTCATCCCAGGTCAGGGACAGCGTCACCTCCGGAGAGGTCGTCGCCGACCGGTTGTTGTTGATCACAATCGTGCCCGTCGGCGGCAGGGTGTCCACGCGGATGTAGTCGTTGTACCGGTCCGAGGCGTTGCCCGAGGTGTCCCGGAACTGCACCCGCACGGTGCGGTATCCGTCGCCCTCCGCCAGGGCCCAGGCGCGGGTGGCGGCCACGGGCTCCCAGGCCGACCAGGTGTACCCGTTGTTGCTGAAACGCATGCGGCTCACGCCCGATCCCCAGTCCGGGTTCCAGGCGAGGGACAGGACGACGTTGTGGCTGTTCGTGAGGGACCGGTTGCCGTTGATGACAATGCTGCCCGCGGGCGGCACGTTGTAGGCGAGGTACTGGGCCCATGCGGCGTCCGTGGCGGTCGGCGCCGCGCCGTGCGCCGTGTCGAGGGCTTCCGGGAAGGCGCCGAAGGTCCAGGGCAGCTCAAAGCCGCCGCCCGCCGCGCCCGGCGTGTATCCGGGAACGTCATCCCAGGAGAGGGTCTGCCAGGCGAGCCGGTAGGCGCCCGCAGGCAGGAACAGCGAGGACGGGGTCCCGTTGCCCACCGGGATGCTCATCCACTGGCCGCCGGCCGGCACGGCGGTCGCGGGGGACTCCCACAGCAGCGCCGGGGGCGACCCGTTGTCATAGACGGCCAGGCGGACATCGCCCGACCTCACATGGGCGTAGAAGGACACACTCTGAACGTCGCCGTCCTCGGGCATCGTGAACGCGCCGCCCTTGACGAACCCAAGCTGGCCCAAGGAGAGCTTGACGGCCCGGCCTGGAATGGTGTTCGTGCCGAAAAAGGCATAACCGTTTTGGGTGTCCACCGCGCTGCGCAGGGAGTAGTCGCTTGAGGGCAGGATGAGGGCGCCCGCGCGCGTCGGCGCCGCGCCCGCGGCCCCCGCGGCGACCTTGATGACGCGCCCGGGCGAGGTGTTCGTGCCGAAGTAGACTCCCCGGTAGTTGAACGCGCTGGTAAGATAGCCCTCGCCGGTTTGCAGGGTCACCGCGCCCACGCGCGAGGGGGCCGCGCTGCCCGTCCCCCTGGCGACCTTGACCACGCGCCCGGTGGCCGTCCGCGTGCCGAAATAGAGGCAGTCCCCGTAGTAGGTGGCGCTGGCGAGGTTGTCTTCCCCGGTGGCCAGAACCACATGCCCGGTCCATTGCGGCGGCGTCGCGCCCGGCGGCGTTGCCCCCGAGGCGCCCCGGGCCAGTTTGACCACCCATCCCGGCGACGCGTTTGTGCCGAAATACACATGGTCGTCCGTCGGCCGGTAGACGGCGCAGGCGGGCGCGCCCGCCTGGGTGGGGAAGTCCACCGTGCCCACACGTTTCGGCAGCACCGCGCCCACCGTCAGTTCCACCTTGACCACGCTCCCCGGCGCGGTGTCGGTGCCGAAATAGCCGTGCACCGCGTAGGAATCTGTGTCCGCAACGGCGCAGCAAAGATTGTTCTCGCCCGAATTCAGCGTCAGGGCGTTCACACGGGTCGGCGGGGCGTCGCCGTCGCCCAGGGCCACCTTGACCACGCGGCCCGGCGAGGTGTAGGTGCCGAAATACGCGTAAAACCCGGAGACCCAGTTCAAATTCACCACGGCGCACCGGAGCAGGTTTTCCCCCGGCTCCAGCGTGACCGAACCCACCCGCCGCGGCGGGGCGCTGCCGTCGCCGAGCGCCACCTTGACCACGCGGCCCGGCGAGGTGCCCGTGCCGAAATACGCGTAGCCGTGGTGGACGTCCACCACAGCGCTTCGGAAATAGTCCTCGCCCTCCAGCGCGGCCGCGCCCAGATGCCGCATGCCGCCGTCGGGATAGTCGGTGGTGCCCGGGTCGCTGTTCCCCGCGATGGGGTCGCTGAACACCAGCGACCGGTCCGTGTGCGTGCCGCCCGCGCGGTCGGTGACCGTCAGCGCCACCCGATACTGGGCCTCCACCAGGCCCGAGGCCGTCCATTCGGCCTGCCAGAGCCCGACGGTGCCGCCGGGGGCCGCGCCGCCCAGGGAGGCCGGGGCCTCCGCAAGCGTCAGCGCCGCCACCGCCGCGCCGGTCGCGTCGCCCTCGCGCACGATGCGCGCCTCCACCCTCTCCACCCCCGCCGCGGCCTTCACCACGGCCTGCACCGCCAGGGATGCGCCGTTCTTCACCGAAGGCGCGGACAGCGACGGGATGACATGGATCGCCCCGTTGCCGGAACCGACCGGCCCCGCCAGAACGCCCGAGGCCCCGCCCTCCGCCGCCGCCGCGCCGGCAGAGGCCCCCCAGACGATGGCGAGAAACGCCAAGGCCCAAAACAGTCCCCCCGGCTTGCTGAATGAATGCATCCGCTTCGCCTTCATGACAAACATCCCCTCATGGTGTTTGCGCGGGGGGTGGTGGAGAAAAGCGTCCGCCGCCTCCCCGTCCGCCCCAAGGCCCGGCCACCGGACCCTGTCCTCATCCAATATGGCACTTCCTGCGAAAATATGCAATCACAAAATGCGCGGACCGGGGTGGACTCTTCCCGAGCCGGGGCCCCACAATAGGGCGGACCGTCCGCCGCCGGAACTTTCCGGGCCGGGCGGTGTTACAAGGGACAGGTTGATGGAGCGGCCCATGCAGGACACGGAAGACTGGGCGCTGGCGTTTCGCGCGCGGGACGGCGACACGGACGCGTTCGCGCGGCTGGTGCGGCGCTATCAGCGGCCCGTGGTTCATTTCTGCGCCCGCATGACCGGCTCCTTCGAGGACGCGGAGGAGGTGGCCCAGGAGGTGTTCCTGGGGCTTCACCGCAGCCTGCCGACACTTGAACCGAGGGCGCGGCTCTCCACCCTCCTCTTCGGCATCGCCCGGAACCTGTCGCTGAACGTGATCCGCAACGGGAAACGGCGCGGACGCGACCGCATGGTGTCGCTGGACGCGGCGCCGGTGGATTATGCGGGCGGCGTGACGCCGGACCGGCACGCCCAGGCGTCGGAGCTGGGCAGCCTGCTGGAGGCGGCGCTCCTGCGCCTGCCGGAGGACCAGCGGGAGGTGCTGCTGCTGCGCGAGTTTGAACACATGGACTACGGGGCCATCGCCGAAACGGTCGGCTGCCCCGTGGGCACGGTGCGGAGCCGCCTCGCCCGCGCGCGGGAAAGCCTGCGCCGGGAACTGGAGGCCTGGGACCACGGATCATGAATCACCGGCATGCGAGCGATTGGCCTGTAGGGTGTGTCAGAGCGGAGGCATTCCGACAAGAGATTGCCGCGGCGGCCGGGGCGCCGCCTCGCAATGACGCGTTGCGCGCCGGCCTTCTTGATGCCGCCGCGCCCCCCCGTCATTGCGAGGGAGCGGAGCGACCGAAGCAACCTCTTGCCCGCCGCAGCCTCTGTACGCGCCACAACATGCCCGGCAACAGGGAGCGAAGCGAATCATGAACAGGGAAAATGGGCTGGCACAGGAAGACCTGGAGCGGATCGGCGCGGTCCTCGACGGTGAGGGCGCGGACCCCGCGGCGGACGCCGCGTGGCTGGCCGCCGACCCCGCGCGCGCGGCGTATCTGGAGCGGATGCGCGCCCTGCGCGGCGCGCTGGCGCGTCTGTCCGCCCCGGAGGTCTCCCCCGGATTCGCGGAGCGGGTCTGCGGGCGCATCTCCCCGCGGCGCGGGGAGCATGCCGCGCGCTTCCGCCGGGTCACGGTCACCGTGGCCGCGCTGGCGGCCTCCCTCGCGGTGATCGCGGGGGGCGCGTGGGTCGCCCTGTCCCTGGAGAACCCCGGACCCGCCCCGGCAGCCGTCCATTTGGCCGCCCCGCTGACAGGCGAAGACGCGGAACTCCTCCCCCCGGAAACGCTCTGGCCCTTTGAGGACGGCATGGCCGAAGTGCTGGAGGCGAGCGAGATGCTGACAGAGGCGGAGGTGGTCGCCGCGCTGGCCCTCCAGGAGGACGGTTTGGCGGGGGACGCGTGGCTGGACGCCGAGGGAAGCGGAGGGGTGTGGTCCCTGTATGAGGAGGCGGAGCTGCTGGCCGATGAGAACGCGGAGGCGCTGGCGCCCCTGCTTCGGAGGGGCGCGCCGCTTGTCTAGCGCGGCGCCCCGGCGCAACCGGAAAAGGAGACACGGGAGATGAGGACATTCTGGACAGGCGTGTGCGCGGCGTGCCTGCTGGCCGCCGCCTGGATGATGCAGCCGGCCGCCCAGCCGCCGGAAGGCCCCCCGCCCGGCGGACCCGCCGCCGGCCCGCCCCCCGAGCCCGGCCCCCCGCCGCAGAAGCGCCCCGGCGCGGCCCGCGAGGCCCGGGGCCGCGAGATGCTGGAGCAGGTCATGGTGGCCCGCCTGTCGGAGGAGCTGGGCCTGACGGACGAGCAGAGCGTGCTCATGGTCCGGCGCTTCTCCCAGTTCAGGAAGGAAACCCAGCAGCTCCAAAAGGAGCGCGCCGAGACTGTCAGGGAACTCCGCCAGACCGCCCTGAAAGGCGACGCGGACCCCGCCGCCGTTTCGCCCCTGCTTGAGCGCGCCCTGCATTTGAACGAAAAAATCGCCCTCCAGCGCCAGCGCCTCTTCCACGCCATGGCCGAGGGCATGGACCCCGTCCAGCAGGCCAAACTCCTGCTCTTTCTCGACGAGTTTGAGGGGCAGATGCGCCAGGTGGTGAAAACCGCCCAGGAACACCGCGCCCCCGGCCCCCCCGACCGCATGGGCCCCCCGCCCGGCGGACAGCCCGGCCCGCCCCCGCCGCCCGGCGCACCCCGTCCCCACAAACAGGGCGACCGCATCCCCCCCGGCCCGCCCCCCGCGCCGCCGCAGGAATAGCCGCCGGGCAGGGAGGCGCACCCGGCGCGCTGAACGGATAACCGGCACACTCCGCCACGACTTGGAGCACGACAGCGCGCAGCGCCCTGGAGTGCGGCAGCTTGCCGCCGCCTTTCTTCGCGTGGGCTTGCCCGCGCGGGGGTGCGCGAAAAACGGCGGCAGCCGCGCGTTTCCCCGGGACCGTCGCGGCACCTCCTGCCGTGATTGCGGCTGCCCCGGCGCGTCTCAGGGGCGCACGGCGAGGCAGTGGGTGTTGCGGGCGAGGGCGGCCAGCAGGGGCAGGGCGGCGCCGGAGGGCGTCTCGACGCGCGCGCAGGCGTCTTCGAGGAAGACGGCAACGGGCCGTCCATGAACAGACGCCCCTTCCGTCACCCCCGCGAAAGCGGGGGGCCATGCCTTCGGCGCGTGGCGCAACCCGCTGACCCAAGATGGGTTCCCGCTTTCGCGGGAATGACGGGCAGGGGTGGCGGCTTCGAGGCCTGTCAGTGAGGCGTTCCTGGGCGGGTGTCCCCTCCGGGGAAGCAGAACCCGCACACACAAGAGCCGCCACGATCCATCTTGGCCTGCTCTACGCCTGGCCGCTTCCCAAGCCTTCACAATCTTCTTCCGTCCCTCTGGAACGTCGCGGGTGAAATTGCGGGTGTCCACAATGAGGGGGCTGCCCCGGCGCGTCTCAGGGGCGCACGGCGAGGCAGTGGGTGTTGCGGGCGAGGGCGGCCAGCAGGGGCAGGGCGGCGCCGGGGGGCGTCTCGATGCGCGCGCAGGCGTCTTCGAGGAAGGCGTGCAGGGCGGTCCCGCCCTGCGGGGCGCCGGAGGCGTCCCCGAGGGAAACGCCGGGGCTGTACTCCGGGGTTTCCATGTCGGGCCGGCGCTGCTGGAGCGCCGCGAGGGCCGCCGGATGCGCCGCCGCGTCGAGGGCGGCAAAGCGCCGGGAGACGTCACCGCCGGCGCCCTCCACGAGGGACAGGCGCATGTTCCGGCGCCGGGCCTGGTCGCGGCAGGTGTGGCCGGCCCGCGCCAGAATCTCCGCCGCGCGCCGGTCGCGGCCGTCCGCGCCGCCGGGCAGCAGGTCGAGGCACTCGCGCAGCCCCTCCAGGGCGATCTCGAACACCAGGTCTTCGGCGCGGAGCGGCGGCGTGTCGCCCCCGGCGAGCAGCCCCAGGGGCCCGCGCTCCCCGGCGACCAGCAGCTCCTCCACGAAGCGCCGCTTTTCCTCATGGGCCTGGGCGGCCGCCGCGACGGCCCGGTCCAGGTGCCGGAGGAGTCCGGCCAGGCCGTCCTCCGACACGAGCGCGGCGCGGGGCAGGTTGACGCTCACGCGCTGCGCGACGACGCGGGCACCCTCGTCGGCGCCCCGGTCGAAGCGGGCGGCGGCCGCGCCGCCGGCCTCCATCAGGGCGCCCAGGGGCGCCAGCATTTCCAGGGTGGACGGCCCGTCGAAGTCGCCGGCGCGCAGCAGGATTTCCGCGACGGGCTCGGCGAGGGGCACGCCGGAGGCGGCCTCCGCGAGGACGGCGAAAACGGCGCAGGCGGTGCGCTGGGCCGTGAGCGCGTGCTGGTCGTAGGTGTCCCCGTCGGGGTTGCCGCCGGGCCCGACGGCCTCGCGCAGGGCCGCGCCGGGGCCGGGGGTCCAGTGGGCGCACAGGCGCGCCTCGGGGCCGGCGTCCGGCCGGGTGAGGGCGTGGTGCGCGAACTCATAGACGACCATGCGCGCGAACTGCTCCAGCTCCGCGTCGCTCCGCCCGGCGAGGTAGGGGGCGGCGGACAGGTTGAACCCGTCCCAGCACAGGCTTTCTGAGAAGAGGGGCTCCAGGAGGGCGTGCCGCCGCAGCCACTGCGACAGCATGGCGTCGGGGGTGTCGGGCGGCCCCGCCAGGACCGCGCCGCGCACGCGCAGTCCGCCGCGCAGGAACCCGGACAGGTCGAGGCGTGCGGCGTGCAGCCGGTCCACCTCCTCCAGATGGTGGAGGTGGATGTCTCCGAAAAGGTGCGCGGCCACGGTGTCCTGCGAGAAGACCTCGGCCAGGGCGTACTCCCGCTTGAGGGCGCGCGCCAGCACGCGCGCCGTGGTGTCGGGGGAGCCGCGCATGGTCTCCGGGGTCTGGCCGCGGAGCATCCGGGCCGTGTCGTAGAGGGGCACGCCCAGCCGCTGCTGGCGCTCGCGCGCCTCGCCCAGCCCCTGCTCCACGAGGGCGGCCCCCGCCAGCTCGCGCAGGAGGGACGTCGTCGGCGCGGTGATGCCCGCGCGGGCGATGTGGCCCTCCACCACCGCCGCCACCAGGTCCGCCGTCGCCCGGTCCAGCCCCGTCTCGCGCACCAGCGCGTCGGCGATGCGGCCGCGGTCCCAGGGGCGCACGCGCCCCTGGCTGTCGCGCACGCGGACCGCCGCCCAGTCGAACCCCCCCGGGGCCTCCGGGGCGCGGGCCTCGCGGATTTCGCGGAGCACAGCGCGCAGGTCCCCCTCGCGCAGGCGGCGCATCCGCGCGCGGCGCTCGCGGTCCCGCGTGAAGGCCAGCGCCTCCGTCACAAAGCCCATGTGGATCAGCACCCGTTCCACCGCGTCGTCCACCTGCTCCACCGTCGCCGACCCGCCCGCGAGGGTTTTCTGCAGAAAAAGGGAGACCGCGTTTGCCAGCCCCTCCGCCGTGGGCCGGTCAATCGTGCCGCCCGCGCCGCCGCACCGCACCACCGCCGCCGCCACCCGGGCGCGGTCGAAGGGTTCCGCCGTGCCGTCCGCCTTCACCACCGTGCACAGCGGCTTCGGCGGCTCCCCCTCGGCAAAGGGCAGCGAAAGCTGCCGGTCGCACAGGCCCTCCTCCCCGAAGAGGCTGTCTTCGGGGCGGGGCTCCTCCTCGTGTGGGCGGTCGGTCATGGGCGTCCTGTCCGGGGTGTCTCCGCCGTTTCGCGGCGGCCGACCAGTGTAGCCAACGCCCGGCCGCCGGGGCAAGCGCGCGGGGTCAGCGTCCGGCGGCCTCCCCGGCGCGGCGCGCCCGGTCCATCGCCTCGCGGGAGGGCGCCTCCTGTCCCGCGGGCGCGAGACGGAGCGCCTTCTCATAGGCCTGCACCGCCTCCGTGTAACGTTGCCTGCGCTCCTGTGCGAGGCCGAGGCAGAACCAGGCGTGGCGGCGTTCGGGATGGGCGGCGGTCATGGCGGTCCAGAGCTCGTCCAGAGCATCCAGGTCTCCGCGCGCGGCGTGGATTCGGTCCAGCGCGGCGTAGGCGTCGAAGGCCTCGGGGGAGGATTCCACACTGGCGCGGTAGCCCGCCAGGGCGGCCTCCGCGTCTCCGGTCAGCTCCGCCAGCCTTGCCCTGCCCAGGAGCGCGCAGGGGGTGTCCGGCGAAAGGGATTCCGCCTCGTCCAGCGGTCCGCGCGCGTCGTCTGTCCTTCCTTCCGCAAGCGCCGTCCCCGCGGCGGCGCACAGCGCCCGGACCATCGCCTCGCGGGAGGGGGCCTCCTGTCCCGCCGGCGCGCGGCGGAGCGCCTCCCCATGGGCCTGCGCGGCCTCCGCGTAACGGTGCCTGCGTTCGCGGGCGAGGCCGAGGCAGAACCAGGCGTGGCGGCGTTCCGGGTGGGCGGCGGTCATGGCGGTCCACAGTTCCTCCAGAGTCTCCAAGTCTCCGCGCGCGGTGTGGATTCGGTCCAGCGCGGCGTAGGCGTCGAAGGCCTCGGGGGAGGATTCCACACTGGCGCGGTAGCCCGCCAGGGCGGCCTCCGCGTCTCCGGTCAGCTCCGCCAGCCTTGCCCCGCCCAGAAGCGCGCAGGGGGCGTCCGGCGAAAGGGATTCGGCCTCGGCCAGCGGGCCGCGCGCGTCGTCTGCCCTTCCCTCCGCAAGCGCCGTCCCCGCCGCCGCGCACAGCACCCGGACCAGGGGGGCCAGGGTGGCCGCGGCGAGGCTTCCGGATGAGACCCCCCGCGCCTCCCGGAAGGCCTGCGCCGCCCCCAAAAAGTCGCCCAGCCCCTCGCGGGCGAGGCCCAGCCAGAGCCACGCCTGCCCCGAATCCGGGGCGTCCGCCACCAGTCCCTCCATGTAGCGGGCCAGCCCCTCCAGACCGCCCCTGGCCGCGTGCAGGCGGTGCAGCGCCGCGCAGGACTCAAAACAGTCCGGCTGTCTCGCCAGAACGGCCTGATGCATCCGGATGGCGGCTTCCGAATCTCCCGCCGCCTCGTGAATGCGCGCCTCTCCGGCCAGGGCCCCCGCCGCATGGGAGTAGCCGGGCACTCCCAGCCCCGTGAAGAAACCCACCACGGCCCGCTTCAAGGCCGTTTGCCAGGGCTTCCTCTCGGGGAGGCGCAGGCTCCAATGCTCCAGATCCCGCACGCGCCGGTATTCCGCGAGGGCTTCGGCGGGATGCCCGGCGGCTTCCAGGGCGCGCGCGAGAAACCAGGCGCGCATGGGGCATCCCGGGCGTTCCGCCACCAGGGCGCGCCACTCCGCGACGAGGCCCTCGAAATCCCCCTTCTCCGCGTACAGACGGGTGAGGTCTTCGGCGGGGGGGACGGGATTCCTGTAGAGGGCGATGAACCCCCGCAGGTCGGTGATGTCAGGGTAGACGTGGGGGGGGGGAAGCGGGGGCGGCAGGCCGCGGCACCACCTGTTGACGCCGACAAGCACCTCGGCCGCGCCGGGCGCTGTGATTTCCAGGGTCAGCGTCTCCCCCTCCAAGGGGGGGCACTCCGGGAGAAAGGCGTAATGGCAGCGGTATTGTTCCGCGGGGAGCGGAGACTCGTCCGTGTTCAGCGACCAAGAATCGCCGCCCCCGGACCGGACACAGCGGATGTGCAGGCCGCCTTGTCCGGGGGGCAGGTCCAGCGTGAGGAGCAGCGGCGCGCCGTCCGCGGGGAGGGGTCTGGTGAAGCGGTTGAGCCCCCCGCGCAGGGGTATTCTGGCGCAGAAGCGGATGCGCTGGTTTCCCCCCCATTGCTGCCAGGCCTCCACCGGGCTCTCCGCGCCGTCCTCCGCGCGCCAGGGGGGCAGCGCCCAGGGTCCCTTGGCACTGTCAAGGGGGAGAAGAAACAGGTTGTTGTAATCCTCCTGAAGAACCGCCACCACGTCCCAGACGGGGAAGAAGAACCCATAGTCCCGGATGAACTGCTCCAGCGCCGCCCGGTCGTTCCGCACGAGAAAGACGCCGAAAGACTCCTTTTCCACGTTCTGGGCCACCATGTACGGGCGCAGCAGCGGGGCCGTTTCGGGGCAGTACGCGGCGATCAGCATCTTCGACGCCAGGGTGCGCGTGGGGAAGATCATGTACGGGGGCCGGCGGTCCGCCAGGATGCCGTTCCAGTTGACGACACCGGCCGCGGGCATCTGCCCGGCGCACGGGCTGTCTGAAGTGGCCAGTTCGCGGTCCGTGAGACTGAACAGTTCGATGGTGCGGACGGCCTTCATCTGAAAGGGGGGCCACCCCCCGTTGTCCGCCACCAGCACATCGTCCGGTTCCCGGGAGAGCAGCGCCTCCGTGACATGGTGGTCCAGATGGTACACCCCCGTCTCCTCCCAGGTCTCCATGGGAATCCACCGGCTGGGAAGCGCCCGAAAGTCGTCCCGCAGCCGCGCGGGATGCAGCGTGAGCAGGGCGCCGCACAGGAAGGCCCCCGCAACGGCCACCCGCGGGAGAAGCCCGCCGCGCCGCCACACCAGGGAGACGCCCGCCGCGGCCAGCAGCGCGATGATTCCGAAATGCGGCGCCAGCAGGCGGTAGTCCTCCATCCAGTCGCCCGCGTTGCGCACCACCACGGCCAGGTTTCCCGCGGCTGCCAGCAGCAGGAAGAAGGCCCGTGCCCGGCGCGCCCGGTCCAGCAGGGGCAGGCCGGCGAGCAGCAGCATCCACGGCCCCAGGGACAGCGCGTAGAGGCCCGCATACTTCAGCCCCGGCCGCAGGGTGAGGGACAGCGGCACGCTTCCCTTCGCCCGCAGGGTGTTCGGAACGATGTCGCCGTAGTACGCCCAGCGCGCGGCCACCATGGCCGCCACCATCCCCAGGATCACCCCCGTCCAGACCAGCCCCCGCCGCCGCGTGAGCCGCCCCGAGAAGACTTCCCAGCCCAGCCACACGACGGCCAGCGCCGCGAAAGCGGGCGCCTCCGGACGGTTCCCCAGCAGGAGGAACACCCCCGCCGCCAGCGCGGCCGGGCGCTCCAGGGCAATCCCCGCGCAAAGCAGCGACGCCCCCAGAAACACCGCGCTCCCCTCCAGCCCGTTATGGAACCCCGCCGGCAGCGCCGTCAGGCAGGCCACCGGCAGCAGGGGCAGCAGGGAGAACCACGACCCGCGCCCAAACCAGCCCCGGGCCACCCGGGAGAGCACCCACCACCCCGCCACGGCATGCAGAAAGATCAGCAGCGTGCAGGCCAGCCCCTTCGGCATGCCCAGGGCGTACAGCGCGGCGTTGCACAGCGCCCAATACGGGTTGCTGATGCCCTCCACATACTCGCCGGGGTTGTAGACCAGCCCGTGCCCCTCCGCGAGGTTCCGCGCGTAGCGGAAGGTGATGAAGCAGTCCTCCCCCTTGATCCCCGCAAAGGCCAGCAACTGGCCGAGGAAGAGGAGAAACAGAACGGCGCGGACGGCGGAGACGCCCCACCGCGGCCCCTGCGCTCCGGCGGCCGCCGGGGCGTGTCCCCCGTCCTCCGCGCGCAGGAACAGGCGGGCAATGCGCATGTTGCTTTTCTCCGTGCGCCGGGGCGCGTTGCGGTCTATTTGAGCGCCGGGGCGGATGCCCCGGCGGGAGACGGATGGTTCATTCGCCCAGGGCTTCCCGGACGGATTCCAGGGTGGCTTTGACCGGCACCGGGCCGGGCGTCCTTCCCTGGAAGAAGGCGATGTCCTTGAGGCCGTTTCCGGTGACGAGGCAGCAGACACGGGTTTCCGGGCCGGCGCCGGGGAGTTTTTTCAGGGCCGCCACGGCCACGGCGGCGGTGGGCTCGCAGAGGACCCCCTCGTCGCGCGCGAGGGCGAGGGCGGCCGCCTCGATCTCCTCCTCCTCCACGGTGACGGCCGCGCCGTCCGTCGTGCGCAGCGCCGGGAGCACGGCGTGCCCGTCGAAGAGGATGTCGTCGGCGATGCCGCCGGCCATGGTCTTCGGGTCGGGCCAGGGATGGCGCAGGGACTCCTGGAAGGAGAACCCCTCCTCCAGGGCCTGCTTCAGGGGGGCGCACCCGGCGGCCTGCACGCCCGCCATCCGGGGGATGCGGTCCACGAGGCCGAGGCGCCGCAGGTCGCGGAAGCCGCGCCACACCCCGCCCAGCAGCCCGCCGCCGCCGACGGGCGCGACCACCCACTCGGGCAGGTCGCCGCCGTACTGGCGGAACAGCTCGTAGGCGACGGTCTTCGCGCCCTCCACGTTCCACGGCTCGTACATGCCCGCCGTGGACAGGTGGGCCCAGCCCCAGGCCGCGCAGGCGTCGAGGCACAGGCGGAACGCCTCGCTGGGCGCGGGCGTGTCCACGCGCAGCACGCGCGCGCCGTAGGCGCAGGCCTGGGCGATCTTGCCCGCGCCGGCCTGGCCGTGCATGAACAGGACGGCGCGGATGCCCGCGCGGGCGGCGTAGGCCGCCGTGGCCACGCCCACGTTGCCCGAGGACACGACGGCCACGGTGTCGCAGCCGCGCTCAAGGGCGCAGGTGATGCCGACGGACACCTGCCGGTCCTTGAAGGAGCCCGTGGGGTTGAGGGTCTCGTTCTTGAGGTGCAGCTCGCCGAGCCCGCAGTTCCGTGCCAGCCGCCGCGCGGGCACGAGGGGGGTCGCCCCCTCGCCGAGGGTGACCGCGCGGAAGGGGTCGCGCACGGGCAGCAGGGGCGCGTAGTGCCAGAGGCTCTCGGGCCGGTCGTGAAAGAGCGCGGCGGGCACCCCGGCCGTCGCCCGCAGGCTGCGCGGGTCGCCGCAGCGCGGACACTGAAAGTCCTCCGTGAGCGGTCCCGTGGACGCGCAGGAGAAACATTCCCACTCAAAGCCGGGCAGGGGGGGCGCGGATGCCGGGTTCATGACTTTGCTCCAAAGTTCCTGGTGGGGCCGGGGGCGGGCGCGGGCAGGGGGGCGGGGGTGCCCGGCAGGGCGGGTTTCGCCGCCGGGGCCGGTTTGGGTGCGGCGGGCGCGGGCGCCGGCGCCGGCGCGGGGGGGGGAACCGGTGTCTTTGCCGCGGGCGCGGTCTCCAGCGCGCGCCCCATCTCGACGATGATCTCGCCGATCTCGCCGCGCTTCTTGAGGAGTTCGCCGGCATCGCGCGCGAAGGTGACCAGCGAGGGCAGGAGCGCCGACAGGTCGCCCGCCGCCGCCACCCGCGCCGTCAGGGCCTCGGGCACCGCCCGCCCGGCCAGGGCGGCGCGCCGCTCCATGAAGAGGGCCAGATAGTCGTAGTCCTCGACGCCGTCGCGCACGGTCTCCCAGCGGACTGAGTTGACCGGGCCGTCCCTCCCCGGATAGACGAGGCAGCCGTCGCCGTTCACGGGCGTCGTGTCGAGCGGGTCGGCGAAGGGGTCCTGCCCCTCCGGGGCGTAGTTGACGCACCAGTACTGCATGCCGCGCATGCCCAGCGCCCAGGTCTGCCAGAAGAGGATGCGGTGCTCCACCGCCGTGAAGTCGAGGAAAAGGTTGCCGTAGGGCCGGGGCGGTTGGTGGCTGAAGTACCACCACACCTCGCGGCCGCCGCTGATGCGCTTGAGCAGCTCGATGCCCGCGGGCGTGTCCATCACCTGTGCGTGGACGCTCCACAGCCCCACATCGTCCGGGAGAAAGGGGCGCAGCCCGAAGGTGCCCACCGCCGCCGGAACCGACGGCGCGCCCGCCCGCCACTTGGCGAGGGATTCCATCATCCGGGGCCACGCGGGCTCGGCGGGCTCGTGGCTCAGAGGCACAAAGACCCGCCCCTCCAGCTTCTCGCGCTTGACGAAGGCCTCCAGTGCGGCGAGCTTCTCCGGCGCGTCCAGCAGGGCGGGCGGCGCGGCGACCGTGGTGGCCCCGCCCGCCAGCGCCGCGCGCAGGTCGGGCAGGTGTTTCTGGAGGGTGGCCGCGTAGTCGCCGGACCCCGGCGCGGGCAGGGCCGCCCCCTCGCGCAGGGTGACCCGGTGCTCCAGGGCGTTTTTCGTGTAGGCGGCGAGCAGGGCGTCCGGGTTGCCGGACCCGCCGCGCGCCTTGGCGCCCGCCACGGCCGTGTCCTCCCAGTAGCCGAAGTCGGTCTTGAGCCGCGGCGTGGCGGGCAGGTCGAAATCGAGCACCCGGGCCTCGATGGTGAACTCCCGCTGCGGGCCGTCCACCGTGGCCAGGCGCAGGGGGCCGCGGTAGACCCCGGCGGGCAGGCCGGGCCGCGCGAAGACCGTCACCCACACGGCGGAGGTCGTTCCTTTGCCGGCGACAAAGGGCTTGTGCGGCGTGAGGGGGTCGGGCCAGCTTCCCGTGGGGCCCTCGAAGTGCGAGGGGATGCGCACGGGCACCCAGCCCACGTCGGCCACCGTGATGTCCGCGGCGGGGATGCGGGCGTCGCCCGTCTCCGAGACGAGGTCGCCCGGCGTGAACGACACGCCCAGCATCGGGGCCGTCTCCGGGCGCATGCACACCTGGAAGGCCTCGCGCTCGCCGCGCGCCAGGCTCACGCGCGCCACGGGCGACGGCGCGCCCTTCGCCCTCACTTGGTCCTCGCGGAAGACCTTCTCCAGCGCGGACTCGACCCACAGCAGGGGCTCGCCCGCGAAGGCGGGGGCGCGTTCCAGGGTGCGCGGCCCCCGGTCGAGGGCGTGGGGCGCGTCGCTCCAGGGCTCCATGCGGCGCGGCTTGGGGGCGCCGACGGCGAAGCGGGTGTCTATGCCGCCGTGGGGCGAGCCGGTCTCCACCCCGAGGGGCAGCGTGAGCCCGCCCTGCTTCAACTGCGCCATGAAATCGTAGTGCCCGTCGGCGGGGGCCTCCCACGCGTAGGTGCAGCGGATGACCTTGCCCGGCTCCGTGTCGAACTGCTTGCCCTGGAGCTTCCAGACGCGGCCGTTTTCCGCGACCACGCTGGCGTCTATCCGCACCCCCGACATGGGCTTCACCGTGGCGATGTAGGCCAGCAGCGTGCCCGGGGTGTACTCGAGCTGCACCGCCAGCTCGTCCGTGGCGAAGTCCACGCGGCGCAGGCCCCGCGTCACGCCGAGGCGGTAAACCGTCTTCCACGACGCCCCCGGCTTCAGCAGCACGGGCACAAAGGCCGCCTGCACCCCGCGCCCCACGCTCGACTCGCCCCAGAGCGTCAGATACGAGTGGATCTGGTCGGAGTTGAAGACCCAGTAGAGGCTCTCCTGCGCGGCGGGGGCCGTCACGGCCAGCCAGTTGCGCGAGGCCACATGCCACGCCGTGCGCGTGGCCCGGACCACGCCCGCGTCCGACGGCAGGTCCAGCCGGTCGTCCGCGCTGATGCCGCCGCCCGGCAGCACGTCGTTCCCGATCCAGGGGGCCACCCACTGGGATTCCGTTCCCTTGTTCTCCACGGTCCACGTCACACGCAGGGCCGCCTCGTCCGGCAGCGGCTCCATCAGGCGGGTCACACGCAGCCCGTCAATGTTCGGCCCCTGGCAGTCATAGCTGAACCGCAGCACGGGCCGGTCCCCGAACTCCTCCAGCGCCTCCAGTTTTTCATTGAGGCGGCGGTTGGGCACATAGGGGCTGGCCACGCCGAAGCCCTCCAGCAGGATGCCCGCGGGGCCCACGAGGTTCTGCGCCCCCGTCAGCAGCCGCATCTGGTGGATCACCCCGCCGTCCCCGGGGGCCATGAGCAGCTGCATGTACCTGCCCGAGATGTCCGCCTCCTGGTCAATCACCGCAGCGTGCGCGGCGAAGGCCAGGAGGACGCAGGTGGCCGCCGCAAGCGGCGGGCGCGAAAACAGGAAACGGCGCATGGATGGACTCCCTGATGATGGCGGCGGTTTGCACCATAGTAGCCAATGGGCCGCCTCCGTGTCATCCGGGACCGGCGCCCTGGTCGCCGGACAAGATGTTGCGAGAACCGAAGCCGGGGTGAGAACGGGGTTGCCTCAGGCGCCGCGCGCCTTCGCAATGACGTGCATTTCCCCGGTCATTGCTCTGGCACGGGCGTGGCGGCGGGCGCCCGGCCGACGATTTGCCCCGCAAGAACCGCCGCGAGCAGGAACATGCCCGTCAGGAGGAGTCCCCGCGTGCCGCCGAGGGGCGGCGACGCGGCGGGGAAGAGGAAGGGCCACATGCCGTCCTGCTGGGAGACAAACAGGCCGAGGGCGAGGGCGGAGAGCCCCAGATGGCCCCGCCGGAGCAGGATTTCATTGAGGAAGGCGGTCAGCGCCAGGGCCATGGCCAGCCCGCACCCCAGCGTCATGGGCAGGGAGGCGTAGTCGTTTTCGAGGACGGCATAGCCGACGGGCAGGGGGAGAAACCACAGGGCCCACAGGGCGCCCGAGATGAGGTGCGCGGGCACGCGGCCGAGGGGCAGGAGGCGCGGCAGGAGGAAACCGCGCCAGCCGATCTCCAGCCCCAGCACGCACAGGGGGAAGAAGACGCAGCCCAGGGCCACGCTTGCCACGAACCCTGTGCCCAGCAGCAGCTTGGGAAACACGCCCCGGACCGCCTCCGGCATGTCTTCCAGGGAGACATCCAGGTCGCTCAGCAGGGTGGACAGGTCCCACTGCGGGGGCGCCTGGGTGGTCAGGGAGACAAGAATGTAGGCGGCGGCGAAAAGCAGCGGCACCGCAACCGCCAGCCTGAGCGCCGCGCCCGCGGGCACGGGCCATATTTTGGGCAGGGGATGGGCGGCATTCGGCGCGGCGAGCGAGGCGGCCAGCGCCCCGGCGGCGGGCGCCCACATCACCGCGAGCAGGTAGAGGGAGTGGAAGATGTTCGGCTCGTCGTGGACAACGAAGCCCACGGCCTGGCCGCCCGCCAGCAGCGCGGCGCCGAGCCCGAAGGTGACCGGCAGAAAGACAAGCAGGCCTTTTTTGTCCATAATGTGACGCAAAGCTCCCATTCATGCGCGCGGGTTTCCGGCGCTCCAGAAACAAACGCCCAGGCGTCCCCGCGGGGTGACAGGCCGGAGTGGCCGCCCCAATGGTACAATACCCGGGTGTCTGCGGGAAAGGCGGGGCGCTGAGGCGCGCCCCGGAAGCCCGCGACGCCTGCCGTCCGGAGGGCGGCCACCCGGGAGACCCTGCCATGAAGACACCCCTTTTCCGTCTGGCGGCCCCCGCCGTCCTGGTGCTGCTGGCCGCCCTGGCCGCCCCCGCGCGGGAACACCATCCGCTGTTTACCGGCCCCGCCCTCTCGATCCTGCCGGAGGTGGCGAAGGCCGCGCCGGTGGCCGCGGAGCCGCTGGAGGACTTTCTTCTCGCGGTGGAGGCGGAGCTGGCGGAGGTGCTGGCGGCGGAGGAGGCCTGGGCGCGGGAAAACCTGCCCCTGTACGCGCCCCGCCCGGACGCGCTGGCCTTTGCGCCGGGCAGCGCCCGCACCATCCGGGAGCGGTTTTTGCAGGCCGTCCGGGTGAATCCGGAGATGATGACCCCGCTGTATGTGTTCAGCCTCAAGGGCATGGCCGCCCATGCGGGCCGCAAGCTGGACGCCTCGGAGGTTTCCGTGCTGGAGGACCTGAGCGCCCTGGACCCCTTCGAGTTCACCGGACTGGCCCCCGGCGCGCCGGTCGCCCCGCTGGATGTGGTGGCCACATCGAGCAACGAGCCGGACTACGGTCTGGATGTGGGGCTGTTTGAGGACAACGGCACCCCGGCGGGCCGGGCCTACGGATTTGGGGTGCAGCCTTTCGGCAACCCCAACCTGGATTTCGGGTCGCAGGCCCCCTTCCACATGGGCTACTACCACGAGGCGGGCATCGTCTTCGCCTTCGCCTCCTTCCTGAAGGTGTCCTACCCCGAGCACCGCATCCACCTCTACAAGACCCTGTCGGAGTTCGCCTTCCGCACGGGGCACCCCTACTGGGGCTGGCGCTTCATGGGCTGGGGGCTGCACTACCTGGCCGACCTGTCGCAGCCCTACCATGCCACCGTGCTGCCGGGGGTGAGCGTGATGCGGATGCTCTGGATCAACCTGCTCGACATCCTCGGCTGGTCCGGGCCCAAGGATGACGCGGTGCAGCTTGTGTCCAACCAGCACCTCATCATGGAGGTCTGGCAGGGGATCGAGATGGTGCGCGCGTGGCGCGTCGGCGACATGGGCCATCCGCTGATCCGCGCGGTGACGGCCCCCGTGTCCGCGCCGGACTACACCGATGCCGCGCCGCGCGCGATGGTGGCCCGCCGGGCCTTCGCACGGGCGAAAAGCACCTGCGCGCTGCTGCTGGACTATCTGCCCGCGGCCTTCGTCAGCGACCCCTCCGTGGAGGTGATGGACCGGCCGGAGCGCCATGAGGTGGTGGAGGCGGTGGTGGCCCGGCACGGTCCGGAGGCTGCGGCGGAAATCAACGCCCTGGAGGCGGGGCTGCTGTCGTCCTTTGCGGCCCACGGGCGTTCCTACGCGCGGGCGATCCTGGCCGCGGCCGGCTGACCGGGGTCACTTTCCCTCGAGTCGGCGCTGGACCAGTCCGGTCTGCACCTGGCAGATGGCGAGGGCGAGGGCGTCGGCCGCGTCGTCGGGTTTGGGAATCTGCTCCATGCCCAGGAGGATGCGGACCATTTCCTGCATCTGGCGCTTGTCCGCCCGTCCGTAGCCGGTGATGGCCGTCTTGGCCTCGGTCGGGCTGAACTCCCCCACATGCACCCCCGCGAGCACGGCGGCGAGCACGATGACCCCGCGCGCCTGGGCGACCTGGATGCCCGTGGTCACGTTCTGCTTGAAAAACAGGCGCTCCACGGACACGGCGTCGGGCTTAAACGTTTCGAGGAGGCCCGAGGCCTCCTCGAAAATCTTTTTCAGCCGTCCGCCCAGCCCGGTGTTGGCCGGGGTGGTGATGACGCCGTGGGCCAGATGCCGCAACCGGCTGGCGCGCCCCTCGACGACGCCGTAGCCCGTGGTGGCCGTGCCCGGATCGAACCCGATCACGCGCATGGCTAGTCGGCCATTGCCGCCTCCATGTCCTCGTCGCTGATGTCGGCGTTGGAGAACACGTTCTGCACGTCGTCGTTCTCCTCCAGCGTGTCGAGCAGGCGCAGCAGGGAGGGCACGCTCTTGGACTCAATCTTCATGGTGGTGCGGGGAATCATCTTCAGGGTGATCTCCTCCGCCTTCACCCCCATCTTGTCCAGCTCGCCCGCCACGGTGTGGAGCTGTCCCGGCTCGCAGAAGACCTCGTGGGCCTCCTCGCCCGAGCTGTCCACGTCGTCCGCGCCCGCCTCGATGGCCTTCTCCATCATGTCGTCGTCGGACACCCCCTCCTTGGGGACCGTGATGACGCCGCGCTGGTCGAAATTCCAGGCCACGGCGTTGGTGGCCGCGAGGGAGCCGCCGGCCTTGCTCAGGATGTGGCGGATCTCGGCGGTGATCCGGTTCTTGTTGTCCGTGACCACGTCAATGATGATGCCGACGCCGCCGGGGCCGTAGCCCTCGTAGCGGGACTCCTCGTAGGTGACCCCTTCCAGCTCGCCGGTGCCGCGCTTGATGGCGCGCTCAATGTTGTCCAGGGGCATGTTGTTGGCGCGGCAGGCCATCAGCACGGCGCGCAGGCGGGGGTTGCCGTTGGGGTCGCCGCCGCCCTGGCGGGCCGCCAGGGTCGCCTCCTTGGCGAGATTCGAGAAAATCTTGCCCCGTTTCGCGTCGGCTGCGCCCTTCTTCCGCTTGATGGTGCTCCACTTGGAATGGCCGGACATGTTTCTTGTCTCCCTGTTGGGGTTTCCTTTGAATTATGGGTGATTCACCGTGTTTTCCGGGCTGGACAGTCTACCAGATGCGGGCCTTTCGGCGCAATCCCGGGTTGCGGGGCGAAAGTGGCCGTGTGCACGGCGGGAACCGGTTGCGCGGGCTTCCTCCGGGGCGGTCTTTGTGCTATGCTATGCGCGCCCCCGGGCTGGGGGGAGAAACACGGGCCGGGAATTTTGTTCCGACATGTTTGAACGGTACACCGAAAGGGCGAAAGCTGCGGTAAGCGCGGCGCGGAGCGAGGCGCTGCGCCACGGGTCGGACTATGTCCGGACGGAGCATCTGCTGCTGGGGCTTTGCCGCGACCCGGAGGGGATCGCCGCCCGCACCCTGGAGAACCTCGGGGTGGACATCCAGATGCTGGCCGCCGACATTGAGCGGCAGGTGCAGCCGGGCACCCGGGCGGCCTCGCGTGAGGAGATCACGTTTACGTCGCGGGCCAAGAAGGTGCTGGAGCTGGCGGTGGAGGAGGCGCGCCGCCTGAACCACAACTATGTGGGGACGGAGCACATTTTGCTGGGGCTGATGAAGGAGGGCGAGGGGATCGCGGCGAAGCTGCTGAACGATTTGGGCGTGGACCATGCCCGGATGCAGACGGAGGTGCAGCGGCTGGTCGGGGGCCAGGGCCGCCCCGGCGCGGCGCCGGAGCCCGGCGCGGGCCGCAAGTCGCAGACGCCGGCGCTGGACGCCTTCGGCCGCGACCTGACCGTGCTGGCGCGGGAGAACAAGCTGGACCCCGTGATCGGCCGCGAGGCGGAGATCGAGCGGGTGATCCAGGTGCTCAGCCGGCGCACGAAGAACAATCCGGTGCTCATCGGCGAGGCGGGCGTCGGCAAGACGGCCATCGTCGAGGGGCTGGCCCAGGCCATTGTGAACGGCGACGTGCCCGACCTGCTGCTGAACCGGCGCGTGCTGACGCTGGACCTGGCGGGGGTGGTGGCGGGGACGAAGTACCGGGGCCAGTTCGAGGAGCGGCTCAAGTCGGTGATGAAGGAAATCCGCCGGGCGGACAACGTGATCCTCTTCATTGACGAGCTGCACACCATCGTGGGCGCGGGGGCGGCGGAGGGCGCGGTGGACGCGGCGAACATGCTGAAGCCCTCGCTGGCGCGCGGCGAGCTGCAGTGCATCGGCGCGACGACGATGGACGAGTACCGCAAGCACATTGAGAAGGACGCGGCGCTGGCGCGGCGTTTCCAGACGATCCTGGTGAACGCGCCGACGGTGGAGCAGACCATCGAGATCATCCGGGGGCTGCGCGACAAGTACGAGGCGCACCACCGCGTGAAGTTCTCCGACGAGGCCGTGGTGGCGGCGGCGCGCCTGTCGAACCAGTACATCATGGACCGGTTCCTGCCGGACAAGGCGGTGGACGTCATAGACGAGGCGGGCAGCCGCGCGCGGCTGCAGATCACGACGCGCCCCCCGGCGCTGAAGCTGCTGGAGGCGGAGATCGGCGAGGCGGTGAAGGAGAAGGAGGAGGCCATCCACAACCAGGAATACGAGCGGGCGGCGTCGCTGCGCGACCGGGAGCGCACGCTCCAGGCCCGTCTGGAGGAGGCCCAGCGCGACTGGCAGCGCAAGCGCGACTCCGCCGAGACCGTGGTCACGGAGGAGGACATCGCCCACATCGTCTCGAAGTGGACGGGAGTGCCCCTGACCAAGCTGGAGGAGAAGGAGTCGCAGCGGCTCCTGCGCATGCGCGACGAGCTGCACCGGGGCGTGGTGGGGCAGGACGAGGCGATAGACGCGATCACGCGGGCCATCCAGCGCTCGCGGTCGGGCCTGCGCGACCGCACCCGGCCCGTGGGCTCCTTCCTGCTGCTGGGCCCCACCGGCGTGGGCAAGACCCTGCTTGCCAAAACCCTGGCCGAGTTCCTCTTCGGCAGCCAGGAGGCCCTGATCACGGTGGACATGTCGGAGTACATGGAGAAATTCGCCGTGTCCCGCCTCATGGGGGCGCCCCCCGGCTACATCGGCTACGACCAGGGCGGCCAGCTCACCGAGCAGGTGCGCCGGCGCCCCTACTCCGTGGTGCTCTTCGACGAGATCGAAAAGGCGCACCCGGACGTGTTCAACGCCCTGCTCCAGGTGCTCGACGAGGGGCACATGACGGACTCGACGGGCCGCAAGGTGGATTTCCGGAACACGGTGGTCATGATGACCTCCAACGCCGGGGCGCGCCGGATCGGCCGGAGCACGTCGCTGGGATTCCACACGGACGAGGACGACGGCGTCCACACGCGGATGAAGGACCGGGTGCTGGAGGAGGCGCGCAAAGTCTTCAACCCGGAGTTTTTGAACCGGATAGACGAGATTCTGGTGTTCCACCGGCTCAGCGGCGCCGAGCTGCTGCAGATCGTGGACATCCAGACCGACGAGGTGGTCCGGCGGGCCGCGGAGCAGGGCCTGCGCCTGGTGCTGACGCCCGAGGCGCGGGAGTTCCTCGTGCGGATCGGCAGCAGCGACGAGTACGGCGCCCGGCCCCTTCGGCGGGCGGTGCAGCAGCATGTGGAAGACCCCCTGGCTGAATTGTTGCTTCGGGGCGGGCTGAACAGGGATACTGAAATAAGTGTGCGGCCCTCGGACGCCGGCGACAGGCTGGTGTTTGACGGGGCTGTGCGGGCCGCGGAGGGTGTCACGTCTTGAAAACGAAGCATGTCGCGCTGGGAATGATGGTGCTGGGTCTGTTCGCGTTTGCCGCCGTGGCCCAGGATGCCCCGGCGAAAACGGTGGACGAGGTGCGCTTCGACGGGCTGGTCCGCGTGAGCGACCAGGCGGTCCGCTCCCGCGTGGAGTCCGCGCCGGGCGCGGCCCTCGACCAGGGCGCCGTCTCGCGCGACGTGCGCCGCCTCTACGAGCTCGGCTACTTCGACAAGGTGGACGCCGGGGTCGTGGACGAGTCCGGAAAGACCGTCCTCGTGTTCAAGGTGGAGGAGAAGCGGGTGATCGAGGAGGTGCGGATCATCGGCAACAAGAAGATCAAGGACCGCAACGTCCGGGGCGCCCTCACCCTGCGCGAGGGCGAGTCCTTTGTGCCCGAGGCCTTCGACGAGGAGCGCAAGGCGGTCCTCAAGCTGTACGAGGGCAAGGGCTTCGCCAACACGACGGTGGACGCCGCCGCCGAGAACGTCGGCCCGTCCCGCGTGCGCCTGATCTACACCATCACCGAGGGGCGCAAGGCGCGCATCCGCGAGATCGAGTTTGAGGGCAACGACGCCATGAGCGACCGCCAGCTGCGCAAGGTCATGAAGACCAAGCGGGCGTGGTGGTTCTTCGGCGGGAAGTACGAGGAGGACAAGTTCGAGGCGGATCTGGCCGGGATAGTGGACGCCTACGGCGACAAGGGGCGGCTGGAGTCCGAGGTGGCCAAGACCGACGTGGTCTACACCGACGACGGCAAGGGCATGAAGATCACGGTCCATGTGTCCGAGGGCCCCGAATACACGATGGAGGCCATGGACGTCGCGGGGAACACCGTCTACGACGACGACGAGATGTCCGGGCTGGTCAAGGTGCTGCCCGGGGACGTGCACAACAAGGGGCAGGTGGCGCGGGACGCGCGCCTGCTTCAGAAGGGCCTGGAGGACAGCGGCTACGTGGACGCGCAGGTCACCCCGCAGGTGGCGCTGGACCGCGAGAAGAAGACGACCAGCGTGGTCTATGACGTGGCCGAGGGCGACCTTAAATACGTGCGCCAGATCCGGATCACGGGCAACAGCGTGACCAAGGACGAGATCGTCCGCCGCCAGATGCTGCTGGTGCCCGGCGAGCGCTACGACGGCGCCGCCGTGGACCGCAGCAAGAAGCGTCTGGACGACACCCGTTTCTTCGACTCCGTGCGGATCACCCTCGACGAGACGCCCGACAACGCCGGGAGCGACCTTTTCACGGACCTGAACGTGGACGTGGAGGAGGGCAAGACCGGCACCTTCAACTTCGGCGGCGGCTACAGCACCGAGGACGGCATGGGCGTCTACACGGAGCTGCGCCTGAACAACTTCGACATCGCGAACTGGCCGAAGTTCACCGGCGGCGGCCAGCAGCTGCGCCTGAAGGTGAACACGGGGACCCGGCGCGACCAGTACAGCCTGAGCTTCACGGAGCCCGAGTTCCTCGGGCGGCCCATCTCCTTCGGCGTGGACCTTTTCGACGAGTCCTACCTCGTGCGCGGCGGCGCGGACTACGAGGAGGACTCCCTGGGCGGCCAGCTCCGCTTCGGCAAGTCGCTGTCCCCCTACGTCACGGCGCAGGCCAGTTTCCGCGTTCAGGAGACCGACATCAGCGACCTTCCGTGGCTGATCAACGAGGAGATCAAGCGGCAGGAGGGCAGCTCCACGACCGTGAGCACGCGCTGGGCCATCGAGCGCAACACGCTGGACAGCCGCTTCGACCCGGGCAAGGGCTCCACCCACAGCCTGGCCGCCGAGGTGGCCGGGTTCGGCGGCGACCACGAGTTTGTCAAGCTGGAGCACGACTCCATCTGGTACCGCAGCGTCGGCAGGGAGGAGAAGGTGGTCCTTTCCCTGCGCCAGCGCGAGGGCTGGATGACGGAGTACGGCAGCTCGGACTATGTGCCCCTCCAGGACCGCTTCTACGCCGGCGGCACCACCACCGTGCGCGGCTACCGCAACCGTGACATCGGGCCGAAGGTCCGCGAGTACCGCTGGTGGGGCGACACGTTCGCCGTCGGCGGCAATGTCCGCCTGCTCACCAACCTGGAGATGAAGTACAAGATCACCGACATCCTGCGCGTCTACACCTTCGCGGACGCGGGCGGCGTGTGGGAGGACTCGGACTTCGACTTCGGCGACATGCGGTACAGCGTGGGCGTGGGCCTCGGGTTTAATGTCCCCATGCTCGGGCCCATCCGCGTGGACTACGGCTTCCCGCTGAATCCGGACGACGACCAGAGCAGCTCTGGCAGGCTCCACCTGGCCACGGGCTTCCGTTTCTAGGCCCCCGGGACGGCGCCGGGGGCCGGCGCGGGCCGCGCCCCCTTTGCACCCGTTCCGCCGGCGTGGTATACTCACAGACCATATCGGGAACGCATGGAGAACCGCGGGCGCGCCCCTGCTGCGCCCGCTTCCCACAATCAACCCAGCAAGAGGATCAAGCCGTGTCACGTCAACCGTCGGTGAAGACTCTGTCCGTGTTTGTGGCGCTACTGGTCGCCGGGGCCGGGGCCGTCGCGCTCCTGAGCGCCGCCGCCAACGCGCAGAACAGCTCCCAGCCCGCCTACAAGATCGCCGTGGTGGACATGGGCGTGCTCCTGAGCGACTACGGCAAGCGCAAGGCGCTCTATGACGAGCTGCAGAAGGACGTGGACGCGAAGCAGAAGGAGCTGGACGCCATGGAGGCGGCCATCAGCGCCGACCGCAAGAAGCTCGAGACCGAGGGGCCCAACATGCCCGACAGCCAGCGCATGGAGCTGGCGACCAAGGTCCAGACCGCCGTCACCAACTTCCGCGCCGCCATGCAGACGCGTCAGCAGATGATTGACAGCAACGAGGCGAAGGTGATGAAGGAGGTCATGGCGGACGTGCAGAAGGTCATCGCCCAGATCGGCGAGCAGGAGGGGTACCACCTCGTCCTCAACGCCGCCGAGGAGGGGTCCCCCCGCTCCGGCCTGCTGTTCCACAGCGCCACCCTGGACGTCACCCCCAAGGTGCTGGCCATTCTCAACAAGTGATTGCCGGAATACGGGGTCCTGTCCGCGGCGCCCGCGCCGCGGGGGAGGCTTGACGGTTCATGGGACATTCCGTTGAAGACATCGCGCGCCTGGTGGGGGGGGAGGCGCTCGGCGGCCCCGCCGTGGCGGTCACGGGGGTGAACGGCCTCGAGGAGGCCGGCCCCGGCGACCTGTGCTTTGTGCGCGGCGAGAAGTACTACCCCCTCCTCCGCGAGTGCCGGGCCGCCGCCGTGCTGGTGCCGGAGCCGGTGGCGGACGCCGCGCCCGTGCAGATCCGCGTGGACCGGCCCGAGGAGGCTTTTCTGCGGACACTGGCCCTGTTTGACCGCGGCGCCGCCCTGCGGCCCGCGCCGGGGGTTCATCCCGGCGCCCATGTCTCCCCGGAGGCCCGGCTGGGCGACGGCGTCGCCGTCGCCGCCGGCGCCGTGGTGGAGGCCGGGGCGGTGCTGGGCGACGGCGTGGTGCTGTTTCCCGGGGCCTACATCGGCGCGAACTGCCGGGTCGGCGCCGGCACGGTGGTGCATCCCAACGCGGTGCTCCGGGAAGAAACCACCGTCGGCCGGGGTTGCATCATCCATGCGGGCGCCTGCCTGGGAAGTGACGGGTTTGGCTTTGTCCCCATGGGCGGCGTGTGGCACAAGGTGCCCCAGGTGGGCCGCGTGGAGCTCGGCGACGACGTGGAGATTGGCAGCAACACAGCGGTGGACCGGGCCACTTTCGGCGTGACCCGCATCGGCCGGGGCACTAAAATTGATAATCTCGTGCAAATAGGGCACAATGTGGAACTCGGCGAGCACTGCGTGGTCGCCGGGATGGCCGGGATCGCGGGCAGCGCGAAAATCGGCAACAACGTCAGAATCGGGGCCTCCGCGGGCATCGGCGGCCACATCACCATCGGCGACGGCGCCAGCATTGGCGGCCGCAGCGGGGTGATGCGGTCCGTGCCGCCGGGGGCGACGGTATCGGGCTTTCCCGCCACGGACCATGAGGCGCAGAAGCGCATCATGGTGGGCCAGATGCGGCTTCCCGGCCTGATGCGGCGGATTAACCAGCTTGAGGCGCGCCTCAAGGCCCTGGAAGAGTCGGAATCATGAGACAAAGAACCATCGCCTCTGAAGCGTCGTACTCCGGGGTCGGGCTCCACACCGGCAGCCTGACCACCGTCACATTCAAACCCGCGCCCCCGGACAGCGGCATCACCTTCGTCCGGACGGACCTGCCGGACCGGCCGGTGATCCCCGCGCTGGTGGACAACGTGGTGGACGTGTCCCGCGGCACGACCATCGGCATCGGCAGCGTCACCGTCCACACGGTCGAGCACGCCATGTCCGCCTTTGCGGGCATGGGGGTGGACAACATCACGGTCGAGGTGGACGCCGACGAGATTCCCAACGGCGACGGCAGCTCGCTGCCCGCGCTGGGGGCGCTCATGAAGGCGGGCATCGTCGAGCAGGACGCCGAGAAGCAGTACATCACGGTGGACCACCCGGTCTACTACCGCAAGGACGATGTCACGCTGAGCATCCTGCCGTCGGACGAGTTCCGGGTGACCATGACCATCTCCTACGGCCACCCGGCCATCGGCACGCAGTACGCCTCGTTCACCATCAACGAGGACACCTTCCGCAAGGAACTGGCCCCCGCGCGGACCTTCTGCTTTCTGCGCGAGGTGAAGATGCTCCAGGAGGCGGGCCTCATCAAGGGCGGCGACCTCGAGAGCGCCGTGGTCATCGGCGACGACAAAATCCTCAACGACGACCTCCGCTTCCCCGACGAGTTTGTGCGCCACAAGATTCTCGACCTGATCGGCGACACCTACCTCCTCGGCCGCCCCATCAAGGGCCACATCATCGGCGCGAAGTGCGGCCACGAGAAGAACGTCAACTTCTCCAAGCAGATCAAGAAGGCGTACCTCCTGGGCCAGCAGGAGCGCTCCGGCGACGGCTACGGGGCCGTCCCGCGCCGCCAGCCGCCGGCCCTCGACGTCAACAAGATCATGAAGATCCTCCCCCACCGCTACCCCTTCCTGCTGGTGGACCGGATTCTCTCCTTCGAGCCCATGAAGACCGTCACGGGCATGAAGAACGTCACGGTGAACGAGCCGTTCTTCCAGGGGCACTGGCCCGACGTGCCCGTCATGCCCGGCGTCCTCATCATCGAGGCCATGGCCCAGGTCAGCGCCATGCTCGTGTTCGGGGAGAACGGCGAGCCCAACGGCCGCCTTGCCTTCCTCACCGGCATCGAGAAGGCCAAGTTCCGCAACACCGTCGTGCCGGGCGACCAGATGGTCATCAAGGCCGAAATGGTCCACTACCGCAACAACGCGTGCAAGGTTCAGGCCGTCGCCCTGACGGACGACGTCGTGGCGGCCGAGGCCGTCATGACCTTCGCCCTCATGGAGATTGACGCGTAGCCGCCCCCTTCCCGGCCGCTCCGGAGACTTCCCATGACCCCCCACAGGATGGCCGCGTTTCTTCTCTGCCTTGCGGCGGCCGGCCGCGCGGGGGCGGACATCGTTCTGGAGCCCCCCGTCTTCCACGGGGCGGTCCGGTCCGCCCTCTACAGGGAGAAGTGGCCCGAGGACAACGGCGGGGTCGTCTACTGCTTCGTGCGCAACACCGGCGCGGCCCCTGACGGGGTGGCGGAGCTGCTGCTCAACGGCAAGGCCCCCGGCGAGTGGCCCAAACTCTCCTGGTGGCGGGTCTGGCCCGAATCCCTCGCCCCCGGGGAGACCGGATGCCTCACCCTTAAGGCGACCGGCGTCCCCCTGGCCAAGGGCGCCGGGGCGGACCTGGCCGTGGTCATGGACTCCGGCGCGCGGGCTTCCGTGTCCTTTGCCTGCGACACCCCCGCACTGCGCCTGGCCAACGCGCTTCCCGCGCCGGAGCCGGGCGCGCTCCTGCTTTACCTCCGCAACGACGGGAAGACCCCCGCCGAGGTCCGCCGGGTCCTCCTGAACAGCCGGGAGTGGGCCGCCGGAACCGACGCGGGCCTCTCGGCCGCCGGCGGGTCCTTCACCGTGCCGCCGGGCGGGCTGCGCATCCTGGAGCTGGCCCACGGCGACCCGCTCCCCCCGATGGCCCCCCTGAATCTCCGCGTGCTTGCGGACGCCGGGGGCTCGGAGCTGCGGGTCGGCGCGGGCATCCGCCTCACGGCGGCGGAATTCCCCATCGGCACCTGGAGCAGCAACATGATCCAGTCCCCGGAGGGCCAGCGCCACGCGCGGCGGCTGGGGATTGACGCCTGCGTCAGCTACACCGACTGGCCCGCCCAGGAGGCCATGTTCGCCCAATACCACGTCCGCACGCTGAACATCTGCACCCGCCAGGCGGGGGACCCGCCCCAAAAGGAGCCCGACACCGGACAGGTGGGGACGCGGGCCGGGGCGGCGCATGTCGCCGCGTGGATGGTGCGCGACGAGCCGGACCTTCACGGCATCCCCGCCGCGCGCATGCTCGACCACGCGCTGGACTACTGGCGGCACGACCCGGACACCCCCGCCTACCTCAATCTCATGAGCATGTCGGGCTTCAACGAATACGGCCCCACGGCGGACATCGCCTGCATGGACCACTACGTCATGCACGCGCCCAACGCCATCCCCCGCACGGGCATGACGCGCCACGCGCGGATGGAGGAGGCCCTCGAATACACCGACCAGCTCAAGGCCAACACCGAGCCCGTGCGCATGTGGACCTGGGCCCAGCTCGCCGCGCCCGTCTGGGGCCGCCAGCCCGACCCGTGGGGCGTCAAGCACCAGTTCTGGTCCCACGTCATGGGCGGCGCCAAGGGCATCCTCTGGTTCAAGTACGGCCCCGACTACGAGCGGGACCACCCCGAGCAAATCCGCGCCGCCGAGGACATCGTCCGCGCGTTCAACACCGTCCGCACCCTCTGCTTCTACGGAGAGCCCCTGGACGGCCTGAAAAGCGACGACCCGGAAATCACCGGGCGGCTCCTCGTCTCCCGCGACGCCGTCGTGGCCGTGGTCCTCAACAACAACTACACCACGGGCCTGCTCCCCTTCCGCAGCAACTACGCGCTCAAGTCCTCCAGCGGCACCGTCTCCTTCTCCCTGCCGTCCTGGATTCCCCCGGAGCAGGCCGTCACCGTCACCCCCGCCGGATTCGTCCCCGCCGAGCACGGGGTGGACGGGGACACCGTCTCCCTGCGCGTCAGCATGAACGGCGCGGCGCGGGTGTTCCTCATTGGGAAGCGGGACGTCCAGCCGCCCGAAGCCCCGGCGCGGGTCGTCATCGCCGGCCGCGACGACAGGGGCGCGACCCTCTCCTGGCCCGTCCCCCGCGACAACTACGGCGTCGCCGGCTATGACATCCTGCTGAACGGCGAACCTGTGGACACCACGCCCTTCCCCGTGTACACCGCCGCCATCCCCGGCGCCCACACCGTCCGCGCCCGCGACGCCGCCGGCAACGTCTCCCCCCCCTCGGAGCCCGTCCTGGTCGCGTTCTGACACCGCCCCGTCGCCCTTCCCGCCGCGTGGTCATCGTCAAACGCACGATCGGCCTCCCGCCGCTTTCTTGGGGCAATGCGCCGTATCTGGGCGCTGGCCAGAGCCCTGCCAGGCTGGAGCCTGGCGAGCCCAGGGTGCGCAGACACCGTGGCCCTGCTGGAGCGCACCGCTCCCGGGATGACCTCCCCGTCGCGGCCCCCTGGGAGCGCCAGGCTCCAGCCTGGCCTTCCGGAAGATACCGGCACCGCAGCGGTCTACTCGTCCTCCCCGTCCTCCTCCCCGGCGCGTTCGCGGGCGAGGATTTGGAGGAAGTCGAGGCATTCGCGGAGGGGGTCGGCGGCGGGGGGCAGGGTGAGCACGGCGGCGGGCTTGTCGTGGAGGTCGAGGCGGAGCCTTCCCTGGAAGAGGCGGCGGAGCCGCGCCTCGCCGGCCTGGGGCAGCATGGCGGCGCTTTCAAAGGCCACAAAGATCTCGGCGCGGCCGACGCGGACGGCGGTGGCCCCCGCGTCCAGCCCGAGCACGCGGGCCTCCATCACCTGGAGCAGGCGGTCCACGGGCGCGGGCGGCGGGCCGAAGCGGTCGCGCAGCTCGTCGCGCAGCTCGCGGAGCTCCTCGACGGAGCCGACGCCCGCCAGCCGCCGGTACATGGTCATCTTCTGCTGTCCCGTGGGGATGTAGTCCTCGGGGATGTGGGCGTCCACGGGGGCGTCGAGAGGGGGGAGCTGGCGGCGGCGCGCGGGGCGTCCGCGGGCCTCGGCCACGGCGTCCTCGATAAGCTGGCGGTAGGTCTCGTAGCCGACCTCGGCGATGTGGCCGGCCTGGTCCGCGCCGAGGAGGTCGCCGGCGCCGCGTATTTCGAGGTCGCGCATGGCGATGCGGTAGCCCGACCCGAGGGCGGAGAAGTCCTCCAGGGCCTTGAGGCGGAGCTGGGCGTCCTCGGTGAGGGCGCGGTCTCCGGGCACGAGGAGGTAGGCGAAGGCGCGGTGCTTGTAGCGGCCCACGCGGCCGCGGATCTGGTAGAGCTGGCTGAGCCCGAAATGGTCCGCCCGGTCCACGATGATCGTGTTCGCGTTGGGGATGTCAATGCCGGAGCCGATGATGGTCGTGCAGACCAGCACGTCCAGCTCGCGGTTGACGAAGGCCGTCATGACCTCCTCCAGCTCGTGCTTGGGCATCTGGCCGTGGCCCACGCCGACGCGCACGCGCGGCACCAGCTTGCCGACGAAGGCGGCGGCCTTCCCGATGGTCTGGACGCGGTTGTGCAGGAAGAAGACCTGGCCCTGGCGCGCCAGCTCGCGCTCCACGGCCTCGCGGATCAGGTTGGCGTCCCACGCCTCCACGCAGGTGTGGATCGGCAGGCGGTCGTTGGGGGCCGTGTTGATGACGCTCATGTCGCGGATGCCGATGAGGGACATGTGGAGCGTGCGCGGGATGGGCGTGGCCGACAGCGTCAGCACGTCCACATGCGTGCGCAGCTGCTTGAGCCGCTCCTTGTGCGCCACGCCGAAGCGCTGCTCCTCGTCAATCACCACGAGGCCCAGGTCGCGGAACACAATGTCCTTCGACAGGAGCCGGTGCGTGCCGATGACGATGTCCAGTTCGCCGTCGCGGAGCTGGTGGACCGTCTCGCGGATCTGGGCGGGCGTGCGGAAGCGGTTGAGCAGGCCGATCCGCACAGGGTAGTCGGCCATGCGCTCGCGGAAGGTGTTGTAGTGCTGCTGGGCGAGCACGGTCGTCGGCGCGAGCACGGCGGCCTGCTTGCCGTCCATGGCGGCCTTGAACGCCGCCCGCAGCGCCACCTCGGTCTTTCCATAGCCCACGTCGCCGCAGATGAGCCGGTCCATGGGCCGGTGCGACTCCATGTCGCGCTTGGTCTCCGCGATGGCCCGGGCCTGGTCCGGCGTCTCGGTGTACTCGAAGGCGTCCTCGAACTCGTGCTGCCACGGGGTGTCCGGGCCGAACGCGTGGCCCCGCACCGTCTCCCGCGCGGCGTAGAGCCGCACCAGGGCGTCCGTCATCTCGCGGACCGCCTTCTTCACGCGCTCGCGCCGCCGCGCCCAGCTCGCGCCGCCGATGCGGTCCATCTTCGGCAGCGCGCCCTCGCCGCCCGCGAACTTCTGGATCTGGTCTATGTGCGTGATGGGCACATAGACCGTGTCGCCCCCCGCGTACTGGAGGGCCATGTAGTCGCCCGCCTTCCCGGCGAAGCGCCTGAGCCCCAGGTAGCGGCCCACGCCGTGGACCTCGTGGACGATGTAGTCGCCCGCCTTCAGGTCGCTGAACTGCGTGACCGCAGCCCCCGCCTCGAAGCGGCGGCGGCGGCGGCGGACGTAGTGGCGGCCGAAAATCTCGCCCTCGCTCAGGGCGGCCAGCCGGTCCGCGGGCGACACAAAACCCGCCCGCAGCCGCCCCACCCGCACGCGCAGGTCGAAGTCCCCGTCGCGCCCGGGCATAAACCCCTGCTCCTCCAGCAGCTCCAGCAGGCGGCGCTGCTCGCCCGTGTTCACGCAGAACAGGGTGACGGCGTAGTGCTCCTGCTCCCAGCGGCGCATCTGCTCCCAGAACTCGGGGCCGCGCCCGCTGAAGTTCATGACCGACAGCGTCGCCGTCCGCACGGGCTTCACGCCCGGCAGCGGGTCAAAGGGCGACTGCGCCGCGTCCATCCGGCGGAACGCGCCGAGACGCTTCTCCAGGTCGTCTGCGGACATGAAGAAGGGGTTGCCCGCCGCCTGCTCCGCGATCTCCGCCGCCTTCTCCGCCACGGACACCGGCTCGTCCACGAACACCAGTGTGTTGTCGGGCAGGTACTCCGTGAGGGCGGCCTTGTGGCGTCCGGCGCGCAGGCCTTCCGCCAGCAGGGCCTTCTCCGACCGGGGCGCCAGGGTGACGGAGACGGCCTTGCCCACGCTGCGCTGGGTTTCGGGCTCGAAGGGGCGCATGGACTCGATGCGGTCGCCGAAGAACTCCAGACGGAAGGGCAGCTCGGAGGAGATGGGAAACACGTCCAGGATGCCGCCTCGCAGGCTGAAATCCCCGCGCCGCTCCACCATCACGTCACGCTCGTAGCCGAGCTTCACCAGGTGCGCCAGCAGGTCGTCCAGGTCGCGCTCCTCCCCCTCGCGCAGGGTGAGCGTGTCCGCGCGCAGGCGGCGCTGGTCGGCCACATACTGCATGACCGCGCGCAGGGGGGCCGCCACATGCAGCGGCGCGCCGGCGTCGCGCGCGGCGAGCATGCGCTCCAGGGTGTTCATGCGCTCCGCCACGATGTCGTCCGACGGGCTCATGATGTCCGTGGGCAGGACCTCCCACGCGGGGAAGAGGGCGCAGCGCTCCTCGCCGAAGAGGGTGCAGAGGTCGTCGTGGAGCGCCTCGGCCTCGACGCGCCCGGGGGCCACGGCGAACAGGGGCGCGCCGAGGGTCTCGGCGGCCTGGGCGGCCGCCAGGGTTTTTGCCGAGCCCCACGCCCCCGTCAGGGCGGCGCGGCGCCCCTTTTCCCGGAGCGCGGCGACCAGGGGCCCGACCGCGCCGAGGGGGGGGAATGGAATGGTTGTCTCTGGCATGGGGCGTCTTCGCGGGCCGGCCTCAGCCGCGCGCCCCCCGGTCAATCAGCGCCTCCCGCTCCGGCCCGACGGACACAAAGCGGATGGGGCACTGGACCAGCTCCTCGATGCGGAGGACGTACTTCCGGGCGGCCTCGGGCAGGTCGGCGAACTCGCGGACGCCGGAGATGTCCTCCGACCAGCCCGCCGTCTCCTCGTACACCGGCGCCGCCTCCTCCAGCACCGCGTTCAGCGGGAAGTGGTCGTACACCTTCCCCGCGTGCGTGTAGTGCGTGCAGATTTTCAGCGAGGGCATTCCGGTCAGGCTGTCCAGCTTGGTGAGGGCGATTTCCGTGGCCCCCTGCACCTGCGCGCCGTAGCGCGTGGCCAGGGCGTCGAAATGGCCGATGGTCCGGGGGCGGCCCGTCGCCGCGCCGTACTCCTTGGCCGACTCGCGCAGCCGGTCCGCCAGCTCCTTCTCCATGAGCGTGACGAAGGGGCCCTCGCCCACGCAGGTGGAGAAGGCTTTGACCACCGCCACCACGCGGTCCGCCGGGCGGCCGAAGAGGCCGCCGCCGATGGGGGCGTAGGCCGCCAGCGTGCAGGACGACGTGGTGTAGGGGTAGATGCCGAAGCTCAGGTCGCGGAGGGTGCCGAGCTGGGCCTCGAAGAGGATTTTCTTCCCGGCGCGCGCGCCCTCCTCCAGCAGCACCGACGTGTCGCAGATGAGCGGGGCCACCGTCTCCGCCGCCGCCTCCGACCACGCCAGCATCTCCTCGAAGGTGAACTCGCCCGTGCGCCCGTAGAAGCGCTCCGCCTTCTGGAGCTTCCACTCGCAGACCGCCGCCAGCCGCTCCCTGAAGCGCTCCGGATACAGCAGCTCGCCGATCTGGATCGCCTTCTTCATGGTGCGGTCGCCGTAGGCCGGGGCGATGCCGCGCCGCGTGGAGCCGTAGGCGTTCTTGCCGAGCCGGTCCTCCTCCCAGCCGTCCTCCATCCGGTGGAAGGGGAAGCAGATCGTCGCGCGGTCCGACACGCGCAGGTTCGGCGCGATGCCCCGCGCCTTCAGGCTGGCCATCTCGTCGGCCAGCCCCTGGAGGTCAATGACCATGCCCGGCCCGAGGATGTTCACCACGTTCGGGTTGAACACGCCCGACGGCAGCAGGTGCAGCTTGAACTCGCCGAACTCGTTGACCACCGTGTGGCCCGCGTTGTTCCCGCCCTGGAACCGGACCACGAAATCCGCGTCCTGCGCCAGGTAGTCCACCATGCGCCCCTTGCCCTCGTCCCCCCAGTTGGCTCCGACGACGACCTCAATGCTCATGCCCAAACTCCTGCCCCGCGCCGCGCGGCGCCGGGAAACGTCCCTTCCATCGCAAAAAAAGACTGGCGAACCGCCGATGGCGCGGTCCGCCAGGAAGATAACGCACGGGGAACCGTATTACCGGGAGTAGAAGCCGATAATGCTGTTCGTGTCCACCTGGTACGGAATCGTGGCCGCGTTCGGCGTGGCGATCATTTTGCCCTCGAAGGCCTTGGGCGCCCGGTCCAGGAACTCGGGAATCTGCACCGGCGGGTGCTCCGCACCCTCCATGATCATCGGAATCTTGCGGCTCTTCGGCCGGATCGAGACGGCCATGCCCGGCTTCACCTGGAAGGACGGGATGTTGACCTTCTCGCCGTCCACCAGGATGTGGCAGTGCGTGACCAGCTGGCGCGCGGCGAAGATCGTCGGCGCGAAGCCCATCCGCCAGACCACGCAGTCCAGGCGCGACTCCAGCAGCATCATCAGGTTGGTGCCCGTGTTGCCGCCCAGCCGCCGCGCCTTGTCGAAAATCCGGCGCATCTGCTTCTCCATGATCGCGCCGTAGTACATGCGCAGCTTCTGCTTCTCCAGCAGCTGCGTGCCGTACACCGACAGCTTGCGCCGAAGGTTCGGCCCGTGCTGTCCGGACGGATAGGGGCGCTTCGCGGCGGGGCTGTTCGGCTTGCCCCAGATGCACTTCCCGATGCGGCGGCTCAACTTGTGCTTTGGTCCGAGATATCTCGCCATGTCAGTTTCCGATGGTCCTTCGTTTCGGCGCGGACGTGTCCCGCGCCGGGTTCAGTGGTTTTTCACGGGAAACGGCCTGGCGCCGCCTCCGGCAAAAAGACACGCAGGCGGACACACCGCGTCCGCACAGGACGGGTAGCATAGCGGTTAACCCCGCCGTGTGTCAACTTTTTTGCGGCTTTCGGGCTTCGCGGCGGGCACCCGGCAGTTTTTCCGTTGCGGCGGGGGGGGAGGCTTCTGTACCATGGCGCCAGCGCGCGTTGCCGGACCGGCCACGCGGCCAGACCATCCCCCAACAAGCGGGAGTTCAGTCTCATGGGCGGATTTTTCGGCGTCGTCTCGACGGATGACTGCACCAGCGACCTTTTCTACGGCACGGATTTCCACTCCCATCTGGGCACCTTCCGCGGGGGCCTGGCGGTGCTGGACCGGGAGGCGGGCTTTGACCGGCGCATCCACGACATCAGCACGGCGCAGTTCCGGTCGAAGTTTGAGGACGACATCGTGAAGATGCGGGGGCACGCGGGGGTGGGGGTGATCAGCGACACGGATTCGCAGCCCCTGCTGATCGGGTCGCATCTGGGCCCCTACGCGCTGGTGACGGTGGGGCGGATCAACAACCTGGCGGACCTGGCGTCGCTGGCGTTCTCCAAGTGGACGACGCATTTTTCGGAGATGAGCGGGGGGGGCATCAACCCGACGGAGCTGGTGGCGACGCTGATCAACCAGGGGGCGACCTTCGAGGAGGGCATCCAGATCGCGCAGGGCGCGGTGGACGGGTCGCTCTCGCTGCTGCTGCTGACGGAGAAGGGCGCGCTCTACGCGGCGCGCGACCGCTACGGGCGCACGGCGGTGGCCGTCGGCGCGAAGGAGGGCGCGCGGGCCGCGGCCATGGAGACCACGGCCTTCCCCAACCTGGACTACGAGACGGAGCGCTTCCTGGGCCCCGGCGAGGTGGTGCGCATCACCGCCGAGGGCGTGGAAACCCGCGTGGCCCCCGGCGACGACCTGCGGGTCTGCACTTTCCTCTGGGTCTACTACGGGTTCCCCGCGTCGTCCTACGAGGGCGTGAGCGCCGAGGCGATGCGGTACCGGTCCGGGGCCGCGCTGGCGCGGCGGGACACGGTGGAGGCGGACCTGGCGGCGGGCATCCCCGACTCGGGCACGGGCCACGCCATCGGCTACGCGAACGAGAAGAAGATCGCCTACGGGCGGCCCTTCGCGAAATACACGCCGACCTGGCCGCGCAGCTTCATGCCGCAGGCCCAGGCGACGCGCGACCTGGTGGCGCGGATGAAGCTGATCCCCATCCAGGAGCTGATCCAGGGGCGCCGCATCGTCTTCTGCGACGACTCCATCGTGCGCGGCACGCAGCTCAAGGACACGATCCAGCGGCTCTACGGCGCGGGCGCGCTCGAGGTGCACATGCGCCCCGCCTGCCCGCCGCTGGTGCACGGGTGCCGGTTCCTCAACTTCTCCCGGTCGAAGTCGGAGATGGACCTCGCGGCGCGGCGCGCCGTGAAGGAGCTGGAGGGCGACGCGGACGCCCGCCTTGACGAGTACGCCAACCCGGACTCCGACCGCCACCACGCCATGGTCGAGCGCATCCGCACGCGGCTGTCGCTCACGACGCTCCAGTACCAGCGGCTGGACGACATGGTGGGGGCGACCACCCTGCCGCGCGAGAGCCTCTGCACCTACTGCTGGGACGCCTGCGAGGGCGGGTGCAAGCGCGAGGGTTTCGGCGAGACCGGCAAGCTGCTCTGACCCGGGGCGCGGGCCGTCAGGGCTTCCCGGAGATCTTGTTGATGATGCCCGTGGTGGACTTCCCCTCGCGGCCGGGGATGATGGCGATGGACCCGCCGTAGGCCTCCACGGCGCGGCGCTCCTCCTGCACGATGGTCTCCAGGGTGTAGTCGCCGCCCTTCGCGTACACGTCGGGCCGCAGCGCCTCGATCAGGCGCAGGGGCGACGGGTCGCCGAAGAGCACCACGTAGTCCACGCACTCCAATGCCGACATCACCAGCGCGCGGTCCATCTCGCACACCACGGGGCGCTCCGGCCCCTTGAGGGCGCGCACCGACGCGTCCGTGTTGAGCCCGACCACCATCGCGTCGCCGCACGCGCGCGCGCTGAGGAGGTAGGAGATGTGCCCCGCGTGCAGCAGGTCGAAGCAGCCGTTGGTCCACACGACGCGCCTGCCGTCGCGCCGCAGGCGCTCCACGATGCCCCGGAGCTGCTCCACCGACTTCAGCTTCTCCGGCCCCTCGGGGCCGAGCACGGCGTCGCGCAGCTCGTCGTTCGACACGGTGACCACGCCGGGCTGCGCCACGGCGATGCCCGCGGCGAGGTTGCCCAGCACGGCCGCGTCGCGCAGCGACCCGCCCGCGGCCAGGGTGAGCACGATGGTCGCCGCCACGGTGTCGCCCGCGCCGGTGACGTCCACGGCGCGCACCGGGCGGATGGGCACCGTCTCCACTTCGCCGCCGGCGGAGAACACGGTGATGCCCTCGGGGCCGCGCGTGACCATCGCGTTCTTCGCGCGCGTGGTGAGGAACCGGCCCGCCTCCATCAGCGATGCCTCGTCCACCACGTCAATGCCCGCGGCCAGCCCGGCCTCGCGGTCGTTCGGCTTGATCACGTCCACGCCGGCGAAGTACCCGGCGCGGGCGCGCGAGTCGGCCACCGTCTTCAGCGAGAACTTCCCCGCGCACTCCATGATGGCCGCGTAGACCGCGTCGGAGACCGTGGCCGACACCTGGTCGCCGATGAGGATCGCGTCCACCTCCGGGGCGAGCCGGCGTATCTGCGCGATGACGGCGGCCTCGGTGTCGCCCGACACCATGCGGGGCTTCGGCGTGTCCGTGCGCAGCACCTCCTGCATGGGGATGTTGTGCCCGCCGGCCTTCAGCTTGCCGTAGGTGTTCGTCGCGCGCGAGGGGTCGGTGACGATGCCCGACGTGTCCACGCCGCGCTCCTCAAAGGCGCGCCGCACAATGCCCGCGTTCACATCGTCGCCCACCACGCCGACCATGGTGACGCGGCCCCCGAGGGAGGCCGCGTTGCACGCGGCGTTTCCCGCCGCGCCCGGATTGTGCCGCTTCTCATGCACCTCAAAGACGGGGATGGGCGCCTCCAGGCTCACCTCCGTCACGGAGCCGAAGACGTTCTCGTCGAGATAGATGTCGCCCACCGCCATCACGCGCACGCCCTTGAAGCGTTCAAGCAGTTCGCCGTGCCGCAGCCTTTCATCCGTCATCATGGTTTCCCTTTCACGGTCCGCGTGTTCCTTTCGCGGACGCGCACATGGTACCCAATCGGCCGCCGCCGAATAAAGCGCCCCGCCGCGCCCGCGAAAAAAAGAAAAAAAGTTTGGCGTTACGCTTGATTTTTTCCTCTTTGTTTGCTACACATTCGGCGTCACAGTTGAATCCAGTTTCCGGGTTGTTCAGCGCGGACCATTTTTTCCGACGGCGCGCGCGGAAAAAATGCGGCGAAGAACTCTTTATCGTGTGGCCTGACCGACAAGCGCACACGTCGGAGTCAAGGGGCGCCGCGCTTGCGGAAGACGCGGCGGCCCCTTCCAGCCCGGAGCCTTTTCCCACGCCTTTTGCGGATGCGCTGCGCATCTGTGGAAGTGCGCCGTTCATGGTGTGCATGAACGGCGGGCGCATCGCGGACCTGTTGTCCGGGATGCCGCCTCCGCGCTGTGCGGAAGAGAAGCGAGGTCGTTCAGAAAAGGAGGAACGAGCAATGGCGGATGCGACGAAGAAACCGGCGGTGAAGAAGCCTGCGGCGAAGAAGCCGGCCGCGAAGAAGGCTGTCGCGAAGAAGGCTGTCGCGAAGAAGCCCGCGGCGAAGAAGCCGGCCGCGAAGAAGGCTGTCGCGAAGAAGCCGGCCGCCGCGAAGAAGCCGGCGGTGAAGAAGGCCGCCGCGAAGAAGCCGGCCGCCGCGAAGAAGCCGGCGGTGAAGAAGGCCGTCGCGAAGAAGCCGGCCGCCAAGAAGGCCCCGGCCGCGAAGAAGTAATCTCCCACAGCCAGGCGCTCCCGGGCCCGCGCGGCACGGGAGGTAAGACCCGCGCGACAACGCCCGTGCCTTTGTTTTCGGGGCCTGTCGAAAGACACCCCCCCGGAGACAAGGCATGGGCGTTTTGTCGTTGCGGGGAGGGGCAAGTCAGCGCAGGCGGGCGGCGAGCCAGGCGGCCGCCTTGGCGCACTCCGCGCCGGCGTCCGGCCAGGGATGCCCGCCGCCGGGGCGCACCAGCATGTCCGCCGCGCCGCCCGCGGCGCGCAGCGCGTCCGCCAGGCGCAGCGACTGCGCAAGGGGCACCACGGGGTCCGCGTCGCCGTGGACCAGCAGGAAGGGCGGCGGCACCCGGTCCGGGTGGCGCGCGCGGAACGACGCCGCCGCGTGCAGCGGCGAAAGCTCCCGCGCGCGCTCGGCGACCTCCCCGTCCGTCTTCTGCGCCGTGCCGCCGCGGAAGAGCATTTCCTCCCAGAGGATGCCCTGCCGCGTGGCCTCGCGGCCCGCGTCGCCGCGGAACAGCCCCCCCAAATCCGACGGCGCGAAGAAGGCGGCCACGGCGGCGACGGAGGAGTCGTGCCTGCGGTGGGGTTCGCGGCTGGAGGGGCGGCCCTTCTGGGGCGACAGCGCGGCGAGCGCGGCGAGGTGCCCGCCCGCCGAGGTGCCCGCGAGGGCGAGGCGGCCGGGGTCCACGCCCCATTCGGCCGCGTGGTGGCGCACATGGCGCACCGCCGCGTGGACGTGGAGGACGAGGTCCCTTCCCTCGAAGAGGCGCGCGGAGCCGGGCGACGCCGCGAAGACCGTGAAGCCCGCGGCGCACAGGGCGTCGCACAGGCCGAAGCCGACATGCTCGTTGAGGACAATCCGGTCGGAGCGCCAGCCGCTGCTGACGACGTCCACCACGCCGAGGCCGTTTGACGGGCCCTCCGGCTGGAACACGTCCATCACCAGCGCGGCGCCGAGGGCCTCGGCGTAGACGCGGTTGCGCGCGCGGCGGAAGCGCCCGGGGGTCTTCGGGCGCGCGTGCAGCAGCGCCCCGGGCCGGTGCAGCATCTCGACAGGGTGCTCCCCGTCGTCCCGCGTCCCCGTCATTGCGCGCCCGCCAGCTTCTTGTCGAGCCAGTCGGTGAGGAGGATGATCTCCTCGGTGATGGTGAGCCAGAAATGGCCGCCGTCCTTCTTCACCACCAGCTCCGCGCCGTTCCCCGCGTCCTTCAGCGCCTTCACCATCTGCTCCGACTGGTCCAGCGGCACCACAGGGTCCGAGTCGCCGTGGATGAGCAGCGCGGGCGGCAGGCCGGGCTTCACCTGGAGCGCGGGGGACAGCTCCCGGAGGCGCGCGTCCAGCTCGGCGTCCGTCTTCCCCTCCACGCCGCCGGTGAACAGCAGGCCGGGCTCCAAGTCAATCGGCGCCCGCGCGCCGTTCCAGCTGAGGAAATGGGTCGGCGGGAAGAACACCGCCGCCGCCGCGATGCGCGTGCTGAAGCGGAGCAGCGGGTCCTCCGCCTTCGG
>JAPXRP010000015.1:0-40201 GCA_033813475.1 Candidatus Hydrogenedentota bacterium
GTGTCTGCGCACTTACAGGGAATCCCGCGGCACGACGCGCCCAAAAACGCCCGCATGGAACCACCTCAACATGACCCGCTCAATTCAGCCTTTTGCCACAGGCTGCTAGGGCCGCGAGCCGGATGATCCGGGGCGGCTACTGGTACTACACCGCCAGGTACTGCCGCTCGGCGGCTCGGAACAGCGGCACGCCGGGCATTCGGAACTACGCCGTTGGGTTCCGCTTGGCCGCAGTTCAGTGATCCTGTCGAGCCAAGTCAGGCAGGCAGGCTGAGCGCATCGGCTGCGGGCGCAGGGGCGTGCGAACGCCGCCCCGCAGCCGCAGCCGATGCCGCGCCTAAGACAAGGCCAGCGGGACGCTGGCGGTACGGGGGCGGGCATGCGGGGGCTGTTCCGTACCGCCGCCGTCCCGGCGGCCTTGTCTTCGGGCCTCACGCCAGACCGTCGGCGGGAACGAAAGACGAGGCCAGCGGGACGCTGGCGGTACGGGGGCGGGCTGGCGGGGTTCTTTCGTACCGCCGCCGTCCCGGCGGCCTTGTCTTCGGGCTCACGCCAGACCGGCGGCCGGGGGTTATAATAACCGGGAGGGCGCTTATGGACGATTTTCTGGACATCGCGTATCCCAGAGACAGTGAAGACGCCTCGAAGCGCGGGCGCAAGAAATTGCCGCATTGGGAATTGGAAGGGGGCTGTTACGCGGTCACGTTCCGGCTGGGGGACTCATTGCCACGGGCGGTGCTGGACAGTTTTCTTCAGGAGCGAAAAGCGCTCGCCGCAGCCCTGCAGGAGAAGGGGGAGCTGACGCGCGCCGAAGAACTGTCCCTGGCGCGCGTGATGAATGACAAGGTGGAGTCCTGGCTGGACGCGGGGCGCGGGGCTTGTCCCCTCCGGAAGCCGAAGGTCGCCGCCGTGGTGGCGGAGGCGCTGCGCTCCTTTCACGGAGAACGGTACCGGCTCGTGGCCTGGTGCGTCATGCCGAACCATGTGCACGCTGTGGTGCAGCCGCTCGGGCAATTCAGCCTTGATCAGGTGATGCACTCGTGGAAGTCTTATACCGCGCACAGGTGCAACAAGATCCTTGGGAAGTCCGGCGGTTTCTGGCAGCGGGAGAGTTATGACCGGCTGCTGCGAAATGCCAAAGAGTTGGAGCATGCCGTTGAATACACGCTCACCAATCCGGAGCATGCCGGACTAACGGGGTGGCCGTGGCGGGGGCTGATGAGGGGGCTGGAATTGCGGACGGGGTTGCGGCCTTGGCCGACGCCGTTGGAGAGATACTGACCGGTGCGGAGAGGACGAGGCCAGCGGGACGCTGGCGGTACGGCAAGGCGGAAGACAGGGCAGGCAGGGTGCTGGTGGTACGGGGGTTGGCATGCGGGGGCTGTTGTGTACCGCCGCCGTCCCGGCGGCCTCGTCTTTGGGCTCACGCCAGACCGGCGGCCGGAGCGAAAGACAAGGCAAGCGGGACGCTGGCGGTACGGGGGCGGGCAAGCGGGGGCAATTCCGTACCGCCGCCGTCCCGGCGGCCTCGTCTTCGGGCGCACGGTAGACCGGCGGCCGGAGCGAAAGACAAGGCCAGCGGGACGCTGGCGGTACGGCAGGGATGGAGGACAGGACCACGCTGGCGGTGCGGTGCGGGCATACTCAGTCTGGTTTGGGTTGTTCATCAAGCGTTGGCCCTTGCGCCGGGGTGGAAATACGGGTGGCGCGTCCCTAAAATGGCGGCATCCCGGTTGCGGGACGACAGGGACACTCTGAACAACCGTCAGGAAACATGCATGGACGCTTCGTGTCTTGAGAAGGTGGGACGCCTGATCGCCAGTGTCGAGCAGGTCATGTACGGGAAGCGGGACGTGGTGGAGCTGTGCGTGGCGGGGCTGCTGGCCCGCGGGCATCTGCTCATCGAGGACGTGCCGGGCATCGGCAAGACGACACTGGCACAGAGCCTGGCGAAGTCCATTGACTGCTCGTTTGCGCGCATCCAGTTCACGAGTGACATGCTGCCGTCGGACATATTGGGCGTGTCCATTCTGAACCCGAAGACGGGGGACTTCGACTACCGGCGGGGGCCGATCTTCGCGAATGTGGTGCTGGCGGACGAGATTAACCGGACGCCGCCGAAGACCCAGAGCGCCCTGCTGGAGGCGATGAGCGAGTACACGGTGTCGGTGGACGGCATTTCCCACCCCCTGCCGAAGCCGTTCATGGTGGTGGCCACGCAGAATCCCATCGAGCATGAGGGCACCTATGTGCTGCCCGAGTCGCAGCTGGACCGGTTTCTGCTCCGGGTGGAGGTGGGGTATCCGCCGGAGGCGGACGAGCTGCGGATCATGCGGCGGCACGACCCCATGGACGCCATCGCGTCCCTCTCCCCCGCCGTCACGGGCCGGGAGCTGATCGAGATGCAGCGGGTTTCCGGGTCGGTGCATGTGGACCCGGCGGTGGAGCAGTACATTCTTGAGATCGTGCGGGGCACGCGGACGCATGAGCAGGTGCGGCTGGGGGCGTCGCCGCGCGGGTCGCAGGGGCTGCTGGAGGCCAGCCAGGCGCACGCGCTGGTGGCGGGCCGGGACTATGTGACGCCGGGCGACGTGAAGCGGATGGCCGCGCCGGTGCTCGCGCACCGGCTGCTGGTGCGGTCGCGGGGGGCGGATCTGGCGGCGTCGGCAAAGGAACGGGAGCGCATCCTGCTGGAGATTGTGCAGGGAATCAAGGTTCCGGTCTGATGGCCGCCCGGTTCGGCGAGAAACGCCTGGGCCGGCCGACCAAGTCCGGCGTGGTCATGGCGGTCATCCTGGTGCTGGTTTTTTTCTCCGCCCTGAACACGGGGGAGAACCTGCTCTACATCGTTTTCGGCGGCCTGCTCAGCGTGGTGCTGGTCTCGGAAGCCCTCGGCTGGATGAATCTCCGGGGGATCACGGTCGCCCGTGAGGCGCCGCACGCGGTGTTCCGGGGGGAACAGGCGCTGGTGCGGGTGACCCTTTCCAACTCCAAGAGGCTCCTTTCGTCCGTCTCCCTGCGGCTCGGGCTGGAGGGCGCGCCCGGCCGGACCTTTTCCTACGCCCTGAAGACGCCGCCCCGCGGCGCCCTGCTTCTGGACATGCGTCATGTCTTTGAGCGGCGGGGCGCCTATCCCCTTCCCCCCTGCCGGCTCTCCTCCTCCTATCCCTTTGGGTTCTTCGAGCGGCGGCGCGTGTTTCGGGACAGTGCGGAGGTGCTGGTGTACCCGCGGGTCGGTTCCGTGCGCCTGTCCGCGCTGGAGCAGTTGCCGGGGGCGAGCGTGGCACCGCGCCGCAGCATGGCCGACGGCGACGAATATGTCTCCCTGCGGGAATATGTCCCCGGCGATGACACGCGCCTTATCGCGTGGCGCGTGAGCGCGCGCCGGGGGGTCTGGATGGTCCGGGAGATGGGTTTTGGCAATGTGCGGGCCGTTATGCTGTTTCTGGACACGGTGCCCGACGGACTGCCGGACTTCGGGGAACGGTTTGAGGATGCGGTGGAGTTGACGGCGTCCATCGCCGCGACCCTGCTCCAGCGCCAGTATTCTGTTGGGCTTTCGGCGGGCAAGTACCTGGTGCCCCTGGGCGCGGGCACCTTTCAGGAGAAGAAGATTCTGGACGCGCTGGCGCGGGTGGAGGCCGGGGATGCGGCGGAGACGGCGGCGCGGGTGGAGGAGGAGGCCCGGCGGATGAAATCGGAGCCGGCGCGGCTGGTGGCGGTGTCCGCCGATGCCGGGAAATGGGGGCGTCTGGCGGGTCCGGCGGGCATTCCAGTGGTGGACCCCGGAGGGCTGGCGCATGTCTGACCGGCCGCGCATGATTCTCCGGATTTCCTCGGCCTGCGTGGTGTTTGCTGGCTACATGGCGCTGGCGACGGTGCGGGAGTACGGGGCCGTGCTGCTGCTTCCCCCCGCCGTGTTTTTGCTTCTCTCCCCCCTGGGGGAATATCTGGAGCGGCGTCAGGCGTGGTTTCGGAGCCTGAAACTCGCGGCGTGCGTCGGTTACGGCGTTTTTATTCCGGTTTCCGTGATGCAGTTGGGCCTGATGAACGCGGTCATCTGCCTCGTGATCTTCATCCAGGGCTACCTGCTGCTTGGGGTGAAGTCCGAGAAGGTTCACCTGCAACTCTTTCTAATGGCATTTTTCCTGCTCCTCGCCGCAGTCGTCCAGTCGCCCGAACCGGCCATTGCGCTGGTGCTTGGGCTGTTCATCACGGCGTCCATCTGGGCCTTTGTCAGCCTGCGCATCCACAGCGACATGTCCGGCGCGGACCGGCTGCGGGCGGTCCGGGTGCCCGGGGGGCGGTTGCGGGGTGAGGCGCGGCCTGGGAACGTGTTTGACGCGGGGCTCTTCGTCTCGGTCTGGGGGCTGGCCTTTGCGGCCATGGCGTTCACCATCCTGCTTTTCCTGGCCACACCGCGCATTGAGGCGGGTTTCCTGGGGCGGACCGACCCCACCCGCGCGGTGACGGGGCTTTCCGAGACCGTGCGCCTGACGGGCGGGCTCAGCGTCTATGAGGACCCGAGTGCCGTGATGAACGTGGCGTTTCCGGATGAGCCCGAGGGGCTGTTTGTCCCCGCCGACGGCATGTACTGGCGGGCGACCACGCTGTCCCGCTTTGCCGGGTCGGAGTGGTCGCGGCGCGGGCTGGAGAGCGCGCTGCAGCCCGGGGCGGAGAAGCACACCGCCACCCGCAGCGTGGTCAACTTCAAGACGGCGGGCCGGGAGGAGGCGCGGGACCGCGTGTCCGGACGGCGCGTGGTGCGGCAGGTGATCTTCATGGACAGCGTGCCGACGGGCTCGCTGCCCTGCCTGGACCTCGTGCAGCGGGCGGCGTTGCCGCCCAGCGCGGAGCGGGCCACCCTTCAGTGGGACACGGGGCTGGACTTCACGGTGCAGCTCAACCGCAACACGGGGGGCAGCATCTCCTACGAGGCGTGGTCCGAGGTGGCGGAGCCGCGGGCCGCGGAAGCCCGGGCGTCGTCGGACGACTACTCTTTTGTTCCGCCCCGGGATTACGGGCTCCTGACCTATCATGAACTGCTTCCGGAGACCGTCCGGACCGCCGAACGTGTGGCGGGCGGGCAGGGAACCCCCCACGCAAAGATGCGGGCCCTGGAGCAATGGCTGAGCGGGCCGGACTTCACCTACACCCTGGATTTGCCGCCGCTGCCGCCGGACCGCGAGATTGACGCCTTCATCAACGAGGCGCGCCGGGGGCACTGCCAGCTCTTCGCCTCCGCGCTGGCCCTGATGGCCCGCAGCCAGGGGATTCCGGCGCGGGTGGTGATCGGGTACCGGGGCGGCGAGTGGGACCCGGGAAGCCGCTCGTACACCGTGCGGGCGAGCATGTCGCACCTGTGGGTCGAGGCGCTGATTCCGGGGGCGGGCTGGGTCCGGTTCGACCCCTCCCCCGCCTCCGAGTTTTCGGCCACGGGGTTTGGCCGGCTGCGGCGGGAATGGTCCAGCCGGGTGCTGGGGGCGAAGATGTTCTGGTACCGCAAGGTCATGGGGTTCGAGGGCACCTGGCGGCTGGACCAACTGGCCGCCCGGTTCCGGAATCCGGGACACGGGGCGCCGGGACGGCGCTTTGCGCTTCCGGAGGTGTTTGTGCAGGCGGGCGGGCTCGGGGGGCTTTCCCGCGTGTCCTGGGCGGCGGGCGGCGCGGTGCTGCTTTCCGTGGCGGCGGTCCTCCTGCGCGTCCTGTTGCGGGGGCGCGGGCGGGGGCCGCGCCTCAGTCCGGACCAGGCGCGGGCGGCGCGGCTGCACCGGCGGCTGTGCCGGCGGCTGGAGCGGCTGGGCGTGGCCTGCGCGGGAAAGACCTGCGACGAGATCCGGGTTGCCTTGGCGGCAGCGCCGGAACTGCGCTCCCTGGAGCTGCGCGCGTTTCTCGACACCTATGAGGATGTCCGTTTTGGCGGACGGCCGCTGGCGGAGGAATCGCACCGGGACATGACCCGCCTTCTGGGAAGAATCCCCAGGCGGCGCGCGGGGCGCGGCCATGGGGCCGCGCGCGCCTAGGAACGCGCGGTTTCCCCGGACGAAAGGTCATTTCCCCGCGTTGGCGAGGAACCCCACCGCGTTGATTTCCCACAGGGCGACCGCAATGTCCCTGGTCTCGTTTCCGTCCAGGTCCGCCGAGGCGAGGGCGCGGGGTTTCCCCTCCCTGAAGACATGCGTTTCCCTTGTGAACTTCAGGGGAACGGTGTCGGCTGCGGAGGCGTTCAGCAGGACCGCCACCTCCCCGGAGGCGAAACAGGCGGCGGCGAGGTCCATGCGCCCGTCGCCGTTGAAGTCATCCGCGATGACGTCGCGGATTTCCTTTTCCAGCACCCTGCGGTCGGCGCCGAGGGAGATTTCCTGAGAGGTGGCAAAAGATCCCGTCCCATCGCCGAAGAAGAGCACCACGCTGTCCTCCGTGTAGGAGTGTCCGACGGCAATGTCGGGGACGCCGTCGCCGTTCATGTCGGCGGCCCGGACGACCGAGGGGTGCGTGCCCCTGGAGGGGAAGCGGGAGTGTTCGCTGAACGCTCCCTTTCCGTCGCCCAGCCACACGGCGATCTGGTCGGCGGCCCGGCAGGTGACGGCGAAGTCCGGCGCGCCGTCCCCGTTAAAATCGGCAACGCAGAGGCTGGACGGTCCGCCGGGGACGGGGAAGAAATGGGGCTCGGAGAAATACTGCTCCGCGTGCCCGCGCATGAGGATCACCGCGTCGCTGCTCCAGGCGGTGGCAAGCAGGTCGCGCAGGCCGTCGGCGTCCATGTCCTGCACATGCACCGAAGTCAGTCCCGGCTTGGTGAACAGGGGGACGTCCTCCCCGTCCTTGTGGCGCTCATAGGGGAGGTTTTCCTCCGCGATCTTGAAGGTGACGGGCTTAAAGACCCCCTCGGGCTTGATGTTGAGGAAGACGGTGATGTCGCGGTGGCGCACGGCGTGGAAGCTGGCGACAATGATGTCGGGCCACTTCAGCCCGTCCACGTTGGCGAGGGCCACGGAGTAGGGGCCGAACCCGCATTTCAGCGTGGGGGTTTGGCGGATGTACGAAAAGGGCTTGTCGGCGATGAAGACGGACAGCTCATCGTTGGCCGGGCGCTCGTCCCGGGGGTCGGCGAGCACGCCGCGGTCGGCGGTCACGATGTCCGGAATGCCGTCGTCATTCAGGTCGCGGCAGGCGATGGCGCAGGGGTTGGGGCCCGCGGCCACGGTCCGCGGATGGATGGAGAACTGGCGGCGCGCCTTTTCCGCGGCGGGGACGCCGGGCGTGGCGCAGAGGGCTGCCAGCAGGACCGGGACAACAACGCGGCGGGAGCGGATATTCACGAGGCAAACCCTTTCCTGGCAAGGAGGGACGCCATGGTGATGGCGGACAGGAGGCTTTCGTGCCGTGCATGGCCCGTTCCCGCGATGTCAAAGGCGGTGCCGTGGTCCACCGAGGTCCGGACGATGGGCGTGCCCAGGGTCACGTTGACCCCCTCGTCCATGGCGACCAGCTTGAGGGGGATGTGCCCCTGGTCGTGGTACATGGCGATGACGGCGTCGAATTCCCCGTAATAGGCCCGGCGGAAGACGGTGTCCGGCGGGTGCGGCCCGGAGGCGTCCACGCCGGACTCCGCCGCCTCGCGGACAGCGGGGGCGATTTCGTGGATTTCCTCGTCACCAAAGGCGCCCGCCTCCCCGGCGTGGGGGTTCAGCGCCGCGACGGCGATGCGCGGGGCCGCCAGTCCGAGGCGCCGGAGGGCCGTGTCCGCCAGCAGGATGCTCTTGAGGATGCGGTCCTTTTTGACGGCCGCCACCGCGTCGTGCATGGACAGATGGGCCGTGATGTGGATGATGCGGAGTTTCTCGGTGAACAGGCACATGCGGTAGTCGGGGCTGTTGGTCATGGCCGCGATCAGGGACGTGTGCCCCGTGTGGGGGCATCCGGCGCGGAGGATGGCCTCCTTGCTGATGGGGCAGGTGACCATTCCGCCGACCTCGCCCGAAAGGGCGGCGCGCACGGCGTGCTCAATCCAGACGACGGCCGCCGCGCCCGCGGCCGGATCGAGGACGCCGGGTGCGGGCGCAGGCCCCCCGTTTCCGCACGAGAGGACGGGCACGCCGTTGGTTACGCTGAGGGCTTCCGCCACGGAGGAGACGGGAACGGCGGCCGGGCATTTGGGGGCGAAGCGGCGCGCATCCTCCAGGGCCTGGGGCGAACCAAAGACAACGGGGGCGCAGGTTTTCCACGGGAGGTCTTCGGCCAGGGCTTTTGCGAGGATTTCGGGGCCGATGCCGTTGACGTCGCCCATGGTGACGGCAAGGACGGGCCTGAGGGTGTCGGGGGACCGCATGGCGGGGGATTCTCCTGAAGTTTCCCCCATGATACCCGCCCGCGCCGGGCGACGCCAAACAAAGCGTGCCGGGAGGGGCCGTCATGCCCTACACTCAGGGTTTCGAGACACGGGAGACCACGCATCATGGCACAGGACAGACAGGACGCGCTGCGGGCGTCCATGGCACGGCAGGAGGCGGTGAGCGCGGCGGGGTATGACTGGCCCGACATCCACGGCGTGCTGGACAAGATCGGGGAGGAGCTGGAGGAGATGCGGGCCGCGCTGCGGGCGGGGGACACGGAGCACGCCGGCCGCGAGCTGGGCGACCTGCTGCTGGCGGCGGTGAACGCGGCGCGTTTCCTGCGCACAGACCCCGCGCGGCGCCTGCTGGAGGCCACGGAGACGCTTGAACGCCGGGCGCGCGCGGCCCTTGAACTGCTGCGCGGACAGGGGCGCGACCCCTCATCTTGCACGCCCTGCGAAATGGACGCCGCGTGGCGCGCGGTGAAAGTGCAAGAGGGCAAAGCATTTAAAGACGGGCCTTGACAAAGGGCGGCGGCGTGGGGCAAACTCACTCTCCGCGCAGGGTTAATTGGCCCCAGTGCGCGGGCGGAGAGACGGTGCAGCGGGGCGCGCCGAAAACAATTCAAGCGGGGTTCGGCGGAGGCGGGGCACGCCCCCGGTTCGATTCATTGCAGGAACGTTGTCATGCACGACGCGGCGGGAGAAACGGTGGAACGCGAACAAACGCTTTGGGACCGGGCACTGGTCCATTTGCAGGGGTCCGTGGACGGCCACACCTACAAGAACTGGTTCTCACAGACGCGTTTTGGCGGCTTTGAGGGCGAGGTTTTCGAGGTGTCCGTGCCGAGCCAGTTCTTTGCGAACTGGCTGCAGGAGCACCACGCCGACGTGGTCCTTTCGGCGCTGAAAAAGGTGGTGCCCGAGTGCGCGCGCGTGCGGTTTTCCGTTGCCCCGGGCCAGGCCGCCCCCCCGCAGGAGGAGCGCCGCGCGGCGGTGCCCGCCGGACCCGCCAAGGCGAAGGTTGCCCGGGTCCGCCAGGCCTTTTCGGGGTTTAACCCGCGCTACACCTTTGACCGTTTTGTGATTGGCGCGGGCAACCGCTTTGCCCACGCCGCGGCGCGGGCCGTCTTTGAGTCCCCCGGCAAGGCGTACAACCCCCTTTTCCTCTACGGGGGCACGGGGCTTGGCAAGACGCACCTCATGCAGGCCGTGGGCCAGGGGGCGCTCGCCCGCCAGCCCGACCTCTCCGTCGTCTTCATCTCCTCCGAGGAGTTCACCAACCAGCTCATCCAGAGCATCGCGGACAAGAACACGCAGCGTTTCCGCGCGAAGTACCGCAAGGTGGACGTGCTCCTGATTGACGACATCCAGTTCATCACGGGGAAGGAGGCGACGCAGGAGGAGTTCTTCCACACCTTCAACACCCTGTTCGACGCGCACAAGCAGATCGTCATCGCGAGCGACCGCAGCCCCAAGGAGCTGCAGGGCATCGAGGAGCGGCTGGTGTCGCGGTTTGAATGGGGCCTGGTTACGGACATCCAGCCGCCGGACCTGGAGACGCGCATCGCGATCCTCCAGAACAAGGCGCGGGACGAGGGCATCACGGTGCCCCCGGACATCCTCCGCTATGTCGCAACCTACATCACGGCGAACATCCGCGAGCTGGAGGGGGCGCTGACGACGGTGCTCGCATACAGCCGCCTCGCCGGCGAGAAGGTCACGATGACGCTTGCCGAGACGGTGCTCAAGGACCTCATCGGCTCGGAGAAGATCCGCCCGGTGACGATCGAGCAGGTGCAGCGCGTGGTGGCGGACCATTACGACGTGCGGATCGCGGACCTGCGCGGGCGCAGCCGCCAGCGGCAGATTTCCCAGCCGCGCCAGATCGCCATGTACCTGTGCAAGACGCTCATCCCGAGCCTGTCACTCAACGACATCGGCGAGTATTTCGGCGGAAAGGACCACACCACGGTCCTCTACGCGTGCGACAAGGTGTCCAAGGCGACGAAGAGCGACCCGGTGATGCGTCAAACCATCGAGCAGCTTTCCAAGGCGGTGCGCGCCTGACACACCGCCTCTGCTGCGGGAGGGACGTGCGTGAGTGGCCGGTTCAAGGCGTTTCTGGAGTTTTGCACCGCGCACTTCACCCTCTGGGTCGTTCTTTTCGGCCTTTTGGCGTACAGGTTTCCCGGGCCGGTGCTCTGGCTCAGGCCCGGTCTTGACCATTTCTTCGCCCTCACCATGTTCGGGATCGGCGCGGCGCTGCGGCCCGCCGACTTTGTGAACATTGTCCGCGCGCCCGGGGCGGTCGCCGTGGGGTCCGCGGCGCAGTTCACCATCATGCCCTTCTCGGCATGGGCCATTTCCCGCCTTCTGGGTCTTCCAGACGAGATTGCCGTGGGGCTGATCCTTACGGGGGCGGCGCCGGGGGCCATGGCGAGCAATGTGGTCAGCTTTCTGGCGAAGGCCGACACCGCGTATTCCGTCTCGCTGACGACCGTCTCCACCCTGCTGTGCCCGGTGTTGACCCCCCTGCTGGTCCTCAAATTGGCGGGGGCGAAAATGGATGTCGCGTTCTGGCAGATGTTCGTGAAAATGCTGATGACGGTTGTCGCGCCGCTGCTGGCGGGCTTTGGGCTGCGCGCCCTGTTTCCCCGGCGGGTGGAGCGGGCGCAGCCCCTGTTCCCGGCGCTCTCCGCCCTGTTTATTGTGTTCATTTGCAGTCTGGTCATCGCCATGAACCGGGAGGCCCTGGCCCAGACCACGCTTCTCGTGCTTGGGGTCTGCCTGGCGCTGAACCTGTCGGGCATGACGCTCGGCTACGCGGTTGGCTGGGTCTTCCGCATGGCCGTTCCGCGCCGGCGCACGCTCAGCATTGAGGTCGGCATGCAGAACGCCGGGCTCGGGGTGGTGCTTGCCATCCAGTTCTTTGGGGAGCGGGCGGCGCTTCCCTGCGCGGCCTTTGTGTTCATCTGCATCCTCACGGGAAGTGTTGCGGCGTCCTGGTGGAGCCGCCACCCGTTTCCTTCCGGGGGGGGGGACGGAGCCCGAAGCCGCGCTGCCGCCGCCGGGTCAGTAGCTCTCGGGCGTCAGCTCCACTTTTCCCCGGAAGACGCGGTAGATGATCACCGTGTAGGCCACGACGAGGGGCATGCCGATGAGGGCGATGACCAGCATGATGCCCAGGGTCTTGGGGCTTGACGCCGCGTTGTAGATGGTGAGGGTGTATTCGGGATTCAGGGAGGAATACACCATGTTGGGCGCCATGGCCACGGCGAACAGGAACACAAAGGCGGTGATGCAGAAGCAGTTTGCCAGGAAGGCAAGGCCGGTCCGGCCCGCGCGCATGAGCAGGGGGATCGCGAGCATTGCGGCCAGGTGCAGGACGGGCATGATCCACGCGGCGGGGAGATACCGGAAGTTGACCGTGGCGGAGGGGACGGCGGCGACGGCGTACGCGCTGACGGCGAGATAAAGCGCGAGAAGACAGAAATAGGCCGCCCAGGAGGCGCGGAGAATCCGGGCATGGAGGGGGCCGCCCGTCTTCAGGGTGAGATAGAGCCCGCCGTGAAAGGCAAAAAGCGCGACCACGAGGGCGCCCGTGAGCAGGCTGAAGGGGTTCAGGAAGTCGAAGAAGGTGCCGGTGTAGTTGCCGGCGGCGTCAATGGCGATTCCCTGCATCACATTTCCCACGGCCACGCCGAAGAGCAGGGACGCTGTGAGGCTGGACAGGAAGAACGCCCAGTCCCACAGGGAGCGCCACGCGGGGTGGGGCTGCTTGCTGCGGAACTCCATGGAGACTGCCCGGAAGATGAGCGCGCACAGCAGGAGCATGAAGGCCGTGTAGAACGCGGAGAAGACGGTGGCGTAGACGTCGCGGAAGGCGGCGAACATGGCGCCGCCAAAGGTCACCAGCCACACCTCGTTGCCGTCCCACAGGGGGCCGATGGCGTTCATGAGGATGCGGCGCTCCCTGTCCTCCCGCGCGACAAAGGGGTGCAGGATGCCCACCCCCAGGTCGAACCCGTCCAGGACGGCGTATCCCGTCAGCAGAACGCCCAGGAGGAGGAACCATATCTCGTTCAGGTAGGTCATGGCCGCGTTTCCCGTGTTGTGCGCCGCGAGGCGGGCCGGTTATTTGTCGTGCACGGAGCCCATGGACGGTCCGGAGGGGTCTGCCCGGTTCTCGGCGACGGCCAGGAACCCCGTGTTCATGCCGTCCGCAGACTCCCCTTCCCCGCCGGTGTCCGGCCCCTTTTGAATCTTGCTGTTCAGGACGAATATCCACACCAGGAAGAGCATGAGATAGACGAACCCGAACATGAGGATGGACCCGAGAATCTGCCCCCCGCTGACGTTCTTGGACACGCCGTCCGAGGTGCGCAGGAGCCCCTGGACCACCCAGGGCTGGCGTCCGATCTCGGCGGCCATCCACCCGGCGTGGTTGGAAAGATACGGGGTGATGACGGCGAAGACAAAGGTCCACAGCAGCCACCGCTGCGCAAAGAGGCGCCTGCGCCACAGGAGGAACAGCGCCAGGGAGCTGATGCCGATCTGAAACATGCCCATGGCCACCATGAGATGGTAGGTCTGGAAGGTCATGCCCAGGGGCGGCCAGTCGTTCTCGTCCTCCGACAGGTCGAGGAGGCCGGGAACCGGCTTGGTGAAACTCTCGTGAATGAGGAAACTCAGCATGCCGGGAACCGCCACCCCCCCGCGCACCGTGCGCGACTCCTTGTCGGGAAAACCGAACAAATAAAGGGGGGCGCCGCCCCCGTCGGACTTGAAGTGGCCCTCGAAGGCGGCCATCTTGACGGGCTGGGTTTCCGCGACTTTCTTGGCCTGGAGATGCCCGGAGAACAGGATGCCCCACGAGGACAGAAACGCCACCACCAGCGCGATGGTGAACGAGCGCCTCGCAAAGTCCAGATGGCGGTTTTTGAGGATGTAAAAGGCCGAAATGCTCATCACAAAGAAGGCGCCCAAAATGAGCGCGCCGATAATGGTGTGGTTGAGCCGGTGCATGGCCGAGGGGTTGAAAACCATCTCCCAGAAGCTGGTGATCTCGGCGCGCCGCGCGGCGCCCTCGCCCACGATGTGGAATCCGGCGGGGGTCTGCTGCCAGGAGTTGGCGACGACGATCCAGACGGCGGACAGGGTGGAACCAAGCGCCACCAGCCAGGTGCTGAGGAGGTGGACCCGCTTGGAAACCCGGTCCCAGCCGAAGACCAGCACGGCCAGAAACCCGGATTCCAGGAAAAAGGCGAAGATGCCCTCGGCCGCCAGCGCGGACCCAAAGACGTCGCCGACGAAACGGGAGTAGTCGGCCCAGTTGGTCCCGAACTGGAACTCCATGACGATGCCCGTGGCCACGCCCACGGCAAAGGTGACGGCGAACAGCTTGGTCCAGAACCGGGCCATGTCTTCATAGACCTTGACGCCGGTGAAGTAGTGCCGTGTCTCCATGATGACCATGAGCCAGGCCAGGCCTATGGTCAGAGGAGGAAAAAGGTAGTGAAAGCCGATGGTGAAGCCAAATTGGATGCGTGCAAGCAGAACCGCGTCGAGTCCCATCGGATGTTCCTTATGCTGAATGGCGGCATTCTACCGTTATCGGGGGGCGTTTTCAAAGGAGCGCAGAACCGTGACCTGGTATAACATTCCCCGCCCGCCGATTATTCGCCCTGTTGGCCCACCCGCGGGGGGGGGCGGTGAGATCCCGGCGGGAATGCGGCCCGTGCCGGCCCCTGTTGCGTTTCAGGTTTGAACCCGCCCCGACCCGTTCCGAAAACTTGACGGGCCTTGGAGGGGATTGGGTACTATAGGGTGCCGGTGGCCCACGTCACAGCGGGCCTTTCCGGTGAGTGCGGCGGTTCCGCGCCGCGGCCGGAAAGACGTCTGAAAATTCCAGAGGGAAGGAGCCCCATCCGTGACCATTACAAAACGGGAATTGGTGATGCTCGTCGCCAGCAAGACGGGGATGACGCAGAGCGACGTGTTCCGCATCGTGGAGTCCGCCTTTGACACGCTGACGCAGACCCTGGTGCGGGGCGGCCGGTGGGAGCTTCGCGACTTCGGCGTTTTTGAGGTGAAGCGCCGGGCGGCGCGCGTGGGGAGGAACCCTCGGACGGGGGAGCAGGTGCCCGTCTCCCGGAGGACCGTGGTGTCCTTCAAGCCGGGAAAGATGATGAAGGAAAAGGTCGCCGCGGGGTCCGGCGGCCCGGCGGGTGACACGCAGACAACCTGACGCCCCGCCGGGGCGTCCGCCAACGGGTCGGAAACTTCCCCAATGACCACCTCCATCAGTCCCTCCACCACCCTATTGGCCGTGGACACCAGCACCGGGTGGTGCGCCGTGGGCGTGTGCCGTGCCGAAGGTCCCCCCTCCCCCCTCTCTGTGCGTATCTGCTCCGAGGTTGTGGTGGACGGACAGCGTCTTCATGCGGAGCGGCTCTTTTCCCTCATTGACCATGTCCTTTCGGATTCCGGGGTGGCTCTGGAGGAGTTGTCCCTTCTGGCCGTGGCGACGGGGCCGGGCTCCTTCACCGGTCTGCGCATCGGGGCCTCAGCCATGCAGGGGCTTGCCCTGGCGCGGGGCCTTCCCCTGGTGGGCGTGCCCACGCTGGACGCGCTGGCGCATGCCGCGCCCCCGGTGGACGGACTGGTTGTGCCCCTGCTCGACGCGCGCATGGGGGAGGTCTTTGGCGCGTTCTACAGCGTGACACCGGACGGACTGGAGAAGGCGGGCGAGGACCGCGTCGCGCCCGTCGGCCGTCTCTTGGAGGAGATGCCGCGGACCGGGGGGGCCGTCGTCTTTGTCGGTGACGGCGCCGACCGGTACAGTGAGGAGATTCGGGCGGCGCTTCCGGACGCCCGCATTGTGCCTCCGCCGGGAAACACGCCCCGGGCGGCCTTTGTCGCGCTGGAGGGCGTGCGCCGCCGCGCTGCGGGGGTGACGACCGATCCGGCGCTGGCGGTTCCGGTGTATCTCCGCAAGGCCCAGGCGGAGCGGCCGGGCGGGGGGAAGGGCTGACATGGCCGCCGTTCCGCTGCAGTTTGAGCCTTTCAGCGCCGCTTACCTCCCGGCGGTGCTTCTTCTGGAAAGCCAGGCCTATCCCGACCCGTGGACCCAGGGGATGTTCCGGCATGAGCTGGCGACGCCCTGCTCCCATTTGCATGTGGGGCTGCTGGGGGACGAACTGGTGGCCTACGCGGGTTTCTGGCTGGTGTTGGACGAGGCGCACATCACCCGGGTGACCGTGGCCGGGGAATACCGCCGCCGGGGCTATGGGCGGCAGGTGGTGGAGTACCTGCTCCGGCGCGCGTTCACCCTTGGGGCTTCGCTGGCGCGGCTGGAGGTGCGCGAGGGCAACGAGGCCGCCATCCATCTGTACGAACAGCTTGGCTTCGTGCCCGAAGGTCGGCGGCCGGGGTACTACCAGCGCACGGGGGAGGACGCCGTGCTGATGATCAAGCGCTTTTAGGAGCGCGCCGGCCCAGGGCCGGGCGGGGGAAACTCGTGCTCCCCGAAGACCTCCGCGGAGAAACGGCAAAGGCGGCAGGAGGGGTCCTCCCAGGCGCGGGAAGGCAGCCCCGCTTTCCGGCAAAGCCCCTCCAGAAAGGCGTGCAGGTTCCAGCCCTGCTCCACCGGAACCTGTGGAAGCAGGACTCCCCCGCGACCGCTTGGCTTGTGGGTCAGGTACAGGCCGTCTCTTCCCACAACGATCTCGTCGAGGCTTGCCACGGGCAGGAACGGTGTTCCGGGAATCTCCCCCGGTGCGAGCGCGGATATCTCCACCGAAAGGGAGTCCAGCTCCTCCGAGGTGACGGCGGAAAACCGGGGGTCGTGGCAGGCCGCGTGGACGGCGTGGTCCCGCACCGTCTCCGCCAGGGGGGTCCGGGCCTCCAGGGTGCCGATGCAGCCCCGCAGTCCGCCCGCGGCGTCGTGCAGGGTGACAAAGGCGCACCGGCGCTCCGCAAGGGCCTGGGTCACGCGGTAGTCGCCGAGGGAGAGCGCATGCCCGGCGAGGAACGCCGCAATGGCGTCCCGGGCGATCTGGAGCAGCGTGCGCTTTTCCTCCTCCGTCAGGGGGGGCGGATTGGTCATGGCGTGTCCCCTTCCGCCGCCTTGTCTTTCTCTGGCGTTTGCCCGACGGGGGCCTCTGCGGGGGACGGAGCGGGGGGCATTGCCCCCGGCATGCCGGGCATGGGCAGGGGCCGCACCTTGTCGGGCTGCGGCGTGGCCGCGGGCCGTGCCGGATCGTGAAAAGTGAAGGCGGCGAAACTGACCGACCGGTTCATGTCACCGGTGAGGGCCGCCGAAAGGTCATAGGCCAGAATGCGCGCCTGGGTGTTCGGGGGCAGCAGGCGCAGCAGGACGTGGATGCAGTTGTCCCCGTCAATCACGTTTTTGGTGTCGGCGAGATAGCGCTGAAAAGAGGCCGGATCGAGGGAGAGCAGGCACTCAAAGGCCCGCCGGTCCAGATGCTCGATGTTCTTCTGGATGTTGTCGTTGAACGGGCGGTTGCTGAAATCGTTGCCGAAGTGCGTGAAACTGCTGCTCACCACCAGCAGGGTCCGGTCGTCCAGCAGCGGCCGGATGGTCTTCGCCACGCTGTCCGCCGCGGCGGGGTTGAAGTCGCCTTTGGCGTTGGTGAGGCGGCCAATGACCACGGGGACCAGCTTGAACTCCAGCAGGCGCTCCTGAAGGTAGGGAAGCAGCGCCTCGATGCCGTGCTCAAACTCGTGCACCCGCTCCCGCCTGCCCCCCTTGCCGGTGTAGTTGAGCGCCTGCACGGTGAACAGGGGGGAGAAGACCAGCCGCCTGACAGCCTCCTTGTCGAGGGCGACGGGGCCCAGCGGGGTGAGAAACGCGTCCACCTCCGGGAGGGAGCAGCCCTCGATGCTCGCCGCATGGGCGCCGGTGAGAATAATGACGCGCTCGTATTGGCCCGGTTTCAGGTTCTTGAAGGCGTGGGCGGAGATTTTTCCAGCGAGGCCGTAGGGGGCCGGGGATGCGATGCAGGCCGCAAGGAACGAGGGGACTTCGGGGGCGTCCGCCGCGTCATGGAAGGATCGCAGGGACTTGACCAGGGTGTCCGGGTCGGCGGGATAGTGTGATCCGGCCACGGCGGGCAGGCGCGGAATGATGCGTTGCTGGGCGTTTGCGGGGGCGGCGGCGCAGAACCACGCCAGCATCATCGTCAGACAGAAGGAAAAATTTCGCATGGTGCCTCGCTGGGGGGGATTGCATGTCCTCCAGACGGTCCCATTGTGTCACATCCGGCGCACGGAGATGCAACCGTTTTCCCCGGTTCAGGGCTGCTGCATGCGTTTCTTGAGGAGATGGGCGCGGAGCTGCTCGGCCCGCTTGAGGGCCTGTTCATGCCGGGAGTCCCGCGCAAGCACCATCTCCATGTACTGGAGCGCCCGCTCATAGTTGTGTTTGCGTATGTTGCAGATGCCCACGTTGAACAGGGTCGCCGTCATTTTCCGGCTCAGCCGGGTGGAGGCGCTGTCCGTCTTTTCGACCTCGCGGTACTTCCGGAGGGCTTTCTGGTAATTGCCCTTGCCGAAATAGAAGTCCCCCTCAAGCTCGGAGCGCGTCTCGTCGCTCAACTGCACCTTGTGCTGGAGAAAGCTCTCGAATTCCTTGTGCAGGCGCTGCTTGTACTCTTCGGGGGTCATGCCGCAGAGGATCGCGGTCCGTTCCACGAGCACACTGAGGTTGTTGCCGTTCGGGTCGTCCGGGATGAAGAGGAAGCGGGGCTCCTGCATGTACTTTGGGGAGGTGACAAAGCCCGAGACAATCTCGCCGTCGAAAAACTCCAGCACGACGGGGATGGCGTTCTCGGGGATTTCCGGCGGGAACTGCTCGGGGTTGAAACGGCCGTCGAAGCTCTTGACGTAGAAGACCCCCTTCAGCTCGCCGAAGGGGATGTGGACGGACTTTTCGATGGACTGGTTGTTCTCATCCACCAGCTCCAGGTTGAAGCCGTCCGAGACCTTGTTGAGGGCCAGGCAGAACCCGCGCGCGGTGCGCCCGTTTTTCAGGTGCACCACGAGCCGCTGCCGCGTCCGCTTTTCCGCTCCGTCCGACTTTCCGACTTTCGAATCAGGCGCCATGACCAATCACCCATGCTGATGCGAGCATACTTGCCAACAAGTAAATTGTATCGCATTATGCGGAGAATGGCAACTATTCTTAGATGGTTCCGGCGCGCCCGGGGCGGCAGGGTGCTTTGCAATGTTCCCGCTTCTCCTGCTATACTCCGTCCGCTGTTCCCTCCGGAGGCCGCCGTAGGTTATTCCGCGTTTCCGGAGGCGTTTGCCGTCGGAGAATGCGCCGGTTTCCACACCGGCCCGTCTTTGCGGCGGGCGGGACGGGCAACGGCGAGCGGCCAGTCAAGCAACCCTGCCGACACGGATGGGGCGTAGCCAAATTGGTAAGGCACCAGATTTTGGTTCTGGCTATTGTTGGTTCGAGTCCAGCCGCCCCAGCCAGTCAGAAAGGTGGAGCCGCCCGGCGGCGGTTCTTGATGTGGGCAACCAGGAGCGGAAGGCCTTTATCGTGGACGGTTCCGTGGAAATGAAGATTTTTTCCGGCAACGGGTCTCAGGCGCTGACGCGGGGCATTTGCGAGCATTTGGGCGTGCGTCAGGGCGAGGCGGTGGTCAGCGGGTTCAGCGACGGCGAAATCCGGGTGCAGATTCAGGAGCACATCCGGGGGCGGGATGTTTTCCTCGTGAACAGCACCTCTCCGCCGGTGAACCAGCACCTGATGGAGCTTCTGATCCTGATTGATGCGGTGAAGCGGGCCTCCGCGGAGCGCATCACGGCGGTTATCCCCTATTTCGGGTACGCGCGGCAGGACCGCAAGGACAAGGCCCGGGTGCCGATCACGGCGAAGCTGGTGGCGAACCTGATCACGGCGGCCGGGGCGGACCGCGTGCTGACGGTGGATCTGCACAGCGGCCAGATTCAGGGATTTTTTGACATACCGCTGGACCATCTGGCGGCGGACATTGTTTTCTGCGAGTGCCTCTGGAAGGAGAAACTCCAGGAGAACATGATTGTGATCTCCCCGGACATGGGGAGCGTGCGCCGGGCGCGCGAGTTTGCCAACCGTCTGGGGATTCCCCTGGCGATTGTGGACAAGCGGCGGCCGCGCGAGAACGAGTCGGAGGTGATGAACGTCATCGGGTCGGTCGAGGGCAAGCACGCGCTGATCCTGGACGACATGATTGACACGGGCGGCACGCTGGTCAAGGCGGCCCGCGCCATCAAGGAGCAGGGCGCCCTGAGCGTGCGGGCCTGCGCGACCCACCCGGTTTTCAGCGGCCCGGCGCTGGACAACATAGAGAATTCGGTCATCGAGGAGCTTCTGGTGTGCGACTCGGTGCCCCTTTGCGCGCGGGCGGCGGCAAATCCCCGGTTCCGGGTGCTTTCACTGGCCCCCCTGATCGGGGAGGCCATCCGCCGCATCCACCGCAACGAGTCCGTGAGCAGTCTGTTTCAGGTCTGAAAACGAGTGAATGTTCTGGGAGAATTGAACAATGGAACTGAAGACGTTGAGTGTCAGCAGCCGCGCCGTGGGAACAAAGGGCATGACCCACGCGGTGCGCCGCGCGGGCAGGGTGCCCGGAGTGCTGTACGGCGGGGGCAAGGAAGCCGTGTCGCTGGAGGTGGACGGCAAGGAGTTTGACCGCCTGCTGCATTCCGCGGCGGGCACGCACCCGATTGTGAGCCTGGTCTGCGAGGACCAGCCCGCGGTGAACACCGCCGCCATTGTCAAGTCGGTGCAGCGCCATCCGCTGAAATACAACCCCACCCATGTGGACCTGGTGCGCATCCGTCTGGACGAGACCATCCGCACCACCGTCCCCGTCGAGCTGACGGGCCGCTGCAAGGGGGTCGCCGAGGGCGGCCTGCTGGAGCAGCAGGTGCGCGAGATCGAGGTCGAGTGTCTGGCCACCCAGGTGCCCGAGCTGTTCACGCTTGACATCACGGAGCTCAAGATCGGCGGGGCGTACCACGTTTCGATGCTCTCCGTTCCGGAGGGAGTCACCGTGCTGACGGAGTCCGAGCTTCCCGTGGCGTCCGTGCACATGCCGCGGGTCAGCGCGTCCGAAGCCGCGGCCGCGGCCGCCGCCGAGGGCGAGCCGGAGGCGGCGGCGGAGTCCAAGGACAAGGCGGAGGAGGGGAAGTAGTCCCCTCCCCTTCCGCCGAGCGGCCTGAACAGCCCCCGAGGTGAATGGTTTTGTGCGGTTCCAGACTGGTGGTAGGATTGGGAAACCCCGGTGCCCAGTACCGGGACACCCGCCACAATCTGGGGTTTTGCGTGGCGGACCGGGTTGCTGCGGGGTGTTCGGCCCTGTTTGACCGGGAAAAGCACGACGGGCTGTGGGCCGAGGGCTCCCACGCCGGACGGCGGGTCTTTGTGCTGAAGCCGCTGACCTTCATGAACCTCAGCGGCGGCAGCGTTGCGAAGGCCGCCAAGAGCAGGGGGGTCGCGGCGGAGGACATTCTGGTCATCGCCGACGATGTGAACCTCCCGCTGGGCGCGGTGCGTCTGCGGGCCGGCGGCGGCGCGGGCGGGCACAACGGCCTGAAGTCCGTGATCGAGCGGCTTGGCACGAACACCTTTCACAGGGTACGATTGGGGGTCGGCGGCGGCGAGACGCCGGGCGGAGAGCTGACCGGCCATGTGCTGGGAAGGTTTCGTCCGGAAGAGCGGGCCGCCGTGGACGCCATGCTGGACGCGGCGGCGGCGGCGGCGCTGGTGTGGGTGGAGAAAGGCATAGAGGCGGCCATGAGCCTGCACAACCGGCGCCCCCGCGCCGAGGAAGGATGACATGTCATGCCGATGAACAAGAAGCACACGATCTGCGTGCTGGTGGACAACCAGTTCGGCGTTCTGGCGCGCGTGTCCGGGATGTTCAGCGCGCGCGGCTACAACATCATCAGCCTCTGCGTGGGCGAGACGGAGAACCCCGCCGTCTCGCGGATGACCGTTACCGTCCGCGGGGACGACACGGTGCTGGCGCAGATCATGCAGCAGCTTAACAAGCTGGTGGACGTGGTGTCGGTGGAGGATCTGACGAACACCTCGTTTGTGGAGCGCGAGCTGGTCATGGTCAAGGTGGGCGCGGGCGCGAAGAAGCGCGGCGAAATCATCGAGCTTGCCAGCATCTTCCGCGCGAAGATTGCGGACCTGGACCAGCAGACGATGACGGTGGAGGTGACGGGGGCGCAGGGAAAAGTCAACGCCTGCATTGAGATGCTGCGCCCCTACGGGATTGTGGAACTGGTCCGGACGGGCACGGTGGCCCTCGCCCGCTCCTCGCGGAACGGCGGCCAGGCCCCGGTGGAGGAGTAGCCGGTGTCTTTTTCGAACACAAAGCGGCGGACGGCGGACGGCCGGGGCTCCCGGGCCTCGGAACCGGCGGCGCGCGGCGGGGCGCGGCCCGAAGACGGGACGTGGGACGCCGTGTTCGCGCAGCACGCGGGCGCACACAAGGCGCGGTCATTGCGACCGCGCCTTTTTCCTTTAAGGACACAGCGGGCGGCGGCCCCCGGAGGGATTGGACATTGAGATCACTGTTGGAACTGCAGCAGCTTGACCTGAAAATCGAGGCTTTCCGCGCGCGGGAAAAGGAGATTCCCCGGCAGAAGGAGGCCTACAACATCCAGCGCGCCCGGCTGACGGAGGAGCTGAAGGAGAGCGAGAACCGTGTGAAACGGTTCAAGATCGAGCAGAAGGAGTGCGAGGTTGACATTGACGCGAAGAACGCGCAGATCGCGAAGTTTGAGGCGCAGCTGCTCCAGGTGAAGAAGAACGAGGAATACCGCGCGCTCCTGCACGAGATCGAGCTTCAGCGGAAGCAGATCGCCCTCAAGGAGGAGCGGATCCTGGGGATCATGCTGGAGATTGACGACGCGCAGATGCGGTTCCAGGAGGACAAGAAGCGGATTGAGGGGGAACTGCGCAAGCTGGACGCGGAATGCGCGCGCATTGACGCGGAGCTCGCGGAGGCCGTCGGGGAGCGCAGGGCGCTGGAGGGGCGCCGCGCCCCCCTGGCCGAAGCCGTCGTCCCCGCGCTGCTCAAACGGTACGAGCGCATCCGCACGGCCCGGAAACCCGCCGTGGTCCCGCTCAACGACGAGTCCTGCGGCGGCTGCTTCATGACCGTGCGCGCGCAGATCGTGAACGAGATCATGGCCGGGAAGGAGTTTCACTCCTGCCAGCACTGCGGCCGGCTTCTCTATTTCCCCGGGAACATTGCGGAGCCCGGACCGGCGGAATGACCCGCGGCCGGTCCCCCCGGACGCCGTTCCAGGCGCCTGAAAATGGGTGAAGTCATGCAGCACATGGACTTGGTCTCCGACGGCACCCCCTGGAGGGACTATCTCTCGGACCTCATTCTCCACGGCGTCAAGCTGGGGTTGGACAACGTCCGCCAGCTTCTTGAGGGCGCCGGCCACCCGGAGCGGGCGTATCCCTCCGTGCATCTTGCGGGAACCAACGGCAAGGGCAGCGCGGCCGCCTTTCTGGACACCATCCTCCGGCAGTCTGGGCTGCGCGTCGGCAAGTTCACCAGCCCCCATCTCCTGGACATTCGGGAGCGTTTTCAAGTGAACGGCGTCCCCATCCCCGAGGAACGGATGCGGGACCAGATTCTCCGGTTCCGGGAAATCGCCTCGGAAATGCCCTCCCCCCCGACCTTTTTTGAAGTGAACACCGCCATTGCCTTTGGCTGGTTCCGCGAGGAGCGGGTGGATGCCGCGGTGGTGGAGACGGGAATGGGCGGCCGGCACGACGCCACCAATGTGCTGCTGCCGGCGGCGTGCGGCATCACGAACATTGCCCTGGACCACACCCGTTATCTGGGGGACACCCTGGAGGCGATTGCCTTCGAGAAGGCGGGCATCCTGAAGCCCGGTGTGCCGTGTGTCACGGGCCCCCTGCCGGGGGGGGCCGCCGGGGTGATCGGCAAGCGCGCCCGCGAAGTGGGGGCACCGCTGGCGACGGCTGAAAGGGATTATGCCGTTTCCGTTTCCGGCCCCCCCCTGGCGCCCCTGCTCACGCTTCGCCATGAGGCGCTTTGTTTGGACCGGGTTCCCCTCGGTCTATCCGGGGCGCATCAGGCGGCGAATGCCGCCGTCGCCGCCCTGATTGCGGCGCTTCTCCCCCCTCCCCTGGGGCCTGTCCCCCGCGACTGCATCGTCCGGGGGCTGGCGGAAACCCGCTGGCCTGGCCGGATGGAGAAGGTTCTGGAGACGCCGCCTGTCTTTTTGGATGTCGCGCACAATCCGGACGGCATGCGGGCGCTGGCCGCGTGTTTTCCGAAGGCGGTGGTGGTCTTCGCGGTTTCCTCCGACAAGGCCGCCGGGGAAATGCTGGAGATAATCCGTCCGGTGGCCTCCCCTCTCCTTCTGACTTCCTACCAGGGCGCCCGGTCTCTGTCGGTGGAGGCGTTGTCCGACCTGGCGGGCGGCACCCCGCATATTTGCTGTCCCGGCCTTTCCCAGGCGCTCGAAGAGGGCATGGCGCACGCCTCTCCCGAGACCCCGCTTCTGGTGTGCGGCTCCATCTACGCCGCCGGGGAGGCCCGGCGCACCCTGATGACGCGGCACGGCGCCGCGCCCCCGGCGTTCTGACGGGCGGACTATTCGGCGTTCTTGGACCAGATTTCGTGGAGCACGGCGGTTCCCTTGGCCACAAGGTCGCCGCACGAGCGCGCCACGGAGGTGCCATAGCCCCTGCGCAGGCGCAGGCGCAGCTGGGTCAGGTTCTTGGCCAGCGGCTCCACCTTGATGCCCAGTTCGTGGGCGCTGTCTTTTCGTCCCGCACCGTACAGGGCGCTGAGGGCCTCGTCACACCCGCAAATGATGGAGCTGGCCTTGATCAGGAGGCTTCGCGCCTCGGTGAGTGTCGGCGTGCCGTAGATCAGGTTCGTCAGCCGGTCCCGGGCCGCGTGCACATGCAGGAGGGTCTCCAGGGGGGCCCCGGGGGGGGCTTCCAGGATGGTGGACTCGATTTCGCCCACATCGAGGCGGTATTTTCGCGCGAGATCAAGGTCCACCAGCACCTGCCGCCGGTCCTCTTCAAGAATGCGCTCCGCGATGACATCGCGCCAATGGGAGCAGCCTTCGGGGGTGCCCACAAGCAGGAGCTGTCCCTGTCCGGGGAACATTTCCAAATGCCGGATTCTCTCCGCGGGCGTCCAGATGCGGCTCCTGACAAAGGCGGTGACGTCAAATATTTCCATGCCGTCCGGAAGAAACGCCGGAAACTCCAGATTGACGGAGACGGACTGGTCCGCGTCGTTGCTGACCAGATAACACAGGTGGTAATCGGCGGAGCGCATCCACAGCACCTGGACAAGGGGCATGTCCTTGGGAACCCGGGAGCGGGGATTCGCCCGCGAGGTGAGTCCCAGCCTGAAGGGGGGCTCCCCGTCGTTGGGCACGGCGTTGAGGAACAGGGGGGCCATGGCGGTGAAACGCTCCACCCGGTTTCCCAGCTCGGCCCAAAGGTCGCTGAACGTGAGGAAGGGGCCGGTGAGCGAGCGTTCGCAGTGGCCCCCGTCCCAAAGGGGGGCGTTGTGGTATGCGTAGGTGAAGAAACCGCGCGCACCGTTTGCCAATGCCTGGTTGAGCATGAGCCGCATTTCCGGCCCGGAGCTCCATTCGGGCGCCCCGCTGGCGCCCACAAAGGCCGGCGCGGTGACCCACAGGGCCTTTCCCTCCCCGACGGGAAGATGGGCCCGGACGGCGCCGCCGATTTTCCAGGGGCAGCCGGATTTGAAAAAGTGAAACCAGTTCACGTCCATGCAGGCGGAGAAGGCCGGCAGGGTCCCCGGGTGCAGGAAGGGGGTTGTCAGGGGATGCGTGGTGTCGGCGTGCCGAAACGCGTTGCAGAACCGCCTCCACTGGTCCATGTCGCTTTCGTCGGGCGCCTCGCCGACACCCCAGGCCAGCACGTCCCGGGACGTGGCAAAATCCTTGACCAGGGTGTCTGCCAGGCGCTTCCAGAGGCGATCCGGCGAATTGAGGGGCATCCCGAAAAGAGGGACGACCTTGATGTTAAAGCTCTGGGCAAGGGTCTCCAGTTCCTTGCCATGCTCGCGTCCGAGGGCCTCCGCCTTCTCCACCACCATGCAGTTGTGGTGGTGGCGGGCGATGTCCTCCAGGGCCAGGCGCCAGTAGTCGGTGAAGGATATTTCCATGAGATCGGCCAGCTTGTGCGCGGTGGCGGCGTTAAGGAACACGCCAAAGGGGAGGAAGTCCGCCGGCGGCGGCGCGCCTGTTGACACCTTCCGCCGGGCTTCGGCGGCGCAGGTGGTCTCCCATGCCCCCGCCTCCGCGGCGCTCATCTCCCGAAAGCGCAGCGACTCTATCTCAATGGATTCCTCCGTGCGCTTGTGCGCGTAAAGCCGGACCGCGACGCCCGTGACACTGGCGGGGAATCCGCGGTGATGGAGAAGCACGGCGGCGGTGGTCCAGTCCGAGGCATGATCAAGCCTGTGAACGCATTCCCCGCCGCTGTAGAAGCAGGCCAGTTCGGCGTGTGACCGGGAACTGAGGGACTTGTAGGTGATTTCGAGGATGGGGAACTGGGCGGTGTCCAAGGGAAAGACGCCCGACGGCCCCTCCTGAAGGGAACTCAGGGGCGCCCAGAAACCCGGACGCTCCTCGTCGAGATTGTCTATTCGGCGGATTCCCGAGAAGTCCCCGACAAGCACGAGGCCCCGAGAGCCCGTTTCCGTGCGCGCGGCCACATCACGCCACGCCTTTTCAGCCGGATCGTCCGAAAGCGGCCACTCCGCCAGCGTCCGGGCGTCAATGGTTATGCCGGCGGCCTCCTCACTCGAAGGAGGGTCGTGGGACAACCGTAGTCTCTTCAAGCACCCGAGGTATTTGCAGCGCATCCGCGACGTCCTCCAGGTTGCGCGGCTTCTCCGTTTTTTCAACGAGAAGTTCCACGGAATAGCGGCGATTCTCGGGAAGGTCCGGCGGGGCCTCTCCCTTGGAGAGCGCCGAAAGGGCGCCGCACAGCTTCTTGGACAGGTCCGAAAGGTCAGGCTGCACGACGGCGAAAATGCCGCCCGTGGCAAGACCGTCCCGGGCCTCCGGACTGTTCCCGTAAACGATGACGCTGACCATGCGCTCGCGCTTTTCGGCGCGAACCGCGCCGAGCAGCACAGCGGCGTGGTAGGGCATGGCCCCGAAATAGCCGCCGACTTCCGGGCGCTTCCTGAGCGCTTCGGCGGCGCGCGCGCCCGCCATGCTCCTGTCCCCCTTGTCGGCAAATTCATCCAGGATGAAGTAATCGCCCTTTTCCAAGGATTCCCTCAGGCCGTCCAGACGGGCCTTCTCCGCCGGATCATCGCCGCCGGCGGTGAAGAGGAGCACCCGGATCATGGGCGGCAGTGTCTCCTTCGTGACCTCGCCCATGAGGCGGCCCGCCTTCTGCTGGTCCGTCCCGATGAAGCAGGCGCGGCCCGAGTCCTCACGGTCCCGGTCCAGGAGAATCAGAGGGACCTTTGCCGCCAGGGTTTTCAGCAGTTCTGACTGCGCCTCCGGGTCAATGGGGGCGACGGCCAGCACGGTGACGCCGTCCTGCACCATCTTCTCCGCGATGGCATTCTGCTGCTCCACCGTTGCGGGCGTGGGCATGCGGAAGTCCATCACAACGCCCTTCCCTGCCGCCGCCTCCGCGCACAGGGTGCGAACGGTGTTCCAGGTGTCCGTAATCCCGTCGGTGAGCACGCCCACGCGGGGTTCCTGCCCGGTCGCCGGTCCGGCCAGCAGGCCGCCCGCCAAGATCAGCGCTGTCAGCAAGTGTCTCATTGTCCGGTCTCCGTGGTTGCCGCGCCGCGGCGAACGCGGCGGCGTTGTCTTGCGCGGGGGATCACGCGGGCGGCGCCGCGGCGCGCGCGCAAATCCACCCTGTCACCTCCCTGAGGAAGGATTCCTGATCCAGATCGTTCCAAAGCTCATGGTATCCCCCGGGGAAGAGCCTGAGCGTTTTGTCGGCGGCGCCCAGGCCCTCGAAAAGGCGCACGCCGCCGGCGCAGGGCACCACCCGGTCCGCCTCGCCGTGGAGCACCAGCGCGGGCAGGGTGATTGCCGGGTAGGCTTTCTCGGCCGCCTGGATGGTCTCGTAGAACTGCGCCCCCGTTCTTGCGGCCACGCGGCCATGAAACGCGAGGGGGTCGGCGTCCGCGGCGGACACCACTTCGGCGACACGGGACAGCCCCCGGTTGTCCACCCCGCCCACCGGCAGGCCGGGAAGCACGGCGGACAGCACGGAGGCGAGCTTCAGGAGCACGTTCGGCACGTCGTCGGGGAAGCCCAGGAAGGGGCTGCTGAAGACGAGTCCGGCGGCGTCAAGGGTGCGGGTCTGCGCGTGGCGCGTGAGGACCATTCCCCCCATGCTGTGCCCCATGAAGAAGAGGGGCGCGCCCTCAAGGTCCTTCGCCGACCACGCCAGAAAGGCGTCCAAGTCCTCCAAAAGGTCGTCAAAGCGCGAGATGAAAGCGCGGCGTCCGGGGGATTTTCCGTGTCCCCGCTGGTCATAGGTGTGCACGGCGACGCCGGCCGCGTTGAGGTGGGCGGCCACATGCGCATAGCGGCTGCTGTGGTCGCCGAAGCCGTGGAGCAGCACCAGCCGCGCGCGGATTGCGGAGTCCGGCAGCCATTGCTGGGCGTAAAGCTCCAACCCGCTCCCTGTCTTGAAGGCGTTTTCGCTGTGCATGGGACGAGTGCTCCGTTCACACCGCCGTGATCATACCAGAAACATGCCCGCCGCGGCACTTGCCCGAACGGGTGCGGGGCGGCCGGCGGAGCGCGGCGCGTGCGCCGCGGGTGACCGGGACGCCCCATGTTTGCTATCATAATCGCGGGAGGGGCGGCGTTTCTTTTCATTTTTCGGAGACACGGCATCATGCGGGTTCCCCTGTTGGATTTGAAGGCGCAGTACGCGGAGATTCGGGATGAGGTGGAGGCGGCGGTGCGGGAGGTGCTGGAATCCCAGATCTTCCGCGGCGGGCCGCAGGTGGAGGCTTTCGAGGCGGAGATGGCCGCGTACACGGGGTGCGGCCATGCCACCGGCGTGGCCTCGGGCACGGACGCCCTGTATCTTCTCTTCCGCGCCCTGGAACTGAAGCCGGGGGACGAGGTGATCACGACGCCCTTCACCTTTTTCGCCACGGCGGCGGCCATCGTGAACGCCGGCGGCGTGCCGGTGTTTGCCGATGTGCGCCCCGACACGCTGACACTGGATCCCGCCGCCGTGGAGGCGCTCATCACGCCGCGCACGCGGGCCATCGTGCCCGTGCACCTTTTCGGGCACTGCGCGGACATGGAGGCCCTGCTGGACCTGGGCGCGCGGCATGGCATCCCCGTCATTGAGGACGCCGCGCAGGCGTTGGGCGCCTCGTGCAACGGGCGCAGGGCGGGATCGCTGGGATGGGCCGCCGCAGTGAGCTTCTACCCGACAAAGAACCTGGGCGCCGCCGGCGAGGGCGGCATGGTGCTTACGAACGACCCTGTCCTGGACGACAAAATCCGGCTGCTGCGCTGCCACGGCGCGCGCGCCGCCTATGTGCATGAGATGGTGGGGGTCAACAGCCACCTTCCCGCCCTGCAGGCCGCCGTGCTGCGGGTGAAACTGCGCCATCTGGACCGCTGGAACGACGCGCGCCGCCGGCACGCGCGGCGTTATGCCGGGGCGCTGGGGGGTGCCGGGGTGATTGTCCTTCCCGTCGAGCTTCCCGGATGCCGCCACATTTACCACCAGTATGTGGTGCGCATTCCAGGCAGGGACGCCGTCAAGGCGCTGTTTCAGGCGGAAGGGGTCGGATGCGGGGTGTTTTACCCCGTTCCCCTTCACCGACAGGCGTGTTTCTCCGCGTACACAGGCGGTGTCTCGTGTCCGGTGGCGGAAAAGGCCTGCGACGAGGTGCTCGCGCTTCCTGTCTATCCCGAGCTTGCGGACGCGCAGATTGACGCCGTGGCCGCGCTGCTTAAGCGGCATGTCAACGTGCCGGGCTGAGGGCGGCCGGGGTTAGGGAAGAATCTCGCAGGCCCCCGCCGTGGGGCGGTTGACCACCACGGCCGCCTTGAGTTCGGCCGGCGTCAGGGGGGCCTCCCGCCCGCCTCTCTCCCGGTAGGCGTCAGAGGCGAGGCGGTCGCGGAGAGCGTCGGCGAGGCGCTCCCGGTCTTCCCGCCGGCATAGGACCAGCACCGCGCCGGCAATGCCCGCGCCGGTGAGACAGGCGCCCAGGGCGCCCGCCTCCAAAGCCCCGTCCACCAGGAAATCCAGCACGCGGCTGCTTGCGCCATAGGCGCCCGGACAGTCCGCCAGGGGCGCGTTGGCCTCGGCCATTCGGGCGAGGGCCCCGTCGGAAAGGTCGCAGGTGTGGGGGCGTCCCTGGGCGTCGCAGACGCGGTCGCCGTCGTGCCCAAGGGACATCATGCGCCCCGCCCCCACCGCGTCGTCCCGCGCCAGAAACTCCGGGAAAGTTCGCGCCCTTTCGGACTCCGCAAGGCCGAAGGCCAGGGGACCCCGCAGGCGGATGTGTGCCGGGCGCAGGGCCGGGTCAACGGCCCCGAAATACTTCTCGTAGGTCTCCCCCATGGCGGGAGGCTCATAACGGTCCGCCAGCGCGTCGAGTGAAATTTCCTCGGGCACGGCGGCGAGGAGGGCGAAGAGTCCCGAGACGCCGCCGAAGGCGTCCGGAGTGATGCGGGAGAGGCGGTCCATGGACCGGACCCGCTCCGGCGCGACGCCCGTCTCCAGCATCGCGCGCCGGAGGACGTGCATTGCCATTGAGTAGGCGAAGCGGTTGCGCGTGTAGTCCACCAGCTGCGCCCCGCTCAGGGCGCGGCGGGTGTGCGAGTTCACCACCAGCACCTCCCACCCTTCCGGCCAGTCATGGTGCGCGGCGTCCTTCAGGCTGAAATCTTCGGCGAAAAGGGCGGCGTTCAGGAGGCGCCCCCGCTTTCCGAGAATCATGGCGCCCTGGTCGCTCATGCCGACGCGCGCGCCGGCAAACCACTCCGCGTCCTGTTCCGCGCGGATGAGCGCCTCCGGCGGTGCGGGCAGGCCGTTAAGCGCGTGCATGGCGAGGAGCACGGAGACGCACAGGGCGGCGGAGGAGCTGAGTGCGGCGCCCCGCGGGAGATCGCTGCCCACGGCGGCGCGGATTCCCCGGACGGATTCCGCGGGCACCGCGCAGACCGTGCGCAGGCAGGCACCCTCCAGATAGTTCGCCCAATCCCCCCCCTGCTGCGATGTCTTGCGCTCCCGGACCCGGGCGGTGACTCTGGGTATTCCGATAAAGGTGTCCCAGGGGATGCCGGAGAGGTCGCGCAGGCCGTCGGCAAGATCAAAACGGGCCTCCCCATAGGCGGGCTCCAGGTTGACGAAATGGCACAGGGGGCGTTCCGACGCGGCGGCGGCCACCACGGTCTCGCGGTGGTGCGTCATAAGGTTCAGACGGCCGCCGTGGGTGTCCACGTGCATCCCCCGGAGATTGATGCGGCCGGGTGACCGAAAGACGCGCAGGGGCCGGTCACCATGCGTTTCGAGGAAGCGGCGCACCACGGCAGCCACCAAAGCGGCCCGCTCCTCCAGCATTCGCCCGCCGCCGTAAATGGCCGTCATGTTCCGGCGGAGGGACCCCGGCGCATCCAGCATGCGAAGCCAGGCCTCGGCGGTGGGGGGAGAGCAGGCTTCCCCCATCAGGCGAAGCGCCTGTCGCCGACCAACGGGCACTTGGGAAGGCGCCGTTTACTGGTCGTAGGAGGTGCGCACATTGTACTTCCTTGAGAGTTCCCGGAGCTGGTTCAGGAGTTCGGGGGTCTCCCCCTTTTCCGACATCTCGCTGATCAGGGCGTAGGACTTGGCAAAGGCCCAGTTGCCGGGAATGGAGGCCCCGCCCTTTCCCGCCTTGTCCAGCTCTGCGCGGAAGACCACCTCCTTCTTCCGGTCGCCGGCCCACCCGGTCATGCGCATGACGAACTGGCGGTCCTTGGCCGGGTCAAAACGCCCGTACAGGGTGACGCCGCTGTGGGTGAAGAAGTCCGGGATGTGCGCGGGGTAGACCCCCTGCTCGTCAATCCGGCTAAAATTGACCTGGATGCCCGTGAGCACCGGATCGCTGATTTCCTGGAAAAAAGCCTGAAGTTCGGGAGGGGCCTTCTCAATGTCGGGGCTGATCCGCGCGCGGCCCTTGTTCCGGTAGGCCAGAAACTCCATGGTGTACCGGTTGACCGTGTTGCCCACCCCGAAGGCATAGATGCTGTTGCGCAGGGCGTTCTCCCGGCTGAGGCCGTTGATGATCTCCCGGCTGTTCTGCACCCCCGTGGTGGGGCGGAAGTCGGAGGAGATGAGGATCATGCCGGGAATCCCCGGACGGGGGGCCTCCATCACCACCGGGTTGAGCGCCTTGTAGACATCGGTCTGGCTTTTCGACTCAAGGCCCTTGAGCAGGGCCGCGGCGGCGGTCTTGTTGGCCTCGGTGGCGGGCACCCGCTGCGGCTGGAAGGGGGACGGATTGTCACGGAAGATGACCAGATTGAAGTGGTCCTCCGGGCGCAGCATCATGATCACCTGGGCAAGCCCCCGGGAGACGAGGTCGAGCTTCCGTTGCATGACGCTCTGGGAGGCGTCCACGACGAAGGTGATGTCCTTGGGGATGACTTCGACCGTCTGTCCCTGCCTGGGGGATATGACCAGCTCGAAGAATCCGAGAGGCTCGCCGGGCTGCGTGTAGGTGTTGACCTGGATGTCGAGCATGTCGTCCAGAAAGACGTAATCGCTTTCGGCCTTGGCCTCGCGGACCTCGTGCTCGATGGGCAGGTCGGCCAGGGGGGCCTCAATGGCCTTCTGCACGGGTTCGGGGACGGGGGCCGGGGGCGTGGGGGGCGTCATGGTTTCGGGGCCCGGCTGCGCCCCTCCGGGCGCGGGGGCCAGTCCGATGCCCTGGGGAACGGGCTCCAAGGGGATGTCCCCGGGGGCGAATCCCTCGCTGCGAAGGGCCGGGAAGACACCCGGCTCCAAAATGCGGTCGGGACTCGGCCGCACCAGTTTCCGGGGCACCTCCACCTCGTTGCGCGCGATGTCCCGGTCAATCTCGATGATTTTGGCGTCGGCCCGCTCCAGGGAGGCGGGGTCGAAATTCAGCTCATGCTCCCGCTCGATGGCCTCCCCCGCCACGCGGCCGGCAAGGTCAGGGATCTCCGCCGGGGCCGCATCCTGTCCGGTGGGGGCGTCCAGCGGGGCCTCGCCGGGCTGGGAGAGCAGCTCCTCAATGCTCCCCGGCCGGGACGGCGCGGCCACCGGGTTTTCCTCGACGGGCGGCGGCGTCACGGACGGGGCGTCTTCGCTTAACGAGATGCTCACCATGTTCATGGCGACGGCGGCCGAGCGGTTGGCCTCCATGAGGGTCACATAGGGCGCGACCAGCAGCATCGCGGAGTAGATCGCCGCGGTGACCAGAAAGGAGACCCCCATCATGGTGCGCCGGCTGGTCATGCGCCGGGCTCCTTCGCGGGGGCGGCGGGTGTTCCCGCCTGCCGGAGGCGGTCCACGGCCTCCCGGGCCTTCGGCGCCGGCTCCGATTCCGGGTAGTCCTTCAGCAGCTCGTCATAGGCGCCGAGCGCCTGCGCGGTGAGGCCGGCCTGCTCGTAGCACTGTCCGGCCCGGGCGAGGGCCTGGGGCGAAAGCGTCTCGTGGAGGAAGAGAATGGCGACCCGCATGAAGTTGCGGGCGGCGCGCTCATGCTCGCCCCGGGCCTCGAATATCTCGCCGAGGCGGAACCGCGCCTGCGCCGCCACCTCGCCGGTGTTCGCGGAGGAGGCCTCCTCGTAAAGCGCCAGCGCCCTCTCCTCCTCCCCCGCCTGCTCGTGGAGCTTGGCCATGCGGAACTTGGCCTCCACCGCCTTGGCGCCCGTGGGGTTGGCCTCCACAGTCCCCTGGTATCTGGCGAGGGCATCTGCGGTGTCTCCGCCCTTCTCCGCGCACTCAGCGGTGGTGAAGCGGACCTTGTCGGCGTAGGGGTATTCGGGGAGCGCCTTGAGGAGCGCGTCCAGCACGGCGACGGCCTCGGCCCACTTGCCCGCGTCGTAGAACCACTGGCCGCACCAGGTGTACACCTCCTCGGGGAGGGCCGTCTGGGGGAACTCCCGAATCAGCCGCAGGAACTGGTCCGCGGCCATCTCGTAGTCCTTGCGCTCATACCGGGCCAGGGCAAGGCCCCTGAGCGCCAGGGCGGAGAGCTCGGGGCCGGGCGATTTTTCGAGCGCCGCCTGATAGGATTCGATGGCCTTCAGGGCGTCTTTCTGGTCCCGGAGCTGGAACTCGCCGAGGTGAAAGAGGGCCTGCGCGGCATAACGGGAGGCGGGAAACTTCTCCAGGAGGGCCTGGTACTGTTCCGCGGCCTTTCCGCGCTCCTTCATGTTGTGGTAGGTGATGGCAAGACGATACCGGGCGTTTTCCTCCGCCTCGGGGGTCGCGGGGGCGGCCAGCAGGGCGGTGTATTTCTCAACGGCCTTCGCGAAGTCCTGGGAATTGAACTGCGCGTCGCCCGCCCGGAGAATCGCCTCCGCCGCCAGGGGGTTGTCCGGGTAGCGGCGCACGAACTCCTCGAAGGTCTTGGCGGCGTCGTCGCGCATGCCGAGCTGGAGGGTGCATTCGGCGGACTTGTAGAGGGCCTCGGCGGCGAACTCGCTGTCCGGGAACTTCTCCGCCACCAGGCGGAACTCCTGGCGGGCGTCCTCGTTGTTGCCTTCGGCGTGGAGCAGCAGTCCGAGCAGGAAGCCGACCTCGCCCGCGGCCGGCGACTCCTTGTCCGCCTGGAGGTAGGCGAGGGCGGCGGCCTTTGCGCCCGCCGCATCGCCCTTCAGGTGCAGCGTCCAGGGAATTTTGGCCTTTGCCTGGGCGGCGAAGGGGGAGTCGGGGTGCTTTTCGGGGAGTTCCCGGTAAATCTCCAGGGCCCGGTCGAACGCTTTCTGCTGCTGCAGGCAGTTGGCAAGGAGATACTGCATGCCGGGGATCAGCGCGGGGTCCGCGTTGGCTGCCAGGAATTTCTCCGCGGCGGCGGCGGCTTCGGGGTATTTCCGGGCGTGGTAGAGGGACCAGGCGTAGCCGTAGTCGGCCCGCCGGGCATAGTCGGAGTCCGGGAACTCGGCCTTAAGCTGCTCGTAGGCCCCCACGGCGGCGCTGAACCAGCCGATCTTGTCGTAAATTTCGGCGGTGCGGAAGCGGCTTTCCATGCGGAGGGCGGCGTCGGCCTTGGTGTTCTCGGCGACATGCGAGAAGGTGATGGCGGCGTCCTCATGCAGGTTGCGGGCCATCTGCACAAAGGCAAGCTGATACTGGGCATAGGGGGTGAGGGCGTGGTCCGGCAGCGCGGCCACGAGGGACTCAAACGACTTGGCCGCCTGCTCCTGGCTGCCCAGAGAGGCCTGGGCGCGGCCGACATAGTAAAGGGCGCGTCCGCGGACCTCGGCGGACTGCTCCTCGCCGCAGAGCGGGGTGAGCACGTCCACCGCTTCGGCGTTCTTCTTGGCGGACACCAGGGACTCGCCCAGACCGAGGTGTGCGCGCACCCGCAACGCGGGATCCTGGGTCAGTTCGGCGGCTTTCAGAAAGGCCGCGGAGGCCTTTTCCGCGCTGCCGGAAGCCTGGGCGCACTGTCCCAGACGGAACCAGGCGTTGGGGGCCTCGGGGCCGGAGGGGTTTGCCTGCAGGAAGACTTCGTACTCCTCTGCGGCCTCCTCGAAGAAGCCCCTGCTGAAGAGGCCGTTTGCGAAGTCGAGCTGGTCCCCCCCCGATCCGGCCTCCTGGGCGGGGCAAAAGGCGGCCGGCAGCAGGCAGCAAAGCATCAGCGCGGTCAGGCACTTGCGCATGGTGGTTCCGTTCGTCAAGACGCCGGGGCCGTCCTGTCGTCTTTTTGGGTGGTCGCAAAGGCGATGTTCTGTATGTCCGCCTTGCGGCAGCAGTCCAGTATCTGCATGGCCTTTCCCAGTTGGGCGTTGGTGTCACCCCGGATGATCACCGCGCCGCCGGGAAAATACTTGGCGACCCGCAGGAGCACCTCCTGGAGTTCGGGCACCTCCATCTGCCGCTCGTTCACAATGATCGCGCCGTCCTCCCGGAGATTGATGAAAATCTCGCCCTGGGTGCGCTCGTTCTGCTTGGCCGTGTCGGCGGTGGGCAGGACGATGTCCACCTCGCTCTCCAGGGTGGCGTACACGCTGGTGACCATGAAGAAGATGAGGGTGAGGAAGACGATGTCAATGAGGGGAGCCATCTGGATGGTCTCCGTCTCCTCCTGAAGCTGGCGTCCCACCCCGATTCTCATGACTGCTCCTTTTCGGCGATCAGCTCGACGAACTCGCTGGCCTGGGCCTCCACCTCGGCAATGATCCGGATGACGCGGCTGCGCAGGTAGAAGTAGACGGCCATGGCCGGAATGGCGAGGATCAGCCCGCCCGCCGTGGTGATCATGGCCTGGGAGACGCTGTAGGCCATGGTCAGCCCCTTCACCTGGGCGGTGTCGAGGGCGATGGCGCTGAAGGCCTGCATCATGCCCCAGACCGTGCCAAGCAGGCCCAGCAGCGGGGAGATGGTGGCAATGTTGTTCAGGTAGGACACCTTCTGCCAGAGGGCGGTCGCCCCGCGGTCCCCCTCGCTCTCCATGGCCTCCTGGATCACATAGCGGTCGTGGCCGGCCATCTTGAGCCCCGCCCGGATCACGAGCGAGATCATCTCATCCCGCTCCTGGCACATCTGGTAGGCGCCGCGGAGGTCCCCCGCCTTAATCTGCGCCTGGGCGCGCTTGACCAGCGTGGGCGGCACCTCGCGCTTGGGTGTCACGGTGAGCAGCAGATAGACCGTCAGCAGGAAGGCCACAAACCCCATGGCCATGATGATCCACAGGATCAGGCCGCCCTGCTGGATCATGGTCATCAACGTCATCCTGTCGTAGACCTGCGGCGGGGAGATGCCGGGCGCGGGGGCCGCATCTCCGGCCGGCGTCGCGGCGGCCTCGGGAGCGGCGGGCACTGCGGCGTCCTGCGCGGGGGCCGCTGCCTGCGCGAAGAGCGCCAGCGCCACAAGGGCTCCGTAGACAAGCCAGGGGTGTTTCATCCTTCTCTTCCTCGTGGTTGGGCATCGGACGGACCGGCGGCGGGACGGCGTGCGGATGGCCGGCCACCGCCTTATTCTTCCCGGTTATTATGCCGTTCGGGGTGGAAAGGTTTCAATTAGCCGGCACCGGCGGCCCGGTCCGGAATCAGCGGAGCAAGCGGGTTGATTCACGCCTTTGCGATTTGCTAAAATGGCGCTCCCTTCGAAGGAACAACCCTGAAAAAAAGACGGAGTTTAGAATAATGGCGAATATCAAGTCCCAGGAAAAGCGCATTCGGACCAACGAACTTGCCCGTCAGCGGAACGTGGCGGTCCGGTCCAAGATGAAGACCTTCGTGAAGTCGGCGGAGCAGGCGATTGCCGGCGGCGGCGCCGACTCCGCAGCCGTGGTGACCAAGGCCATCTCGGAGATTGACCGCGCCGCGGCGAAGGGTGTCATCCACAAGAACAGCGCCGCCCGCAAGAAGGCCAGCCTCCAGCTGCAGCTTTCCAAGAAGAGCGCCTCCTAGCCTTTCCTTTCCCCGGAATCTTTCGAGCGCCGCAGGGCTACTCCCCTGCGGCGTCTTCCTTTTCCAGCAGGGAAAGCAACTCCTCGGGGGTCGGCAGTTTCCCGTCCCATACCGCCACCGCCCTCCCCCCGCGCACCAGGGAGAGCCGGAAGGAATCCTCGCCTCTCAGGCTGTAATAAACCAGAGGACGGCCAATCAGGGAGTGCAGGGGGAACATCGGCTGGGTTTCGTTTCTGAACCGCTCCATTTCGCCGGGTTCCTCCTCGAAACAAAGGGCGATGACGGGGACCATGCCGGGCAGGAACATCAGTTCGTTGATTTCAGGCACTTTGGCCATGCACTCCTCGCAGGTCATGCTCATGATGGGAACGAGGTAGGTGCCCTGCCCAAGGTCATACAGCCCTTCAGGCGTATCAATATGGAACACGGCGAAGGGCCCCGTCTCCTCCCCTTCCCCGGTGTTTCCGCCGTCAAGACGGTCCACGGTGGCCCAGGCGTAGGCCGTGGCCAGCACGCTGACCGCCAGGGCGCCCGCGAAACGCGGCAGCATCCCGGGACCCCGCAGCGGGGGGCGCCGAAGCGCGCTGCCGGGCCCGGAAAGCACCCACCCGGAGTAGGCGCCCAGAAGGAGCAGGATGGCGTTCTTGACGAGGGAGACCTGGGGGGACATGGCGATCAGGGGAAAGCAGCCGCAGTCCTCCAGCCCGTGCGCGGCCCAGGCGTAGACGATAAGGGCGGAGAAGAAGAGGAGCATGCCGTGGTAGACAACATAGGTCAGGCCCCGCAGTCGCAGCCCAAGAAGGAGAGCCAACCCGACGGCGAACTCCGCAAAGATGGTGATGCAGCCGAAGACGGGCAGCAGTTGACGGTCCTCAATGACATGGTAGGCGGACATTTGCACGGAGAAAGTGTTGATGTCCGCCGCCTTCGGCAGAGCGCCCAGCAGGTAGTAAGCCCCCACAACCCCCTCGACGATTCTTGCGATTTTGACACTTCGCTGCATAAAGCTGTCTGCCTTTGCCGTCGCGTGCGGCTGTTCTCTCCCAGAGAACACCGCCGACGGCGGTTTATTCTTTCTTGCGTGTTCCCAGGGGGGTGCCGTCCAGAAACCGAGCCAGCAAGCCGACGGCTGCGAGGATAAACCCGACAACCACACAGGCCACCCCGCCAAAATAGGCACCCACAGCCCACTGGGTCCTCCCGAGCAATCCGTTGATCAACACAAAGAAGAAGCCCATAAGCCCCAAAATCAGGCCCGTAATGGCGGGGTCGGCGCTCCGGCTCCGGTGCGCGAGGCTGGGAATATTTCTTGACGAAGTGGACTCTTCCACCAGTTTTAGCATTTCCGGATTCTGCTCGGCCCGTTCCAGGATGGTCATGCGCACCCGGTGTTCGATCCAGGTGCGCAGCAGGGAGCGAAAAACGACATAGAGCAGCACCACGATGGCGAGAATCATGGGTATGGTCATCAGGGAAACGCGCATAACCGGGGCCTCTTGGGGGCAGTATACCCAGCCCCGGGTCGGCGAGACAAGGCGCCTCCCGGCGGGGCGCAGTGAAACTTGAGGGATTCCGGCGGGTCTAATTGTGCAGGAAACAGAAGCCATGCTCTACAAGAGCGCAGTGACAGCAGGATTGATCGCGTTGGCGATTCAGATATTCGCGGTGGGGATTCTTGCCCCGCGGCTGCCCCGCGAGGTGTGCCCGCCGGGCTTCCAGAAAACCGAGACCTTCTCCCTGCCCGCGACAAAGGCGTTTCACCTGATGAACGCCGACGGCACAGTCCGGGTCTCTGTGGGCGAGGGTTCCACCATCGAGGTGACGGCGGACGCGCGGGCCTACACGCCGGCATCCGACCAGAACCCCATGGCTGCCCAGTATTTGGAGAGCCTTTTTAAAGTGGAGCAGACGGAGGAGTCGGTGATCCTCACCACGGAGCCGCTGCAGCGTCCGGACGAGTTGGATGTGCGGGTGGACTATGTGGTGATGGTGCCCCGGGGGACGGATCTGGCGATCACGGTTGAAAACGGGAATGTCTGGGTTGCCGGGGGCTGCAACGGGATCTATGTCGAGGGGAACAATTCCGATGTTGAGGTCCAGCAGGCGTCGGGGCCGGTGTCGGTGAAGACCACCAACGGCCGCATCCGGGTCCTGGACGCGGCCGGCGAGACGACGCTGGAGACGGTGAACGGCAACATACACGCAGGGATGCGCGCGGGGACGCTTCAGGCGTCCACGATCACCGGGGCGATCATCACCCGGATTCTGGCCCCGGAGGTCGCCTCGTGCGACTTGACCTCGCTGAACGGAGGGATTACACTGGTCATGTCGGAAGGCTGCTCGGCCGAAGTGAGCGCCGCCACGAACCGGGGCACCGTGCGTCTTGACGCGGGGTTGTCGGTTTCGGCGGGCATACTCAAGCGGAGGACCGTGTTGGGTGTGATAGGCGACGGCGCGACGAAGCTTTCCATGAACTCCATGAACGGAGACATCGTTCTGCAAAGGAGCACGACATGACCATGGAGGCCGTGAGGAACTACTCCCCCCTGGCCGCGGAGCTGGAAGCGGGCGATGGCCCGGACGACTGGCATCTCGTCAGCCTCTCCCGGGCGGGGGACACCGAGGCGTTTTCCGAACTGGTCCGGCGCCACCAGCATGTGGTCTTTAATGTGGCGCAGCGCTACATGCGGGACATGTGCCTGGCGGAGGACATGGCGCAGGAGGCCTTTCTCAAGGCCTTCCGGCTGCTTCGGGGTTTCCGCGGCGAGTGCAGTTTCCGGTCGTGGATGTACCGGGTCACCTCGAGCGTCTGCCTGACGGAGCTGAACCGGCGGCGGCGGCGGGGCGAGGTGGAGTTCGAGCCGCACCACGACGTGCGCGCCGAGGGCGCCGAGCCGACGGACACGGATTTCGCGGAGCAAATCCGGGCGTGCATTCCGCGTCTGCCGGAGCGCTACGCCACCATTATCACGCTGTATTACCTGCAAGGGGTGAGTTACGAGGACATTGCCCAGGCGCTGGAGATTCCCATGGGCACGCTCAAAACATGGATGTTCCGGGCGCGGCGGCAGCTCAGGCGCATTGTGGAAAAGGAGCTAGGCGGTCATGGATGGTTCTAGGATGAACAGACTGGACGCGTTAATGGACGCCGCCCTGCGGCCGGGGCCGGAGTTGCAGGCGCCCCCCACC
>JAPXRP010000016.1:0-38575 GCA_033813475.1 Candidatus Hydrogenedentota bacterium
CCGGGCCTGCGCACGACCTTCTTCGTGCAGGCGGGCGACGCGGTGAGGCGCGGCCAGCCGCTGTTTGAGGACAAACGCAACCCGGGGGTGCTGCACACGGCGCCGGGGGCGGGCGTGGTGGCGGGGATCAACCGCGGCGACCGCCGCGCGCTGATCTCGGTGACCATCACCCTTTCCGACGGCGAGGTGTCGGGAAATCCGGGCGACGGCGCCTTCCATCTCTTCGCGGCGTTCACGGGGGAGCAACCGGCGTCCCTCGACCGCGCGCAGGCGGTGGAGCTGCTGCGCGAATCGGGCCTGTGGCCCGCGCTGCGCACGCGACCCTTCAGCAAGACCCCCTCCCTCTCCGACACGCCCCGCTCGATTTTTGTGACAGCCATGGACACAAACCCGCTGGCCCCCGATCTGGACAAGATTGCGGAGGGGCGGCAGGAGGACTTGGACGCCGGGCTGGCGCTGGTGGCGAAGCTGACGGAGGGTCCGGTCTTCTTCTGCAAGAAGGCGGGGTCGCGGATCGCGCCGAAAGGCGGGGACGCCCGGGTGCGCGTGGAGGAGTTTTCGGGGCCGCATCCGAGCGGCCTCGCGGGCACGCACATCGGCCTGCTGGACCCGGCGGGCAAGGGCCGCACGGTGTGGACCGTGGGCCTGCAGGACCTGCTGTCCATGGGGGCGCTCGCGCGGACGGGGCGCCTGGACACGGCGCGCGTGGTCTCCCTCGCGGGCCCGCAGGTGAAAAAGCCCCGCCTGATCCGCACGCGCCTCGGCGCGTCGCTGGCGGAGTTGACGGCGGGCGAGCTGGCGGACGGCGAGAACCGGGTGATCTCGGGGTCCGCGCTGTCGGGCCGCCAGATCCTCGGGGAGGCCGACGGGCTGCTGGGCCGCTTCCACAACCAGGTGACGGTGCTGGCGGAGGGGCGCGCGCGGGAGTTCATGGGCTGGCTGGCGCCGGGGGCGGACAAGTTCTCGGCCCTGCGCATGTTCCTGTCCAAGCTGCGGCCGGGGGCGCTGTTCCCCATGACCACCAGCACGAACGGCGACCGGCGGGCGATGGTGCCCATCGGGCTGTACGAGCGGGTGATGCCTCTGGACATCCTGCCCACCTTCCTGCTGCGGTCGCTGTGGGTGGGGGACGTGGAGAAGGCGGAGGCGCTGGGCTGCCTGGAACTGGACGAGGAGGACCTGGCCCTGTGCACCTTTGTGTCGCCGGGCAAGGAGGATTTCGGCCCCGTGCTGCGCGAGGTTCTGGAAGTCATACAAAAGGAAGGCTGAGCGAACGCCCATGAAATTCCTGCGCACCCTGATGGACATGCCCAGGCCCCTCTTCGAGAAGGGCGGCAAACTGGAGAAGCTCCACGCGCTCTACGAGGCGACGGACACGTTCCTCTTCACCCCGGGGCGGGTGACGGCGGGCGCGTCGCACGTCCGCGACTCGGCGGACCTCAAGCGCGTCATGTTCTCCGTGGTCATCTGCCTGGTCCCGGTGATCCTGTTCGCCCTGTGGAACACGGGCTACCAGGCGAACGCGCTGCTCCACGCGGCGGGCCAGTCGCAGGAGGGCTGGCGCGGCGCGGTGCTGAACGCGCTGGGCGTGGGCTATGACCCGTCGAACCCGCTGGCGTGCATGCTCCACGGGGCGCTGTGGTTCTTCCCGGTGCTGATCGTGGCGTTCTTCGTGGGGGGCAACATCGAGGTGGCCGTGGCGTCCATCCGCAAGCACGAGGTGAACGAGGGCTTCTTCGTGACGGGCTTCCTGATCCCGCTGATCCTGCCGCCGACCATCCCGCTGTGGCAGGTGGCCCTCGCGACGGCCTTCGGCGTGCTCGTGGCCAAGGAGGCCTTCGGCGGCACGGGCATGAACATCTTCAACCCGGCGCTGGTCACGCGCGCCTTCCTCTACTTCGCGTACCCCGCCGAAAGCTCCGGCGACAAGGTGTGGATCGCCGTGAACCCGGCGGTGGACGGCTTCAGCGGGGCGACGGCGCTCGCGCGCATCAAGGAGACGCTGCCGGTGGAGGGCGCAAGCGCCCATGTGGACGCCGTGGCGGGCATGGTGGTCAACGGCCACCCGGCCACCTGGTGGGACTGCTTCATCGGCTGGATCCCCGGGTCCATGGGCGAGACGTCGGCGCTGGCCTGCCTCATCGGCGCGGCGGGGCTCCTGCTCTTCCAGGTCGGCTCGCTGCGCATCATGGCCTCGATGGTTCTGGGAACCGTGGTGACCGCGCTCGGCCTCAACCTGATGGGCTCGCAGACCAACGAGATGATGAACCTCCCCTTCTGGTGGCACTTCGTCCTCGGCGGCTACGCCTTCGGGCTGGTCTTCATGGTGACGGAGCCGGTGACGGCGGCGCACTCCGAGACGGGCAAGTACATCTACGGGTTCCTGACCGGCATGCTGGTGGTGCTGATCCGCGTGGTGAACCCCGCGTACCCGGAGGGCATGATGCTTGCCATTCTCTTCATGAACATGGTCGCGCCGCTGATAGACCACTTCGTGGCGGCGCGCAACATCAAGCGGAGGGCCCTGCGCAGTGCAATATAGCATGAAATACATCTTCGGATTCGCCGCGGCCGTCTGCTTCGTCTGCTCCATCCTGCTGTCCATCGCCAACGTGAGCCTCGCCGCCCGGCAGGAGGTGAACAAGGTTCTGGACAGGAAGATGAGCGTGCTCCAGGCGGCGTGGCTGGTGCAGCCGGGCGAGAAGAAGACCCCCGCCGAGGCCGACGCGCTTTTCGAGAACATCCGCGCCCACGTGGTGGACCTGGAGACGGGGCTGGACGCCGAGGGCGTGGACCCCGCGACCTTTGAGGAGGACGACGAGCCGCTGGTGCCCGCGCCGGTGAACAATGCGGGGATCATCGCCGTGCCGAAGCGGGCGAAGGTCTACGAGGTGATGGACGGCGAAAAGACGAGCATGGTCATCCTGCCCATCTATGGCAAGGGCCTGTGGTCCACCATGAAGGGCTTCCTCGCGCTGGACGCCGACCTGAACACGGTCAAGGGCCTGACCTATTACGAGCAGGCGGAGACGCCGGGCCTCGGCGGCGAGGTGAACAACCCCCGGTGGAAGAAGCTCTGGCCCGGACGCAGGGTCTACGACGAGCAGGGCAAGGTGGCCCTGAAGGTGCGCAAGGGCCCCGCAGGCCCGCCGGAGCAGGCCCCCCACGAGGTGGACGGGCTCAGCGGCGCGACCATCACGGGCCGCGGCGTCACAAACATGCTGGGATACTGGATGGGCGGCCAGGGCTTCGGGCCGTTCCTGGAGAAGTTCCGCGAGACACACAAGCAGGGCGCCTGACACGGGCGGCCTGGGAGAACCCCTGCCATGATCATGGGAAAGAAAGAGCGCGAGGCGCTCCTCGACCCGGTGGTGAACAACAACCCGATCACCCTCCAGGTGCTGGGCATCTGCTCCGCCCTGGCGGTGACCACCCAGCTCTCCACCGCGCTGGTGATGAGCGTGGCGGTCACGCTGGTGACCGCCTTCAGCTCCCTGGGCGTGAGCCTGGTGCGCAACAGCGTGCCGCCGAGCATCCGCATCCTGGTGCAGCTCTCGATCATCGCCACCATGGTGATCATCGTGGACCAGGTCCTGCGGGCCTTCCTCTTCGACATCAGCAAGCAGCTCTCGGTCTACGTCGGCCTGATTATCACGAACTGCATCGTGATGGGCCGCGCCGAGGGCTACGCCATGCAGAACCCGCCCTGGCTGAGTTTCGTGGACGGGATCGGGAACGGCCTCGGCTACAGCGCGATCCTGATGCTGGTGGGCTTCGTGCGCGAGCTGACGGGTTCCGGGCGGCTCTTCGGTTATGTCATCCTGCCGCTGGTCAGCGACGGCGGGTGGTACACGCCCAACGGGCTGATGCTGCTGGCGCCGAGCGCCTTCTTCCTCATCGCGGGGATCATCTTCGTCGTGCGCACCGTGAAGCCCGACCAGCAGGAGGCCGAGTGAGATGGAGCACTATCTGGGACTCTTCGTCAAGTCGGTGTTCATCGAGAACATGGCGCTGGCCTTCTTCCTGGGCATGTGCTCCTTCCTCGCCTGCTCGAAGAAGGTGGACACGGCCATCGGCCTGGGCATCGCCGTCACCTTCGTGCAGGTGATCACCGTGCCGCTGAACAACGCGATCTACACCTGGTTCATGGCCCCCGGCGCCATGGCCTGGATGCACCCCTCCCTGGCGGGCGTGGACATCTCGTTCCTCTACTTCCTGACCTTCATCGGCACCATCGCCACAATGGTCCAGATCGTCGAGATGATCCTGGAGAGGTACGTGCCCAAGCTCTATGTGACGCTGGGCATCTTCCTGCCGCTCATCGCGGTGAACTGCGCGATCCTCGGCGGGTCGCTGTTCATGGTCGAGCGCAGCTACACCTTCCCCGAGAGCGTGGTCTACGGCGTCGGTTCCGGCGCCGGATGGGCCCTGGCCATCGCGCTGATGGCGGGCATCCGCGAGCGCATGCGCTACAGCAACGTGCCGAAGCCCCTGCGCGGCCTCGGCATCGCCTTCGTGCTGGCCGGGCTGATGGCCGTGGGCTTCATGTCCTTCGGCGGCATCCAGCTCTGACCCCTGACGTAAATCACCGGCGGACCGGTTCCGCCTGAAGCAAGGAGTGGATATGGGCGCGGCAATTACGGTGGTGAGCGGCGTCATCGCGTTCTGCGTGGTCATCCTGACCCTGGTCGCGGTGCTGCTGGCCGCCAAGGCCAAACTGGTGGCCTCGGGCGATGTGAAGATCCTGATCAACGACGACAAGTCGAAGGCCCTGGTGACGCCCGCGGGCGGCACCCTGCTGAACACCCTCGCGTCGAACAAGATCTTTGTGCCCTCCGCCTGCGGCGGCAAGGGCTCCTGCGGCGTGTGCAAGGTGAAGGTGCACGAGGGCGGCGGGTCGCTCCTGCCCACGGAGCAGGGCCACGTCAACCGCAAGGAGGCCCGCGAGGGCGTCCGCCTCTCCTGCCAGGTGAAGGTCAAGAACGACCTGAAGATCGAGATTCCCCCGGAGATCTTTGACGTCCGCAAGTGGCGCTGCAAGGTCCGCTCCAACCACAACGTCGCCACTTTCATCAAGGAGCTGGTGCTCGAGCTGCCCGCGGGCGAGTCCGTCCCCTTCCGCGCCGGCGGCTACATCCAGATCGAGCGCCCCGCCGGCGCCGTGGAGTTCAAGGACTTCGACGTGGAGCCCGAATACCGCGACGCGTGGGACGCCTTCAAGCTGTGGGACCTTCGCTCCGTCGCCGACGAGCCCGTCACGCGCGCCTACTCCATGGCCAACTACCCCGAGGAGTTCGGCATCATCATGCTGAACGTGCGCATCGCCACGCCTCCCCCGCGCACCCAGGGCATCCCGCCGGGGCTCATGTCCTCCTTCATCTTCTCGCTGAAGCCGGGGGACGAGGTGACGATCTCCGGGCCCTTCGGCGAGTTCTTCGCCCAGGAGACGCAGCGCGAGATGTGCTTCATCGGCGGCGGCGCCGGCATGGCCCCCATGCGCTCCCACATCTTCGACCAGTTCCGCCGGATCAAGACCGGCCGCAAGGCCACCTTCTGGTACGGCGCGCGCAGCCTGCGCGAGATGTTCTACGAGGACGACTTCAACGCCATCGCCGCGGAGAACCCCAACTTCACCTGGCACACGGCCCTGTCCGAGCCCCAGCCCGAGGACAACTGGAACGGCCTCACGGGGTTCATCCACCAGGTGCTCCACGACGAGTACCTCAGCAAGCACCCCGCCCCCGAGGACATCGAGTACTACCTCTGCGGCCCGCCCATGATGCTTTCGGCCTGCACGAACATGCTCCACAGCCTCGGCGTGGAGGATGACATGATCGCCTACGACGACTTCGGGTGAGGGAGGGGCGCTACGGAAGACTTGTCCGGCCGGCCTGACCCGTCCGACTGGTCTGACTTGTCCGAAAGGCGCGCCCCGGCCCTAGTCCGTGTGGGCCTCGGCGATGTAGACGCGGGTGTCCTGCTTGGGCGCGCGGTGGAGCACCCACTCCCCGAAGAGCCCCATGCCGAGCAGCGTGACCACGCCCGCCCCCAGGCCGGACATGACGGCGCACAGGGCGGCGTAGGCCGCCCAGGCCGTCCACGATGCGCCGAGCGCGGCGAGGACGACGGCCCCCGCGACGGCGGCGGTGAACACGGCCAGCACGAAGGCCGCCGCAACGCGCGCGTAGTAGCGCACGGGTGAGTCGCTGTAGAAGATCATCAGCCGGGCGGCGACGAGGTCGAAGGCGCCCTTGGCGAAGCGCTCCAGCCCGTATTTGGACTGGCCGAAGCGCCGCGCGTGGTGGGTGACGGGAATCTCCGTGACGCGGTAGCCGAGGGCGTGGGCGAACACGGGGATCAGGCGGTGCATGTCGCCGAAGAGGGGCACGGCGCGCGCCACCTCCATGCGCATGGCCTTGAACCCCGAGTTGACGTCGTGGAGGCCCATGCCGAAGAGGCGGCAGACCCAGCCGTTGTACACGCGGGAGGGGATCGTCTTGTGCCAGGGGTCGTGCCGCTTCTGCTTCCAGCCGCTCACGAGGTCGTAGCCCTCCTCCAGCTTCGCCAGCATGCGCGGGATCTCCGCCGGATCGTCCTGGAGGTCGCCGTCCATCGTGATTACCCGGTCGCCGCGCGCGCGGTCGAAGCCCACCCGCAGCGCCACCGTCTTGCCGAAATTTCGGCGAAGGCGGATGGCGTCCAGATTCTGGCGGCTCTCCCGCAGTTTCAGCATGCACGCCCACGACCCGTCGGTGCTGCCGTCGTCCACCAGCAGGATGCGGTGGGGCACGTCGGCGGCGTGGCGCTCGATCCCCTCCACCAGGGGCTGGAGGGACTGCGCCTCGTTGTACACGGGTATGACGATGGTCAGGGACATGGGGGGATTGTAGCCGATCGCCCGGCCAAAGGCAATTGCGCGCCGCGCCACGCCGCCGGGCGGGATGCTGTGCGAACCGGGGCCCGCCGGGAAGGGAACCCCTTCTGCCGTTTCGCCGCCGCGGCGGGAGCGCTCCTTTCCCCGGCCCTTTCTTTGCGGTTCGGGGTATAATACCGGCCGTCCCGCCCGGGGCGCCGGCGCCGCAATTCCCGCACACAAGGAAATCCCCATGAAACGCCTTCATCTGCTCTGCAACGCGCACCTTGACCCGGTCTGGATGTGGGAATGGGAGGAGGGGGCCGCCGAGACCCTGTCCACCTTCCGCACCGCCGCCGACCTGTGCGAGAAGTTCGGCGCGTTTGTCTTCAACCACAACGAGGTCATCCTGTACGAGTGGGTGGAGACCTACGAGCCGGAGCTGTTTGCGCGCATCCAGCGGCTGGTGCGCGAGGGGCGCTGGCACATCATGGGCGGATGGTTCCTCCAGCCGGACTGCAACATGTCCTCGGGCGAGTCGCTGGTGCGCCAGGCCCTCGCGGGGCGGACCTATTTCCGCGAGAAGTTCGGCGTCGCGCCGACGACGGCCATCAACTTCGACCCCTTCGGCCACAGCCGGGGCATCGTGCAGATCCTCGCCAAGTCGGGGTATGACTCCTATCTTTTCGGGCGGCCCGACCAGAACGACTGCCCGCTGCCGGACAGCGACTTCATCTGGGTCGGCTACGACGGGTCCGAGGTGGCGGGCCACCGCTTCATCGCGTGGTACAACTCCCAGCTCGGCAAGGCGCGCGGGAAGATCGAGAAGTTCATGGAGGACAACGCCGGGCGGGAGACCGGGCTGGTGCTCTGGGGCGTCGGCAACCACGGCGGCGGCCCGTCGCACAAGGACCTGGAGGACCTCACGGCCCTCATCGCCGAGTCGAAGGACGTGGAGGTCGTCCACAGCACGCCGGAGCGGTACTTCGCCGAGATCGCGGCGTCCGGGCCGCCCCGGGAGCGCCACGCGGCGGACCTGAACGCGTGGGGCGTGGGCTGCTACACCTCGCAGGTGCGCCTCAAGCAGAAGCACCGCCTGCTGGAGAGCGCGCTCTACGGCGTCGAGAAGACGGCCTGCATCGCCGGGATCGGCGGCGGCGCGGCCTGTCCGCGCGCGGCGCTGGCCGACGCGCGCCACGACCTGCTCACCGGCGAGTTCCACGACATCCTGCCCGGGTCGTCCATCCAGCCTGTCGAGGATGCGGCCCTGCGGCTCTTCGATCACGGCCTCGAACTGCTCTCGCGCGAGCAGGCGCGCCTTTTCTTCGCCCTGGCCTCCGGCCAGCCGCGCGCGAAGGAGGGCGTCATCCCCATCTTCGCCTGGAACCCGCACCCCTGGCCCGTCGCCGGCGTCTTCGAGTGCGAGTTCAACCTGCCCGACGCCAACTGGGAGGAGCAGTACACCCTGCCGTCCGTCTGGCGCGACGGGGCGCCCGTGCCCGCGCAGTGCGAGCAGCCGCTGGGCAACATCAACCTCGACTGGCGCAAGCGGGTGGTGTTCCGCGCCGAGCTGGCGCCCAACGCCATGAACCGCTTCGAGTGCACCCTGGAGCGGGTGCTGCCCGAGCGGCCCAGGGCGGAGATCACGCCGGAGAACGGCGTGCTGCGCTTCGACAACGGCGCCCTCTCCGTGGACATCAACTGCGCCACCGGCCTCGCCGACCGCTTCGCCGTCGGCGGGCGCGACGTGCTGGGAACGGGGGCCTTCCTGCCGCTGGTCATGAAGGACGACGCGGACTCGTGGGGCATGCGCTACAACGGCTGGCGTGAACCCGTCGGGCAGTTCACGCCCCTGTCGCCGGAGAAGGCCGCCGAGATCGCGGGCGTGGCGGGGACACTGGACCCGGTCCGCGTGATCGAGGACGGCGACGCGCGCACGGTGGTCGAGGCGCTGCTGGGGTACAACGACTCCTTCCTCGCCCTGACCTACAGGCTGCCCAAGGCGGGCACCGAGGTGGAGGTGCAGGTCCGCGTCTTCTGGAACGAGAAGGACCGCCTGCTCAAGCTCGCCCTGCCCTCCGCGCTGGCGTCGCCGGCCTACGCGGGCCAGGTGGTCTTCGGGCGCGACGAGCTGCCCGGCGCGGACCGCGAGTGCGTGGCCCAGCAGTGGACCGCCGTGCTGTCCGAGGCCGACGGCCTCGCGTTCACCTGCATCAACGAGGGGAGCCACGGCTCCGACTTCATGGACGGCGCGATGCGGCTGTCCCTCCTGCGCTCGCCCGCCTACTCCGGCCACCCCATCTGGGAGCGCCCCGTCACCCCGCAGGACCGCCTGACCCCCCGGCAGGACCAGGGCGAGCGGCTGTTCCGGTTCTGGTTCAACGCCGGGCCGCTGGCGGAGCGGATGGACGCCGTGGACCGCGAGGCCCTCGCCCGCAACCAGAAGCCCTTCGTGCTGTCCTTCTTCCCCACCGGCGCGGGCACCGCGCCCGCCCTGCCCGTGGTCACACTGGAAGACGACGTCACGGTGCTTTCCGCGTTCAAGGAGGCCGAGGACGGCAACGGCCATATCCTCCGCATCTTCGAGCCGACAGGCCGCGCGCGGGAGACGGTGGTGAACCTGCCGCCCCTGGGCATCCGCCAACCCGTGTCCCTGGGCGCCTTCGAGGTGAAGACCTTCCGCCTGTTCCCCGGCGCGAAGGCGCTCGTCGAGACGGACATGATGGAGAATGCTATTGGGTGACGGAAGATGCCAATGAACCTACTGGTCAAATAAATCCAGTGAGCCCTGACGTTGTTCGGCCAGCGCGCCCAATCCGGTCGCAGAAATCAGGTGGTCCGGCAAGGGCAGACGTTCCAAAGCGCGCGGCTCAACTTTGACGGCACCCCCACCATAGGATTTGCCGACTTTGCTCAGATTCGCCACTGTGTCTGGATGGTCCAGAATGTCCCAAAGCATCTCCTCAAAAGACGGCTCTGGCTGTTTTGGATAGACACAAAGAAAACTGGTCAGTGGCACAACATTGGCCCGGTTTCGTATGAAACGGCTGCTTCTGCGGCCGAGGTAGGCAAAGAGTATGGGGGGGGCTTGCCGGTTTTCCATCTTGTACCAAGGCTTGCGGGTTTGTATCAATGTCTTCTGGGGAAGTCCGTTCATCTCGCCAATCCGCAGGTAGTCCTGGACAGTTGAGGGTAGTTGCTCAAACGGTGTTCCGTTCACATAGAGCAACCGGGTGGGACGCCCCAACGTCTCAAGACGCTCAATGTCCGAATCATCAATGCGGGCCTCCGGAACGTCCCGCGTCCTGCCAATGGCCTTGATCAGCAAAGTCTCCGGAATGCCAAGCCTGTTGGCACGGGCAGCGGTCATAAAAAAGAAGCCGTTGTCACCCGTCACAAGCCCGCGCATCACTTTTGCGAAGTCTCCAAGCACGTATTGTGATGCCGGCTCATCGGACGGGGGGCGGGAGAACCCGGTCTGCAGCGCCTCGCGGACACGCCTCCTTCGAACGGTGTTCTGTGACGCGGCAGGCGTGTTACGGTGGGCGATGATTGCTGCGAGCGCCTCGGGGGCTTGTTCCCGGCACTCAACCCAGTCAAAGGACTCCGCCGGAGGGCTGTGTTGGATGCAGAAGATGAGTGCGTTGGTGTCTAGAGAGGGGAAGGGGGCGCTTTCCGGCGCGAAAGTAACCACTGCATCAATTCGGTAGGTGGAACAAACCCACCGCCAAAGCGCGTCGGCGAACACTCCCTCACAGATGTCCGCTGAGACAATGAAGGCAAGCCGTCCGCCAGGCGCAAGAGTCTGCAGCGATCGTATGAGGAAGTAGACGTGAAGTCCCGCGCGCCCGTCAATCCGGCGGCCGGTGGCCGATTGGGCGTATTCGGACAGAAGCCGCTTCTGCGCGGGGAGAAGGCGGTGGTGCCGGATGTACGGCGGATTAACGATGATGGCCGGAAACTGACGTGGGGGAGGATCAAGCAGAAAGTCCCGTATTTCCATGTTGGCCAGATCGCCGGGACTCAGCCCTGCCAGTTTGGAAAGAGGGATGGCAGCCGGATCAATGTCCCGACCGAAGAGGGCCAGGTCAAATCCTCTAGACTGTGCCAAACGCTTGGATGCCATCAGCAGCGCCCCTCCACCCATGGCCGGGTCAAGGATGGAGGCGGGCTCGTCCTGCAAGACATAAGCCGCCATCGCTTCTGCCACCCAGGCAGGCGTCCAGAATTGCCCCTTCTCGCGAAGCGCTTCCCTCTCGGGCCCCGAACGGGGCACCTCAGAAAGTGGAGAAACCGTATTCATGAACTCTCCAAGACGGCGACAGCCTCCGGCAACAATGCCGCCCTGCCACCATCGAATCTAACATAGGGGAGAATGTGCCCGTTCTTGTCAGTGATGGAGTCGGCCACCAGGGTCCGGTTCATTCACGGTTTCGGCCAATGGATAGGCATACAAATAGTATATCTTGTAAATGATTTTGGCAGAGGTGGCTCCACCGGGCGCCTGAAAAGTCTGATTCGTTGGCTCGATACTTCCGTCTGCAATGAGTTCTTCTGCCCGCTTAAGGGAAATTCCATACGCGCGGTCAAAGAAAGCGTGCCAGATGTGAATCGGGATAGACTGTCTCTGCTGCCACTCCAGCAACGGCCCGCGATCCTCCTCCTTGATTATGATGGTGGGCAGGACAGCGGCTTTCTTGAGGCCAAGACGTCCTCCAAGCCGCCTCTGTTTTGAGAGAGGGGTCAAGAAGTCGGGCATCATGCTTGCCCGCCAAAGGCTGTTTTCGCATTCGACGGCAATTACGGCGCGCTCCAGCAGTTTCTTCATGGCAGGGTCGTCTTCGGAGGTGAAGGGCAACTCGCTTGTTCCCCCAAGGTCGGCCACGATTCCCTCTATCAAGGCTCTCTCACTGGCTCTGAATACTAAGAGATCCGGGCGTTTCAGGCGGCCAAGCCCCGCAGCCTCAAGGCGCTCAAAGTACAACTCAAAGGCCCGCACATCGTTGTCCGGAGCTGTCCCGCTCGGCCCATAGGGCAGAGCGAAGTAGGTCCCTGTAGCGTTGACGGCCTGCTTAAGACGCTCTTCGCTCCAAGCTCCTTGAGACCACCTCATCAGGAAATCGCTTCCACGGAGCCGGCGGGGGTTCAGGAGATAGTCCGCCCACGGGACCATGTCTACGCCATTCAGGAGGAACTCAATGTCCTCCATCGCAACGGACAAGACGCGCTCAAAGGGATGAGAGGATACTTCTGAGGCCATCGCATTTCCTCCAAGACGGTCGGTGTCTTTGGCTTGCCGCACCCGACAAGATACCACAGTAAAGCATCCGCCGGAACCTATGGTTGCAGCTGGTCACGCACGAGTATGCGTTTGTACGCCGCAAGTACCTGACAGGCTTGTGTTTCCAGTGAGTGGCGCGCCTCGGCGGCGGCGCGGGCGCTGCGGCCGAGGGCGGCGCGCCGGGCGCGGTCGGCGGCGAGGGCGGCGAAGGCCGCGTGGAGCCCGTCGGGGGTGCCGTCGCAGACGAGGCCGGTCTGGCCGTCGGCGACGATTTCGGCGAGCATGCCCCGGTCGGCGACGACCATGGGCCTGCCCATGGCCAGGGCCTCGCGCACGGCGCGGCAGGTGCCGTCGCTGCCGGGGACCAGCAGCACGCCCGCGTCGAAGGCGCGGAGCATGCCGACGTAGTCCTCCCCGGCGATGTAGCCGGTGAAGTGGACGCGGTCCGCCAGGCCCAGGCGGCGGACGGGCTCAAAGCCGACGGTCTCCTGGTTGGTGCCGCGCCCCACCACGACAAGATGCGCCTGGGGGTTCTCCGCCGCGAGGCGGGCGAAAGCCTCGAAGAGGTCCTCATAGTGGCGGTGGGTCTGCATCCGCGCGACGATGCCCAGCACGAAGGCGTCGGGCGGCAGGTTGAGCCGCCGCCGCCCGTCGGGCGTCTCGCGGCACGGGTCGAAGCGCTCCGTGTCCACCGCGCCCGGCACCACGGCGATCCGCTCTTCGGGAACGCCGAAAAGCGCGGTGTCGTTCTTCCGGGCGAGCTCCGACGGCTCCAGAAGCAGGGCCGTCCCGGCGACGAGGCGGCGGTGCCGGGGGGTGTCGGGGAACCCCTCACCCGCATAGCTCGACCGCACCAGCGGCACGCCGGCCGCGGCGGCCGGGGCGAGGGCGATCTCGTGGTCGTTGTCGAGGTGGCAGTGGATCAGGCCGGGCCGCTCGGCGGCGATCCAGCGGCGCAGGGCGCGCCGGTCCAGGAAGTTGTGCCAGGGGTTCCGGTGCTTGTTCAGGCGGAACGAGAGGACCGGCTCGATTCCCCGGTCCCGCGCCGTGGCGACGACCATGTTAACCGAGGCCCCGGCGTCGGGCGCGCAGGCGAAGCGGGCGTCCACGCCGAGGCCGCGCAGGGCAACGCAGAGGTTCAGCGCGGGCTCCGCGGGCCCGGTCCACTTGCTGTTGCTGAACAGGTGCAGCACGCGGATCGGGGGCATGGGCGGGACTCCGTTCAGTTGGCGGCCCGGGCCTCTTCCAGGCGCACGGAGACGATCTGGGAGACGCCGGACTCCTGCTGGGTGACGCCGTAGAGGGCCGACGCCCGCGCCATCGTCTCCTTGTTGTGCGTGATGATGATGAACTGGCTGTGCTCGGTGAACTCGGCGATGACGTCGAGGAAGCGCTTGACGTTCGCGTCGTCCAGCGGCGCGTCCACCTCGTCCAGCACGCAGAAGGGGCTGGGCTTGGCGGCGAAGACGCTCACGAGGAGGGCGATGGCGGTCATGGCCTGCTCGCCGCCCGACAGGAGCGAGATGGACTGGGGCTTCTTGCCCGGGGGCCGCGCCTCGATCTCGATGCCGCACTCCAGCGGGTCGTTCTCGTCGAGGAGGTAGATGCGCGCCTGGCCGCCGTTGAACAGGCGGCGGAAGTAGTCCGTGAAGTGGCGCGCCACCTCGTTGAAGGTGTCGAGGAACATCTGCGTGATGGTGTCGTCAATGCGCTTGACCACGCCGAGGAGGGCGTCGCGGGCGCGGCTGAGGTCGTCGGCCTGGCCCTTGAGGAAACTCTCCCGCTTCTCCAGCGTCTCGTACTCCTCGATGGCCGCCAGGTTCACGTTGCCCAGGCGCTCCAGCGACTGCCGGTGCTGTTTGATGCGCTCCTCGCGCTCCCGCTCGTCCAGGTCGTCCTCGCCCACCTGCTCCTCCGTGAGCGAGCCGAGGGCCAGGCCGTACTCGACGGCGATCCGCTCCTGGAAGAACTGGACGCGGTCCTCCTTCTGGGTGCAGTCCAGCTCCAGCCGGTGGATCTCCTTCTGCGCCGAATTCAGCCGGTCGCGGACGCCGCGCAGCTTCTTGCCCAGGGCCTCCACGGACTCCATCAGGGCCTGCTGCGCGCGCTGGGACGCCAGCACAAGGTCGTGGGCCGCCTCGCGGTCGCCCGACAGGGCCTTCTCCGCCTCCAGCAGCCCGGCGATCTTCTTTTCGATTTCGGCGATGCGCCCGCGCATTTCCTGGGCCAGGCCGACGCGCTTCTCCGCCTCGCGCAGAGCCTGCTCATGCTCGCGCTCCTCGCGCTCGCGCAGGCGCGCCGCCTCCTCCAGGTTCTGCGTCAGCTCCGCCAGCCGCACCCGCAGGTCCGACAGGGCCGCCGTGCGCTCCATGAGCACCGTCCGCCGCGCCTCCAGCTCTTCCCGCGCCCCGGCGACGCGCTGCTCGTGGGCGGAGTCGTCGCCGGAGGCCGTCTCCAGGCGGGCCCGGGCGTCCGTCTGGCGCGCTTCCAGGTCGGCGCGCTGGCGCGCGAGGCGCTCCCGCTGCTCCTGGAGCTGGTCGCCGGTCTTGCCGAGGGCCTCCAGTTCCGTGGACTGCCGCGCAAGGAGGACGCCCAGCTCGTTCAGCGCGGCGCGCAGGGCGTTCTCGTTCGCGTCGAGCTCTTTTGCCTGGGCGGCCGCGGCCTCCTGCCGCTCCGTGATGCCGGCGGCCTCGGAGACCGTCGCGGCGATTTCCTGCTTCGCCCGCTCCGCCCGCTTCTCCAGGTCCTCGATCTCGGCGGTGCGGCCGAGGAGGCCCTGGGTCTCGCGCTGGGTGCGGCCGCCGGTGACGGCGCCCGCCGGGGAGATCATCTCGCCCTCCAGCGTGACCATGCGCGGGTACTTCTTCTCCGTGCGGGCGATGCGTATGGCGTCGTCAATGGTCTCGACGATGACCGTGTTGTAGAGCAGGTACTCCACGGCGGGCATCAGGCGGGCCTCGCACTGGACGCGGTCAATCGCGAGGCCGATGACGCCCCGGACGCCCCGCAGCGACAGCTCCTCCTCATGGCGGCCCGGACGGATGGTGTCCAGGGGGAGGAAGGTGACGCGGCCCGCCTTGTGCTCCTTGAGGAACGCGATGGCGGCCTTCGCGTCGTCCGCGTTCTCCACGATGACGTTGTTGATGTTCCCGCCGAGGGCGGCCTCGACGGCCTGAAGGTAGGCGGCGTCCGTGGAAATGAGGTCGCCCACGGGGCCGATGATGCCGCCCATGCCGGGGAAGTCGCGCTGCTTGGCCATCATGACGGCGCGCACGCCCGTGGCGAAGCCCTCATAGCTGTCGCGCAGCTCCTTGAGGGAGGTGACGCGGCTCTCGACGGCGCTCCGCTCCTCGCGGAGGTTCTGCCACTTTGTGTTCAGCTCCGCCAGCCGCGCGGCGGCCTTGCGGCGCTTCTCCTCCAGCTTCGCGCGCTCGGCGGCGTTCTTCTCCCGGTCCTTCTCCGTGGCGGCGTGCTTTTCGCGCGTCTCCCCCACCTGCGCGGCGATCTGCGCGCGGCGCTCCTCCTGCGAGGTGCTCTGCGTGTCCAGGGCCTCCAGCTGCTGGAGCACCCCGGCCAGCGTGGCGCCGAGGGTCTCGATCTCCGTCTGGAACCGGTTGCGGAGGTTCACCGCGTCCAGCGCCGTGCGGCGGCACTCCTCCAGGCGGTGCTCCGCGCCGGCGGTTTCGGCGGCGGCGGCGGCGCGGGCGGCCTGCGCCTCCGCGAGGGCGGTTTCCAGCCGCGCGATTTCCGCGCGCAGGGCCTCCGCGCGCTCGCCCGCGGCGCCCTTGTCCTGCGAGAAGCCCTTGGCGCGCTCCTCCAGGGAGAGGCGCTCCTCGGCGGCGGACTGGGCGCGCTGGTTGCAGAACTCGATTTCCTGGCGCAGGAGGGCCGCCTGGCTCTCCAGGCGCTCCATCTCCGTGTCCACGGCATGCTCCCGCTCGCGGCGCTCGTGGAGCTCGCGCTCCATCTCGATGCGCTGGAGGTTCAGCTCCTCCTCCTGCGCCTCCAGGCGCGAGGAGTCGGCGGAGAGCTTTCCGTGGGTGTCCGTCGCGGCGGCCAGCTTCTCCCGCAGGTCGGCGATCTGGCCGCTCAGCTCGTTGAACTGGAGCCACGCGTTGCGCACCTCCAGATCGCGCAGGGCCTGCGTGATCTCCCGGTGGCGGATGGCGGCGTTCACCTGCCGCTTCAGGCTGCGCATCTGCCGCTCCACCTCGGCGATGATGTCGCCCAGGCGCAGCATGTTCTGGTCCGCCGACTCCAGCTTGCGCATGGCCACGCGCTTGCGCGTCTTGTACTTGATGATGCCCGCCGCCTCCTCGAAGAGGAAGCGCCGGTCCTCCGGGCGCGAGCTGATGACCAGGTCAATCTTGCCCTGGCCGATGAGGGAGTAGGCGTTCGTGCCCACCCCCGTGTCCATGAACAGTTCCTGGATGTCCTTCAGGCGGCAGGGGGCCTTGTTGATGAAATACTCGCCCTCGCCGCTGCGGTAGACCCGCCGCGTGATCTGGACCTCGCCGAAGTCCACCGGCAGCGCCGCGTCCGCGTTGTCAAAGGTCAGCGAGACCTCCGCCATCCCCGTCGCCGGGCGCTGGCTGTTCCCGTTGAAGATCACGTCCTGCATGTGCGCGCCGCGCAGGGCCTTCGCGCTCTGCTCGCCCAGCGCCCACCGCATCGCGTCCAGGATGTTGCTTTTCCCGCACCCGTTCGGGCCCACCACCGCCGTCACCCCCGGCTCCAGCGGCAGCACCGTCCGGTCCGCGAAGGACTTAAATCCCGTCAATTCCACCTGTTTAAAGTACATGCGGCCCGTCCATGATTCGAGGGGAAACAACAAGCCCCCGAGCTGCTTCCTGAAATACTGTGGGTTCTCCGGCTCCCCCGGCGCGTCCCGCGGACGCGGTCTTCCGGGCCCCAAAAGCATACCTTCCGGAAGGGGGGCAACGCAACGCCGGGGCACCGCGGAGGGGGGATTGAACGATTCCGGGCTGTCGCCTATACTGCAACCATCCGGGTGAAACGGAAAGGGAGTCTCATGGCGCGCTGGATGCTGGCTCTTATGGCGGTTGGGATATTTCTTGGCGCGCCGGGGACAAGCAGCCGACTGTGGGCCTCTATTGACGCGGTCTGCTTTGCCTGTCTGGTGTTCGTCCTGCTGCACCCGCTGCTTGAGCGGTCGCGCTGGTGGACGGGGCCGCGCGCGCGCCTGTATGTATGTGCCCTGTTGCTGGCGCTGTTTTCGACCCTGTATTGTCTGGCACGAATGGCGGGGTGACCGCTCTCACGACCGCTCTCCGGGGCCGTGTCTTCCGCATTGGCAGCAGTCCCACTCCCGGCGAAGAGGGCGCGGCAAGCAGCGCCCCTACGAGACGCGTGCTTGGTGTGGCCCATGGCAAGCGCATGCAGGGGCGCTGCTTGCTGCGCCCTCTTCGCGCCCACCGGGGCGCTGCCTGCCGGGCCCCGGTGCGGACACAGAATCCGCTGTCTGCCGGGAGATTTTGGCGCTCTCTTGCGCTTTGACACGGCGCGGGGTTGGCACGTATGATGAAGGGCCGTTATTTCCCGTTCTTCCAGAGGGACAGTTAGGGGAACTCATGAGCCGTATCGTGGCGATAGCGAACCAGAAGGGCGGGGTGGGCAAGACCACCACCTCCGTCAACCTTGCGGCGTGCCTTGCGGCGGGGGGGCGGCGGGTGCTGCTGGTGGATCTGGACCCGCAGGGGAACGCCACGCAGGGCGCGGGCCTGGAGAAGGGGGCGGTCTCCCACACGACCTATGACCTGCTGGTGAACGGCATTCCCCTGGAGGAGGCGGTGGCGCCGACGGAGGTGCCCGGGCTGTTCGCGGTGCCGTCGAACCGGGAGCTGGTGGGGGCGGAGGTGGAGCTGGTGGGGGCGGAGGGCCGCGAGTCGCGCCTGCGCAGCGCGCTGGCGCCCGCGCGGGAGGCCTATGACTGGACCGTGGTGGACTGCCCGCCGTCGCTGAGCCTGCTGACGCTGAACGGGCTGGTGGCGGCGGACCACATGATCATCCCGCTGCAGTGCGAGTACTACGCGCTGGAGGGGCTCAGCGAGCTGCTGAACACCTTCGTGCTCGTGCGCGACCGGTTCAACCCGGGGCTGTCGGTGCTCGGCGTGCTGCTGACGATGTACCAGCACACCAACCTGTCGCGGCAGGTGGTGGACGATGTGCGGGCCCATCTGGGCGGGCGCGTCTTCGAGACGGTGATCCCGCGCAATGTGAGCCTCAGCGAGGCCCCCAGTTTCGGGCGGCCCATATCCCAGTACGACCCGAAGTCCGCCGGGGCGCTGGCCTACGCCGCCCTGGCCCAGGAGGTGCTCGCCCGTGTCTGACATGAAGAAGAAAAAACTGGGCAGGGGGCTCGACGCGCTGCTGGGCGGGAAGCCCGCCGCGCTCGACGCCGCGCCCGGGAAGGCCCCGGCGCCCGTGGCCGCCATCGCCGCCCCGCCCGCCGGGGGCGAGCGCCTGCTCTTTCTCGACCCCGCCGAACTGCTGCCCAACCCGAAGCAGCCCCGCCGCCATTTCGACGAGGAGGCGCTGGCCGAGCTGGCGGCCTCCATCCGGCGCGACGGCGTCCAGGAGCCGATCATCGTGCGCCCGGGCGCGGGCGGCAAGTACGAGATCGTCAGCGGCGAGCGGCGCTGCCGCGCGAGCATCCTGGCCGATCTGCGCAAGGTGCCCGCGGTGTGCCGTCCCGTTTCCGACGACGAGATGCTCAAGCTGGGCCTCATTGAGAACGTCCAGCGCGAGGACCTGAACGCCATGGAGCTGGCAGCGGCCTACCGCGACCTCATGGACCTGTTCAAGTGGACGCAGGAGGAGGTGGCCGACGCCGTGGGCAAGCGCCGCGCGACGGTGGCCAACACCCTGCGCCTCCTCCAGCTTCCCGACGAGGTGGGGGAGATGGTGTCCTCCGGGGCGCTGACGATGGGCCACGCGCGGGCCATCCTCGGGCTGCCCTCCCCGGCGGAGCAGCTCGCCCTCGCGCGGAAGGCGGCGAAGGACGGCCTGTCCGTGCGGCAGGTCGAGCAGATCGTGGCCAGCCGCGAGACGGCGCGGAAGAAGCCCGCGCGTCCCGCGCCCGCCAAGGACCCCAACATCACGGGGGTCGAGGACGACCTGCGGCGGCGGCTGGGCACCAAGGTTTTTGTGAAGCCCCAGGGCGACGGCAAGCGGGGCCGCATTGAGATCGAGTACTACTCCAACGACGACCTCGACCGGCTCATCAGCCTGCTCCGCAAGGGCTGAATTTCAGACTTCAGGCTTCAGGCTTCAGGCCTCAGGCTGAAGACTACAGACTCCAGACTCCAGGAGCTTCAAACCAATGCTTGACGTGAACATTCTCCGAAACGAGCCGGAACGGGTGGCCGAGGCCCTGCGCAAGCGGCGCGCCCGCGTGGACCTGGACCCCTTTCTGAAACTCGACGCCGACCGCCGCGCCGCCATCTACCAGATGGAGCAGCTCCGGGCAGAGCAGAACCGCGCGGGCGAGGCCATCGCAAGGGCAAGACGGGTGAAGCAAGAGCCAATCGCATTCATGCCAGCCAATGCTCTTGATACTCTCCGTTCTACGGGCGGAGGTGTTCTTAGCGAAGCTGACAAAGCGATTGTTGCCATGAAGAAGATAAAGGAGCAGGCGGCGGCGCTGGAGGAGCGCGTGCGGGAGCTGGACGCCGCCTCGCGGGAGTTCCTGCTGGTGCTGCCCAATCTGCCCGACGACTCGGTGCCCGAGGGGGCCGACGCCGCCGACAACCCCGTGGCCCGGGTGTGGGGCGAGCCGCCAGTCTTCGACTTTGAGCCGAAGGACCATGTGGACCTGGGCGAGCGGCTGGGCCTCTTCGACTTCGAGCGGGCCGCCAAGATCGCCGGGGCGCGGTTCTGCCTGTCCAAAGGGCCGGGCGCCCTGCTCGAGCGCGCCCTGGCGGCGTTCATGCTCGACCTGCACACCCGCGAGCACGGCTACACCGAGGTGCTGGCGCCCCTCATGGTCAATTCCGACGCCATGCAGGGCACGGGTCAGCTCCCGAAATTCGCCGAGGACCTCTTCCGCGTGCAGGGGGGCGACTACTGGCTCATCCCGACAGCGGAGGTGCCTGTGACCAACATCCACCGCGACGAGATGCTCGACGACGCGGACCTGCCCATCAAATACGTTGCCCACACCCCCTGTTTCCGCAGCGAGGCCGGCTCCTACGGCAAGGACACGCGCGGCATGATCCGCCAGCACCAGTTCAACAAGGTCGAAATGGTGCAGTTCACCCGCCCCGAGGAGTCCTGGGACGCCCTCGAGTCGCTCACGCGCAACGCCGAGGCCGTGCTCCAGCGGCTGGGTCTGGCCTACCGCGTGGTCACCCTCTGCACCGGCGACATGGGCTTCTCCAGCGCCAAGACCTATGACCTCGAGGTGTGGCTCCCCGGACAGAACGCCTACCGCGAGATCAGCTCCTGCTCCAACTTCACGGATTTCCAGGCGCGGCGCGCCAACATCCGCTTCAAGCGCGGCAAGAAGCCGGAATTCGTCCACACCCTCAACGGGTCCGGTCTCGCCGTGGGCCGCACCGCCGTGGCGGTGCTCGAAAACGGCCAGCGGGCCGACGGCTCCATCGAGATACCCCCCGCCCTGCGCCCCTACATGGGCGGCATGGAGCGCATCGAGCCCAAATGAGCGGCGCGCAGTACGATCAGGAGTCCATGGACCGGGCGGCGGAGGCGCTGCGGTCCCCCCGGGGCACCGTGGTACTCACGGGGGCGGGGATTTCCGTGGAAAGCGGTATTCCGGATTTTCGCAGTCCGGGTGGCATTTGGTCCAAGTATCCCCCCGAGGAATACGCCACCATAGACGCGTTTTATGCGAATCCTGACAGAGTTTGGGAGCTCTGGTATGAACTGGCCGATTCGCTCCGAAATGTGAAGCCCAATCCGGCCCATCTGGCGCTTGCGGAGCTGGAGGAACTGGGGGTTGTGCAGGCGGTCATCACGCAGAACATTGACGCGCTTCATTTCCACGGCGGAAGCATGAACGTGGTGGAGTACCACGGCAGCATGGACTGGCTGGTGTGCCCGGCCTGCCACCGGCGGCGGAAACTGGGCCTGGACCAGCGCGCCCTGGGCGCGCCCCGTTGCGAGTGCGGGGGCTACATGAAGCCCGACATCGTGCTGTTTGGCGAAGTCATTCCCCATCAGGCGCTTCACCACGCCGACGCCCTGGCCCGGCGGTGCGGGGCGTTCATGGTGGTCGGCACCTCGGCCCTGGTGTATCCGGCGGCCCATCTGCCCCGTCTGGCCAAGGAAAACGGCGCGGTGGTGATCGAGTGCAACACGGCGCCGACGGGTCTCACGGAGACTGTCACGGACATCTATTTGGAGGGTTCCGCCGGGACCACGCTTCCGGAGCTTGTCCGGCGGGTCCGGGGGGGATGACGGCGCGCCCCGGGGGAGATAATCCTTGACAAAAACCGGGGCAGGGGCTACAATAACCTCGACACTGGAGAAAACTGTGTCCAGACCTGTCCGGGTTCCGGACAGGTCCGTGCCGGAATTGCACAAAGGAGGACAGGTCATGTCGTCATCCGTGGTGTCCCTCAAGCGGGGCTTGCATGCGGCCGTGCTGCTTTCACTGGTCTGCCTGGCCGTGCCGGCGCTGGCCGACACGGTGGACACGCCGGTCCGCCAGTACGGGTATTCCTACGGATTCCCCATGTCCGGGATCGCGGCGCTGTCCCCCGACGGCAGCCAGTTCGCCATGGCGTCCGGCGCCACGGTGCGCATTGTGGACACGGACACGGGCCTTCCGGTGCGCACGCTCTCCGGCCATCTCCAGACGGTGACCGCCCTGGCCTGGTCGGCCGACGGCACCCGCATCGCCTCGGGCTCCCTCGACTACACGGCCCGCGTGTGGGACGCCGTCACGGGCGAGCACATCTGCACCACTTCCCAGCCGCGCGGCGAGGTGCTCTCCGTTGCCCTGTCAGCCAACGGCTCCCGGCTTGTCACCGGCACAGCGTCGTTGTCGGTGGACGGTGTGGTTGTGCTGCCCGGGGCCGCCTATCTGTGGGACGGCGCCACGGGCATGCTGCAGGGAGGGTTTGGGAATCCTGGCAATGTGAGTTCTGTGGCTATTTCGCCCGACGGCGCCTGGGCGGCGACCGGCTCCTCCGTGATGTTTCCCGACGACGAGCACGTTTACGGTGCGGCGTATCTCTGGAACCTGAGCACCATGAGCGGGACCCTGATCACGCGCAACCCCGTCGTTGACCCGCCTCCGGCTCCGGTGCCCGATGTGGTCGGCCTCCAGCAGGCCGCCGCAGAAACGGCGATCACCGGTGCCAGTCTTTCCGTCGGCACGGTGACCGGGTCTTGGAGCGCGACGGTGCCCGCGGGCAAGGTAATGAGCCAGAGCCCGCCGGCGGTCGTTGCGTGGGCGCTACCCGGAACCCGGGTGGACATTAATGTCTCCATGGGGCCGGAGCCAGTAATGGTTCCGATCGCCGTCGGCCGCCAGCAGGCCGCCGCAGAAACGGCGATCACAGGCGCGCGCCTTGCGGTGGGCACGGTGACCGAGTCCTACAGCGCCACGGTGCCCGTGGGCTATGTGATGAGCCAGAATCCGGCGGCGGGCGCGTCGGTTCCTGCGGGTTCAGCGGTGGCGCTGACGGTCTCCAAGGGCCCGGTGACGGTGCCCGATGTGGTCGGCAGGACACAGGCGGACGCAGAATCCGTGCTCACGGGCGCCAGCCTTGCCGTCGGCACCGTCACCGAGTCCTTCAGTGCCACGGTGCCCGTGGGCGAGGTGATGAGCCAGACCCCGGCGGCGGGTGCGTCGGTGGCCCCCGGGACCGCCGTGGACATGGAAATCTCCAGGGGTCCGGTGCCGGTCGGGGACAAGGAAGTTCCCAACGTTGTCGGCCGCCAGCAGGCGGCCGCAGAATCCGCGCTCACGGACGCCAGCCTTGCCGTCGGCACGGTGACTGAGGCGTACAGCGCCACGGTTCCGGCGGGTCAGATCATCAGCCAGAACCCCGCCGCCGAGGTGATGGTCGCCGAGAACACGCCCGTGAACCTCGTGGTCTCCAAGGGCCCGGCGCCGGTGGCGGCACTTGTGGCCGTGCCCAATGTGGTCCGCATGACCCAGGCGAACGCCGCCACGGCCCTGCTCGCGGCGCCGCTGACCCTGGGCGCGGTGACTGAGGCCTACAGCGCCACGGTGCCGGCGGGCCAAGTCATCAGCCAGAATCCGGACGCGGGTTTCATGGTCGCCGAGAACGCCCCCGTGAACATTACGGTTTCCAAGGGCCGGGAGCCGGTGGCCGTACCCAATGTGGCCGGCAGGACACAGGCGGACGCCGCCACGGCCCTCACCGGTGCGGGACTTGCTGTCGGCGTCGTGACCGAGGCGTATAGCGAAACGGTCCCGGCGGGCCAGGTCATCAGCCAGAATCTTCCTGCCGGGGCCATGGTCGTCGGGAACACGCACGTGAACCTCGTGGTCTCCAAGGGCCCGGTGCCTGTCCCCTACACCCAGTGGGGACCGGTGCGGGCGGTGGCCTTTGCCGCCGGCAACCGTGTGATCACGGGCGGCAACGGCGGGGATGCCGACGGCTCCTATTGGGAGGCCCGCGTGTGGTCGTACGCCAATCCGCCCAAGTTCACCCTTGACCGGCGGCTCAGGCCCGCGCTGAGCGCCGACGGCGGCTGGGTGTCCTCAATGGCCGTGAGCGGGACGGGCATTTTGGCCGTCGGCCTGTCCACCGGAGAGGTGCGCCGGTGGGACTTGGATGGAACCACTAACCCCTCCTCTCTTGACGACCATGACAAGGAAGTCAGGTCCGTGTGTGTCTCCGCCGATTCCTCGACCACCTTTGTCGGATCCGCCGACGGGTTTGTCTCGCAATGGGAAACCTCGACCGGCCGGCTGCTCCGGTCCGGGCACCGCGACGCGGTGAACGCCGTGGCCTTCTCCCCCGACGGCACCCGCATCCTCACGGGTTCGGACGACGACAAGGCGTTCATCTGGGAAACCGGAACGAGCATCGAGCAGAGCCGACTTGGGAGTTGGCTGTTCGGCCATTTGGGTGACGTGAAGGCGGCGGTGTACTCCGCCGATGGTTCCCGGATTCTGACCGGGTCCAGCGACACGACGGGCAAACTGTGGGACAGCGGCAGCGGCTTGGACCTGCGCACGTTCATGTGGCACGGCCTGCCGGTGAACAGTGTGGCCTTTTCGCCCGACGGGCTGACCGTGGCGACCGGGTCCTCTGACTTGCAGGCGAAACTCTGGGACGCCGGGACGGGCGTGCTGCTGCAGACGTTCACGGGCCATTCAGCCGAGGTGACCTCCGTGGCCTTCTCGCCGGACGGCCTGACCCTGGCCACGGGCTCCGCAGACACCACGGCCAAGCTGTGGAATGTCGCCACAGGCGCCCTTATGCGGACTTTTTCCGGGCACACGGGCCCGGTGAGTTCCGTGGCGTTCTCCCCCGACGGAACCCGCGTGCTCACGGGCGCGCGGTCCTTCCCCACGGGGGCCGTGGACAACACGGCGCGGCTTTGGGACACGGGCACGGGCGCTGTGCTGCACGTCTTTGTGGGCCATTCCCGCGGGGTGACTTCGGTCGCCTTTTCCCCGGACGGTTTCCAGATTCTGACGGGGTCCCGCGACGGATCCGCGATTATCTGGGACACCCAGGCCGGCGTGGAGCTGCGCCGGTACACGGGCCATGCGGGCGAGGTGACCTCCGTGGCCTTTTCGCCCACCGAGCGCCGCATTGTGACCGGGTCCACCGACCGGGTGGCCCGCCTGTGGGAGGGGCTGGTGGTGGTGCCCAACGTGGTCGGGCTGGTGCAGGCGACCGCCGAAAGCACCCTGGCGGCGGCGTCGCTGTACGCCGGGCCGATTACGGAGGCCTACGACAACACCATCCCGGCGGGCAGTGTGGCCAGCCAGGACCCTGCGGCGGGCACCGGCGTGTCCGCCTGGTCGTACGTGGCGCTGGTCATTTCGCTGGGCCCCGAGCCGGTTCTGGTGCCCAACGTGGTCGGCATGACCCGGGTGGAGGCGCAGACAACACTGTCCGGTGTTAACCTTGTGGAGGGCGACGTCACCCAGCAGTACAGCGACACGGTCCCCGCCGGCGCGGTGATCAGCCAGGATCCCGCGGCGGGAACGGAGGTGCTGCCCGGCACGGCGGTAAACCTTGTGGTTTCCCTCGGCGCCGAGCCCGTCATGGTGCCCAATGTCTTGGGACAACAGGAGGCGGTGGCCGAAACAACGATCATTGATGCGGGATTCGAGGTCGGGGTGGTCACGCAACAGTACGACCCCGCCCCTGCGGGCACCGTGATTGCCCAGTCGCCGCTCGGCGGCACCATGGCCCCTCCCGGCACACCGGTGAGTCTCGTGGTTTCGCGCGGGCCGCAGCCGTTGGTGAACGTGCCGAACATTGTCGGGCTTACAGAAGAGGGCGCGCGGGCCGCGCTTGCAGCGGCGGACCTGACCGCCGGAACGTTCACGGAGCAGTACAGCGCGACCGTGCCCGCCGGCCGTGTGATCAGCCAGAATCCGCCGGCCGGCGCCCAGGCGCTTGCAGGCGCCCTGGTGGACGCCGTGGTGTCCCGCGGGCCGAAACCTGTGACTGTGCCCACCGTGGTGGGGCTGCCCCAGGCGGCCGCCGAGGCGGCGGTTGTCGGGGCCGGACTGGAGGTCGGCACGGTGACCCAGGAGACCAGCGAGACCGTGGACGCAGGGTCGGTGATCAGCCAGAGTCCGGAGGGCGACGTTGAGGCCCTTCCCGGCACGCCGGTGAACCTTGTCGTGTCCCTGGGGCCGGCGCCGGTCGAGGTGCCCGATGTGGTCGGGCTCGCCCAAGCCACCGCCGGCACCCGGATCACGGCGGTGGAGCTGGTGGTTGGCGCGGTGACCGAGGAGTACAGCACAACGGTGCCGAACGGCCGGGTCATGAGCCAGAGCCCCGAGGCGGGCACGGAAGTGGCCCCCGGGTCGCCGGTGGACCTCGTGGTGTCCCGGGGTCCGGCGCCGGTGACCATGCCCAATCTGGTCGGCGAGACGCGCACGGCGGCCCAGGGCCTTCTTGTGGCGGCCCAGTTGAAGGAGGGCAGTGTCACCTTCGAGTATTCAGACACCGTGGCGCGGGACATCGTGCTCAGCCAGGCCAAGACGCCCGGCTCCGAGGTGCCCGCGGGTTCGGGCATTGACTTCGTGGTCTCTCGCGGCGTGGTGCCCGGCGTGGTGCCGGACATCGTCGGCGAGCTGCGCTCCGACGCCGAGGCGGACATTGTCGCCGCCGGCCTGGTGGTGGGCGGGGTGACCGAGCGGTATGACGACAACGTGCGCAAGGACCGCGTCATCCGTCAAACCCCGGCGGCGGGCACCGAGCTGGCCACGGGGTCGCCGGTGAGCTTCGTTGTCTCCCTCGGAAAGGAGCCCGCCGAGACCTCCGCGGTGCCCAACGTTGTCAACACGCCCTCGACCTCCGCCCGGGCCGCCATCGCGTCCGCCGGGTTTGTCGTGGGCGCGGTCACCGAGAAGTATGACGATGTGATCCCCGCGGGATGGGTGATCGCCCAGAGCCCCGCGGGGGGCGAGGAGCGCGCGGCGGGGACGCCGGTTGACCTGGTGGTCTCCCTGGGCAAGTACCTCGGCCCGGACGCGGACGAGGCGCGCGCCCTGCTGGCGGCCCTCTTTGACGATGCCGACACGGACGGCGACGGCAAGCTGAGCTGGGAAGAGGCGCTCGCGGCCGTTCCCTCCCTGTCGCGCGCCGTTTTTGACGAGCTGGACACGAACACGGACGGGTATCTGGACCGCGCCGAACTCGGGCTGCCGGAGGAGGGCTGCGGCGCCTGCGGCTGCCAGAAGGGCGACATGACCCCGGGCGGGCTCAAGCAGCGTCTGGGCGACCTGTTCCTGTCGGCCCTGGCGCTGTCGGTGCTGGCGGCTTTCGGCCGGCGCGGGCGGTAGTGTCCGGAATGTGACCGGGTGTTTTCCGGGCCGGGACGGTTGCGACGCGGCCTTCCCGGCCCGGTCTTTTTTCCGGGGCAGGCGAAACCTGCCCCCGGGCCGAAACGTCTAACCGGACGGGGTGGTCTGCCTTCTTTGAACGGCGGACCGCCCTTCCGAACAGGCAACCAACCCTTGGAGAACCGTTGAACCCATGAGCAAGCACGACCTCACCCGCAGGGCCTTCCTCGCCTCCGCCACCACCACGGCCGTTGTGGCCGGCATCGCCCGGGCCAACACCGCCCAGGTGGTCCCCCGCAAGTTCTCGCCGAACGACAAGATCAACGTGGCGGCCATCGGCGCGGGCGGCAAGGGCGGCGACGACATCATGTCCTGCCACCGGATCAAGAAGAGCGTCAACGTCGTGGCCCTGTGCGATGTGGACTGGAGCCAGACGGAGGAGACGTTTTACCGGATCGCCGGGGCGAAGCAGTACAAGGACTACCGGAAAATGCTGGAGGAGATGGGCGGCGAGATTGACGCCTGCACCATCAGCACGCCCGACCACACCCACGCCCCGGCCGCGTACATGGCGATGAACCTGGGCAAGCACGTCTATGTCCAGAAGCCCCTCACGCACACCATCGCCGAGGCGCGCCTCCTGCGGGAGACGGCGAAGAAGACCGGCGTCGTCACCCAGATGGGCAACCAGGGCCACTGCGGCAACGGCGTCCGCGACCTGTGCGAGATGCTGTGGGCCGGGGCCATCGGCGACGTGACCGAGGCGCACATCTGGACCAACCGCCCGGTGTGGCCGCAGGGCATCACGGAGCCGCTGGCCGAGCAGCCCGTGCCCGACACGATGGACTGGGACCTCTGGATCGGCACCGCGCCCATGCGGCCCTACAACAAGGGCTACGCCCCCTTCAAGTGGCGCGGCTGGTGGGATTTCGGCTGCGGCGCCATCGGCGACATGGCCTGCCACATCATGGACCCGGCCTTCTGGTCCCTCAAACTCGGAGACGCGGCGACGTTCACCGCGCAGACGGTCAGCCAGGAGGGCATGTCCGCGCAGACGGCGCCCCTGAAGTCCGTCATCAAGTTCACCTTCCCCGCCCGGGCGGACATGCAGCCCGTCACGGTGTACTGGCACGACGGCGGCGACAAGCCCCCGCGGCCCGAGGGTGTGCCCGCCGACGAGAAGCTGGGCGACGGCGACAACGGCTCCCTGTTCATCGGCACGAAGGGCTTCATCACGGCGGGCGAGTACGGCGGCGACGCGCGCCTGCTGCCCGCGGCGGCCATGAAGGACTACACCAAGCCGCCGAAGACCATCGAGCGCATTCCGGGGCAGAGCCCCTACAAGAACTGGGTTGACGGCATGCTGACCGGCAAGCCCTGCGCGAGCAACTTTGACTACGCCGGCCCCCTCACGGAAGTGGCGAACTTCGGCAACATCGCGCTGCACGCCAACGGCGAGGCCGTCACCTACGATGTCGCCTCCATGAAGATCACCAGCAACCCGGCCCTGAACACGCTCCTGACCAAGGAGTACCGCAAGGGCTGGGAGCTGCCCTGCTGACCCCCGCATGACCCGGCCGCCGGCGCGGGAAATGACGCGCCGGCGGCGTTTGTTTTCAAGGCATGAACGCGCCGCAACCGGCGCGCCCTTTTCGGAAAGGCACCCATGACGATCAAGGCTGCGCAGTGGGTCGCGCCGGGGGAAATCCGGCTGATCGAGACGGAAAAGCCCGCGCCCGGCCCCGGAGAGGTTCTGGTGCGCGTGGAGTCCGTGGGCGTCTGCGGCTCCGACATCCACTATTTCCTCCACGGACGCATCGGCGAAAACCGTCTCAAGGGCCCGACCATCCTCGGCCATGAGTACGCGGGCATTGTCGAGGCGGCGGGAGAGGGGGCCGACCCGGCCCTGGTCGGCCTGCGCGTCGCCGTGGAGCCCGGTATCCCGTGCGGTGTCTGCGAATGGTGCCGATCCGGACGCTACAACGTCTGCGAGGGCATGGTGTTCCCCGGCGGTCCCGGCGTGGACGGCGCCCTGCGCGAGTACATGGCCGCCCCGGCCGATCATTGTTTCCCCGTCCCCCAGGGCATGACCGCCGCCGTTGCCGCGATGATCGAGCCGGCCGCCGTCGCCGTGCACACCGTGGAGCTGGCCCGGCTGCGCCCCGGCGACACGGTGTTTGTGGCGGGCCTCGGCCCCATAGGCCTGCTCACGGCGCAGGTGGCCCGGATTTGCGGCGCCGCCGCCGTCTACGGCGCCGACCTGCTGCCCTGCCGCGTGGCGGCCGGGCGCGGGCACGGCGTGGACGAGGCGTTCCAGGCGGCGCCCGGCGGCATGGCCGCGGGGGCGCGCGCCACGGTGGACTGGCTCTTTTCCCGCACCGGCGGCCGGGGCGCGGACGTCGCCTTCGACTGCACCAACAGCTCCGACGGCATCCTGGTCGCCATGCACTGCGCGCGTCCGGCGGGCCGCGTGGTGCTCACGGGCATCAGCGGCGCGGAGGAGGACCCCGTGCCGGTCAGCGTGGCGCGGCGCAGGGGATTGGGCGTACAATGGTGCCGCCGCTTTTTGAACAACTACCCCGCCACGCTGGCGCTGGCGGCCTCGGGCAGGCTGGACGTGGGCTCCCTGGTGACCCATTCCTTCCCGCTGGAGCGCGCGCAGGAGGCCTTTCAACTGGTGGCGGACTACGCGGACGGGGTGCTGAAGGCATCCGTGGACTTCTAACCGAACGCCCCGCAGAGGGGCATGGAGACGCGCAAGATGAAATGGCTCAAGAGAATCGGTGCCGCGCTGGCCGCGGTGGTCGTGCTGTTCCTCGTGGTGGTCGGCCCCTGGCCCGTGTACAAGGACTCCAAGTTCGCCCAGGCCTCCTATTACAGGCAGGCCGTGGCGGACATTGAAAAGGGCGCGGCGCTGTCGGACATCACGGACACACCGGGCACCCTGCGCGCCGGGTGGGCCGTGCGCGACATGACCCCCCCCGTCGGCACGCCCATGGGCGGCTACGGCGCGCGCCCGGACGGCAAGCGCTCCAAGGGCGTCCGCGACCGCCTGCACGCCAGGGCCATCGTTCTCGCGGACGGCAAGGACACGGTGGCAATCATCGGCGCCGACATGCTCATCACCACGCCGAACATCGCGGAACTCACGTGGAAGAAGGTGAAGCTGGCGGGCCTCCCGCTCACGGAGAACAACATCCTCTTCACGGCCAGCCACACCCACTGCGGCCCCGGCGGCTTCGGCCCCGGGCTGGCGGCGAAGGTGTCGGCGGGCACCTACGACCCGAAGGTGCCCGAGCTGATCTCCACGGCCTACGCCGAGGCGATCAATGAGGCGTACACCGCCATGAAGCCCGCCAAGATCGCCTGGGGCGGCGTGGATGCCCCGGAATTGATCCGCAACCGCACGCGGGACGCGGCAGTGGACTCCATGATCAACTACCTCGTGGTGGACAAGGAAACCGGCGAGCGCTGCTATGTCATGCGCTTCTCGGCCCACCCGACCAACTACGGGTCGGACATGATGGACTTCACCGCCGAGTACCCCGGCGAGTTCATGAAGGCGGTGCAGGAGCAGACCGGCGCGAACGCCATGTACCTGGGCGGATCCCTCGGATCCTCCAGCCCCCGCGCCCCGGAGGGCCCCTCGCCCAACGAGCGCATCATCCTCCTGGGGCAGGCGCTCGCCAAGAAACTGCTGGACAACACCCAGACGCTCGAGTTCCACGACAAGGTGGACCTCGCCAGCGTGGGCACGCCCGTTGGCATGCCCGGCATGCAGATGCGCCCCCTGTCGCCCAAGTGGCGCATTTCCCCCATCTTCGCCCGCCTCTTCGGCGTGCCCACCGAGGGGTGGGTCCAGGGCGTCCGCATCGGCGACGTGGTCTTCATCGGCATGCCCTACGATTTCAGCGGCGAGGTCGGCAAGGCCTGGCGCGAGGAGTATGAGGCCAAGGGGATCAACCTCTGGCCCACCAGCTTCTGCGTCACCTACTGCGGCTACCTCTCCCCCGACCGCTATTACAACGCGCTCGAGGACAAGGGCAAGCTCGACTATGAGGTCGGCCTCATGAGCTGGTTCGGCCCCAACGCCGAGGCCTACTTCAAGTCCCTCACGGACAAGGTGGTCGCCGGGGTCACCGGCGGCGGCGCTGCCCGCGTGGCGGCGGCCCCCGCAAACTAGGCATGACCCAGGAAGGGCAGCACACAGACACCGCGCCCCCCGCGGCCGGAGACACCGGCCCCGGGGGGCTTTCCCTGCCCGCCGCCCTCTTCGGTGCGGCGGTTCTGCTGCTGGCGCTGGCCGCCGTCGTTGAGGGGCGCCTGCTGGCGCGGGAACCCTGGGCCTTCGGGGCGCTCTGTCTGGACGGGGAGACGCCCCCCCCGCCGGACGCGCTGGCGGTCCGTGCGCGCATTGTGTCGCGCGACCACCCCGCGCCGGGCGACCGGGAACTGCGCCTCCTGCACGACTGGGTGGTGGACGCGGATGCGGCGCCGCGGTTCCGTGCGGACACCCCGGAACTGGCCGTCGCCGTGTCCACGATGCCCCGGACGGACCTGGTGCCGCTGCTGGCGTCGGGCCGGCTGCCCGAGCCCGGCGCGCCGGAGGCCCTTGCGGGGGACCTTGCGCGGGAAGACGCCTTTGCCCTTGCCGGGCAGCCTTTCACCGTGGTGGGGCGGCTGCGCCGCAATGTGTCAGGCTTTCTCTTTTCCTACCTGATTCTCGACGGCCCCGCCCTGGACAACGCCTTCCCCGACGACGGGGCCACCGTGGAGGGATGGGCGCATCCGAACGGAATGAGTCTGCAGGCCGACGGCGAAGGGGCTGGGGGGGAGGACGCCTCCGGGGACTCCGAAGAGGGGGACGAGACGGCGCCGGTTGCGGCGGCGGGCGAGGATTCCGGCGGGACGCCCGAAGAGGAGGAGGACCCCGCGGCGGGGGTGCCCCCCTGGCAGGGCGGGGAAACGCGCACCGCGCCCCTGGTGGCGTGGGCGGGCTTCACGGGGCTGCTGCTGGCGGCCCTCTCGGCGTGGATGGCCCACACCCGTCTCTGCCGCCGCTGGGCGGCCACGCTTCCCGGGGGGCATTTCTTCCTGCCCCTGTTCGGCGAGGTGGCGGCGCGCCCGCGCCTGTGGACGGGCATGCACGCCGGACTTTACGCGATCCTGTTCGCCGCCATGTTCTCAATGATGTCGCAGCCGCTGCCGGCGCACCGGCTCTCGCAATACATCGTCGCCGTCTTTGCCGGGGGCGGGCTGGAGCATGTGGGCCGCGCCTACGCCTCCAGAAACGTGCTGGAGGCCGCCTGGTTCACCTGGAAGAACAACTTCCTGGAGCAGACCGTGCTGAACACGGTGCTGCTCTCCCTGTTTCCCCTGGCGCTGGGCGTGGTCAAGAACGCGTTCACCTTCCTCCTCGTCGGGGCGGGCATGGCCCCGGTCTGGGTGGGGCGTTCGGGCACCTACGCCTTCCATGTCGTCACCATGGTCCTCGAGTTGGAAGTCTACGCGCTGGCCTCGTTTGCCGTGACCGCCTGGGCGCTCCGCGTGTTCGCCTTCTTCCGAAAACCCGGCCCCGAGGCGTTTTGGGGGCTGCTCACCGGCGTGCGGGTGCTGGGGGGAACCATCCTCTACGCCGGCGGGGTGCTCGCCGCCGCGGCGTTTTATGAGGCGGTGACGCTCATTGGGACGATGCCGTAGCCGCCTCCAGCGCGGCGTCGAAGGCGGGCGTGTTCACGGTTTCAAACCGGCCCTCCCCCGCATGGACCAGCAGGCTCACGGCCAGCCCCTGTTTCTCCGCGAAGGCGCGGCCCGCCTCCGGCCCGAGCACCATCAGCGCCGTCGCATAGGCGTCGGCCCAGGCGCAGGACGGGTGCAGCACGCTGGCCGAGGCGAGGGCATGCTCAATGGGCTTTCCCGTCTTGGGGTCAATGGTGTGCGAGAACCGTTTCCCGTCCACCATGCGGAAATTGCGGTAATCCCCCGAGGTGGCGAGGGCGGCGGACCCCAGCAGCACCACCTCCTGCACGCTTCGCTCCCCGTACCGCGGTTTCTCGATGCCGATCCGCCAGGGGCCGCCCTTGGGGCCGTTCCCTTTCGCCCTCACCTCGCCGCCGACCTCCACCATGTAGCCGGCGATCCCGAGGGTTTCCAGCGCCTCCGCCGCCCTGTCCACGGCATACCCCTTGGCCACGGCCGACAGGTCGCAATAGACGTCCGCCCGCGTCTTGGTCAGCCGGTTCTCCGCGTCCACGGACACCAGCCGCCAGCCCACGCGCTCCCGCAGGGCGGCCACGGCCGCGTCGTCCGGCGGCGGCCCCTCCGAGTCGGGGCCGAAGCCCCACGCGTTCACCAGGGGCCCCACGGTGATGTCAAAGGCCCCGTCCGACTGCTCCGAAACCGCAAGGGCGATGCGGAACACCTCGGCGGTCTCCGCGCTCACGGGGAAGGGGTCCGCGCCGGGGTGCCGGTTGAACCGGCTGAGCTCGGAGTCCTCCCGGTAGGTGGACATATTGGCGTCCACAGCTTCCAGGGCCTCCGCCACCGCCCTCCTCGCCTGAGAAAACGCCTCCTCCGTCTGCACCCCGACCAGCGTGGCGTGGTACGCCGCCCCCATGGTCTGGCCCTCATATTTGGCGACCAGCGGCGTCTCCTCCGCGGCGTCAGCGGGGGGGCGGACCGGGCAGGTCAGCGACCGGTGGGCATACCAGCCCAGCGCGCCCAGGGCCAGCGCCGCCAGCACGGCGCGGCGGGCCAGGTCACCCCTGGTCCGCACCATGGCCGTCTTCCTGCGGGGCGCAGCCGCCGCGGCATTTCCGCTCCTCCTCATACTGCACCACGCGGGAGCACTGCTCCAGGGGGCGGCTACACGGCGGCGGGCAGAAGGAGGCCTCGCCGATCTCCTGGTCCATGTCGAGGGCCGGCTGGTCCGACTCCGCCGGGCCGATGGGCCGCGCGGGCACCCCGGCCACCGTGGTGTGCGGCGGCACGGACTTCAGGACCACCGCCCCCGCGGCGACCTTGGCGCCCTCGCCCACCTCGATGTTGCCGAGAATCTTGGCGCCTGCGGCGATGAGGACGCCCTGGCGGATTTTCGGGTGGCGGTCGCCCCACTCCTTGCCCGTGCCGCCCAGGGTGACGGCGTGGAGCATGGAGACGTTGTCCTCGACCACGGCGGTCTCGCCGATGACGATGCCCGTGGCGTGGTCAATGAAGACGCCGCGGCCGATCAGGGCGGCGGGGTGGATGTCCACGGCGAAGGCCTCGGAAATGCGGCTCTGGAGGAACAGGGCCAGATGGGTCCGGTCCTGCCGCCAGTAATAGTGGGCGATGCGGTGGGCCTGAAGCCCCAGGAAGCCCTTGAAATACAGGATGGGCTGCGAGTACATGCGGCAGGCCGGGTCGCGCCGGCGCACCGCCTCGATGTCCTCCCGGGCGCAGGCGGCCAGGCCGGGGTCCGCCTCGTGCGCGGCCTCCATGAGGTCCCGCAGCGAAAGGGCCGGGAGCGTGACGCTCTCCAGCTTGCTGGCCAGCTGGAAGCACAGCGCGCTTTCCAGCGTGGGATGGTTCAGGATGGCCGTGTGCAGGAAGCTCGAAAGGGTCGGCTCATGACCGACCCCCTCCGCCGCCTCCGCGCGTATCGTCTCCCAGATGGGGTCTTTTCCTTTGTCTGTCATGCGGGGCTCCGTCCTTGTGAGATTTGGGATCGGCGCGGGGGCCATGCCGTTTCGCCCAACAGCATAGCATGGTGCATCCCTGCAAGGGAACAGACGCAGGGAAATCGCACGAAAATGCGTCCACCCTTCCTGACAAAGAGTTCTTTCGTCCCCTGTTCCTTGTCCTCTTCAACGCTGTAAGCGTTGCCGAATATAGCCCAGGCCAGGCCGCCGCCCGAAGGGCCAGGCCTGCCCTGGGTTGCCCGGACGGAAAGAATCAGGCCCCAACGGGGCAGCCGAAATTACGGCGAGTGCCCAAAGACAAGGCAGGCGGGACGCCTGCGGTACGAAGAAGACCTGCGGGGCAGTTCCGTACCGCAGGCGTCCCGCCTGCCTTGTCTTCTTCCCGGCGCGTAAATTTCGGCTGCCCCTTTAGGGCATGTTTCCGGGGGAGCCTTCTCCCCAGGGCAGGCCTGGCCCTTCGGGCGGCGGCCTGGCCTGGGCTATATTCGGATGTCCCGTTGGGACAGCAAAGACAAAATCACATGACCGAGGGGCATTCATGCTGCTCGCAGGCGTTTCTTAAGGCGCATTCTAGTGCGATTGCCCTGGGGAATAGACGCAAGAAAACGCCCGTGCTCACTGCCCGCCGCATGTTTCACGGCATCGCCCGGTTTTTTGACGGCCTGCCGGGGCTCTGGTAGACTGGTCGGCGGGACGGGAAAGTTGAATCGGTTTCGGGAATCCCTTGGTGGGGATGGGGAGGGCGGTGGCGCGGATGGGGAAGGCCGGGGCCCGCCGTTGGCTTCTGCCCTCTTTGTGCCCTTTGTGCCTTGGTGGTAAGCATCTTCCGGAGTTTTCACCACGAAGGCACAAAGGACACAAAGAAGAACGGGCGCGCGGGCGGACGAGGGAGGCTGCGCATCCTCCTTTTTCTTGCGTCTTCTTTGCGCCTCCGCGCCTTTGCGTTAAAGCCTCTTTAATGCCAAGACGCAAAGTCGCGAAGATGTGGGAAGAGGGCGCGTCAAGCGGCGCCCCTACGGGCGGTTGTGTTACCGCCTCTCTAACGCCAAGGCTCAGGGACGCTAAGACGCAAGAAGAGGGCCGATCGGGAGACCGGCGCGTTCCCAAGCGGGGTCCTCCCGCGTTCTGCCGCTGCCTTCTTTGTGCCCTTGGTGCCTTCGTGGTAAACACATCCTTCCGGAAGGTGCCTCTACCGCCTCCCCGCCACCAGTAACACCATCCAGCGGTTGCTGGACATCGTAGGAGACAAAATGAAATCGACTATAATGATTGCTCGAATAGCGGTTCCTTCCCTGCTGCTCTATCCATGGGTGGCGTATTCGCTTGCAAGAGTTGTTCATTTCACCTCGACAACGCCGAGAATCACAACGGGTACTTGGTTGTTTCTTGTTATCGTCATTCTGATGGAGGTGCTTGTATTCTTGGCGTTTCCCTCTTGGGTGGCGTGGAATCTGCTGTGCAGCAAGAACCCAAATCTGGCGTGTTTTTCCATCAGGGACCGCTGCATGTTTGTTGCATGTTCAATATCAGTCTATGCGGTATGCGGGCCAGCTGGGCTCCAATATGTTTCGGAGAGCTGGGTCCCCCCGCATGGCTATGCGCTGGCACCGTTTCTTTACATTGCCTATGACACCATACTTTCAGTATCCTTTTTGTTGCAGTCTGCAATTGTCATACGCAGACTTTCTCAAGTGACTGACTAACGCGCGAAGGAGGCGCTGTATGCCGGAAAATCCCAGAGTCGGCCGTCAGGAGGGCGCGCTCGCGGGGGAGCGCACTGACCTTGCGGTGGAGCGCACGGTGCTGGCCTACCCGCGCACGGCCCTGGCGTGGGCTTACTGCCGCATGGGAAGTTGTCTGGCAGAAGTAATCTGACAGGTATTGAATATATGAATACATATACTGCGTTAAATATTTCCGATAAATATACTCCAAATACCCCGAAGGGTGTGCTTTCGTGCATTATGAGCATGCTAAGCTCATACAGTCACTATGGAGTTGTTCACCGCCGTCTATCGCAGCAACTTAGGGCGCGGACTGAAGACTGTTGGGCATGCTGGGACGCCACTGGCATACCCTTAGAGTTGGTCGTTTCCATATCGACCATAATCATGAACAGTATGGGGTGGCCGAATAACTTCTATATTCCTCAGGATCCTGTCAAGTTGTTGCTTCTTAGTTCCTTTGCCCAATTGGACATAAACGCAACACTTCTCGATTTGGAGGAGAGTTTTGGAGTTGACTTGTTTGATGATGACGGCGAGGAGACAGTCATCGAACTACGATTCGAAGAGTTGTTGCGGTATATTGCTGCCAGAAAGGAGTTGTTGTGAGGCGAGAGCCCCGTGCGGGCGCGTGAGGCGCAGTCTGGAGCATTTCATCCCGAAGCCTGTCTAACGTGTTAAGGAGGCGTCTTATGCCGGAAAATCCCAGAGTCGGCCGTCAGGAGGGCGCGCTTGCGGTGGAGCGCACTGACCTTGCGGTGGAGCGCACCGATCTTGCGATGGAGCGCACGGTGCTCGCCGTGGAGCGCACGCTGCTGGCCTACCTGCGCACGGCCCTGGCGGGGGTCGCGGTCGGCGGGTCGAGCATGACCTTTCTGGAGGGCTCGGCCGCGTTTTACGGTGGAGCGGCCTTTGTGGGGGTTTCGGCGTTGCTGCTGGCGTTCGGCGTCGCGCGCGCGGTGGTGGTCACGCGGCGGATGCGGCGGAGCCGCCGGGCTGCGGGGGACGATTCGGGGGAATGAGGGGCGCTACAGGTACAGGATGGCGGCGCAGGCGGCGCCCCAAAGCGCCACGGTGACCACGATGGGCCAGTCGCTGAGCAGGATGTTCGCCGGGTCCCCGCCGCTTTCCTTCTCCTGGACCAGCCACAGGTAGCGCGCCAGACCGTAGACCACGAAGGGGAGCGTCAGGTACATCTTGTCCGTGCCGATGCGGTCCACCACCTCGGGGGAGCAGGTGTAGATGGTGTAGGTGATGAGCGCGCCCGCGGCCACGAACATGAGCAGGTGGTCAATGTAGTTCACGGTATAGTGCGCGAGCACCGCCCGGTGGTTTCCCGCCTCGCCCTGGAGCAGGGAGATTTCCCGCCGCCGCTTGCCCAGCACCAGGAACAGCGCCAGGAAGAAGGTGCAGACCACCAGCCAGTTCGAGAAGGCCACGCGAATCGCCACCGCGCCCGCCGTCGCCCGGATGACAAACCCCATGGAAACCACCAGCACATCCACCAGGAAGACGTGCTTCAGCAGAAAGGTGTAGGAGAGGGAAAGGAGGATGTAGCCCCCCAGCGACAGCAGGAAGGGCGTCCCCGCGGGAAACCCCGCCGCGAAGGCGCCGGCCAGCAGCGCCGCCGCCAGCAGCGCCGCCGCCGCCGGGGACACGCGCCCCGAGGCCAGGGGCCGGGATTTCTTGTCCGGGTGCCGCCGGTCCTGGTCCAGGTCGTGGAGGTCGTTGACAAGGTAGGTGGCGCTGGAGGCGAGGCAGAAGGCGGCGAAGGCCGCCAGGGCCAGCAGGTCCGCCCGCGCGTCGTCCATCTCCTGCGCGAAGACCAGGGGCAGCAGCACGAGGAGGTTCTTGGGCCACTGGTACACCCGGAGCAGGCGCGGGATGAGCAGCATGCGGTCGGTCACCGGTCCCCCCCCTAGCAGCCTGTGGCAAAAGGCTGAATTGAGCGGGTCATGTTGAGGTGGTTCCATGCGGGCGTTTTTGGGCGCGTCGTGCCGCGGGATTCCCTGTAAGTGCGCAGACACGCCCAAATGGCCTGTC
>JAPXRP010000017.1:0-38458 GCA_033813475.1 Candidatus Hydrogenedentota bacterium
CGCGAAGTTCGGGCACGCGCCCCGGCCCTGGCCCCGGCCGCCGGTCATCCCGCAGCCCCGGCCCTGGCCGCGGCCCTGCGGGCAGTTCGCGGGGGCGCTGTCGCACACCCCGTCCCCGTCCGCATCCGTGAAATTGTCACACTTCCCGTCCTGGTCCGCGTCCGCGAAGTTCGGACACACACCCCGGCCCTGGCCCCGGCCGCGTGGACAGTTCGCCGGGGCGTTGTCGCACACCCCGTCGCCGTCCGCGTCCGTGAACGCGGGCCGCGCGGGAACGGCATTCGTGTTCGGACCCTGCGCAAAGGCCGCCGCGCCCAGCACGAGCGCCGCCAGCATAACCATCATCATCATCATCCGGTTCGTCTTCATGGCTTCGGTCTCCCTGCGGCCTTCGCCGCGGTTGTTCTTGCATGTTTCCCCAGGGAGAGGAACAAGAACCGTGCCAGTCATTTCCCTTGTTTCGCCGGGGTTCCCCCCTGCAATTTGGGGCATTTCACGCAAAATCCTGCAAAATGTGCAGCGCAACCCGGAGCGCCGCCCCGGGAGCGCCGCTTCGCCCGTCATGGCGAGCGAAGCGAAGCCATCCCGTTCCCGCCGCGGCCCTGCCTGCACGCGATTGCTTCAGGCGCTCCGCGCCTTCGCAATGACGCGCGGACATCCGGGCCGCCTGCTCTTCAACTGTTGCCGCGTCCGTTGCCGTAGATCGCCAGGGTCTCCGCGAGCATCTCGGCCACCTCGCGGCGCAGCGCCTTAGGCTCCAGCAGCTCCGCCTCGCTGCCAAACCCCAGCACCCACGATTTCACCTCGGGCCGGCTCGACGCCGTGAAGGTGAGGACGAGGGATCCGTCGCGGCGGCGGCGGAAATGCTGGTCGGCGCTCCAGCGCCGCTCGGAGACATAGGTGGCCACGGCGGCGGAAAACGCCACCCGCACGCGGAAGGGCGGATCAAAATCGAAGCCGAAGAGCCCCTTGCGGCTCGTGTCTTTTCCGGGGGTGAAGGGGGTTTCCGTCAGCGCCACGCGGACGATGCGGTGCACCGCCAGGGTGATCGGCTTGCGGTCCCCGGCGGGCGCGCCGTCGGCGGTGAAGCGCCGCCCGCGCACATAGAAGGCCTCGCGGAACGCCACCAGCTTCATGGGGCCGATGAGGTGCTCCTTCGTTTCGCCGCCCAGCTTGTTCCGGTAGACCACGCGGCACAGACGGCGGGCGACCATGCCCTCCTGCAGCGTTTCGAGGTGGCTGTGGAAGGGCGTGTAGTCAATCATGCCCTTTCCCCGGCTCTCCGCGAGGGCCGGCGGCATGTCCGCGCCGTCTGTCGTCAGAAAGGCCGCCGCGCCGATGGTCCGGTTGATCTCCTCCTTCACCTTCGCGGGCAGCAGATGCTGCACGATGTCCTTGCACAGGCACAGATAGCGCAGGGCGTGAGCGTCCACCGCCACCCCGGCGGGCACCGTCTTCGGGGTGACGCGGAAGAACCGGTTGTTCCCCTCCATCCAGCTCTCAACCGTGATGCCCGGCACCCGCTCCAGGTTCTCCAGCATCCGCAGCACCGTCTGCCGCGAGCAGCGAAAGATTCCCGCCAGCCGGGTCAGTGAATACTGCCGCCCGTTCGACCCCAGCAACAGCAGCAGCTGCACCAGCCGCAGCCCCGGCGAACCGTATGTGTCCCGCGCCACTCAGAAACCCTCCGTATCCGGGCGTCCACACCGCAGACATCGCATCCCATGATGCACCATTCCCCCCGGCGATGCAACACCCCCCTGGTCCCCGGTTAAGACGGGCAAGAGCCGGGGCCATGCCGGGAACGAGATCGCCGCGCTGCGCTCGCGATGACGAGTGTTTCCGCGTCATGGCGAGCCCCTGACCGCCCGGGGGCGGGAATGTCAGTGGAGAAAGGCCGCTTCAATGGTGTCGCCAGCCCCGGCTGCTATGTGGAGTGCGGTGGCAGAGCGCAGCGGCGACACCGCTTTCCCAGGCGACGAACCATGCCATGCACCTCCTGGAGGCCCTTCCCCAGAAAACCAAAGCGGCGTCGTTGCCGCCGCACTCCAAATGGAGACACCGCCACGACCCACAACGTCGTCCATCCCGGCAAATTCTGCACTTTCTTAGCAGCGAAACGCGGCGATCTCGTGCCCGCCAATGCCCCTTCTGACGCGGGACACCCCTGCCGGGTTGCCCCGGCGCCATCCGGGGGGATAGAGTGGAAACCAAACAAGACGGGAAAGGAGGCGGCCATGCGTCACATCATCCGCACGGGTCTGGTTCTGGCGGTCATCATCACGGCGGCGGCGGGCGCGGAGGAGATGCCCCGCGCCGACGGCTACCGCGGCATCTGGTACATGAACCAGCCGACCAGCGACGAGTACGTCTACAAGTACAGCGGCGGGCTGGGCACCTACTGCATGAAGCACATCCCCCTGGCGGTGCACGCGCCTGCGGTGAACAAGACCTTCTTCGTCTACGGCGGCGTCGCGCCGGGGGAAAACTCGCTGCTGGAGATGGTCTCGTACTACGACCACGCCACGGGCAAAGTGCCGCGCCCGGTCATCCTGATGGACAAGAAGACGGACGACGCCCACGACAACCCGGTGATCTCCCTCGACGGGGAGGGGCACATCTGGGTCTTCGCCAGCTCTCACGGCACCTCCCGCCCGTCGTCTATCTTCCGCAGCGAGAAGCCCTACGACATCGGCGCGTTCGAGCGCGTGCTGGAGACGAATTTTTCCTATCCCCAGCCGTGGCACATTGCCGGGGAGGGCTTCCTGTTCCTCCACACGCGCTACGCGAAAGGCCGCGGCCTCTTCTGCGCCACCAGCCCCGACGGCCGGACCTGGTCCGAGCCGCAGTCCATCGCCCACATCGCCGAGGGGCACTACCAGGTGAGCTGGCCCTGCGGAAAGCGCGTCGGCACGGCCTTTGACTACCACCCGCCCAAGAAGGGCCTCAACTTCCGCACCAACCTTTATTACATGGAGACCGGGGACCTGGGGCGCACCTGGCGCACCGTGTCCGGCGAACCCCTCGCCGTTCCCCTCACGGAGGCAAAGAACCCCGCCCTCGTCCATGACTTCGAGGCCGAGGGCCTCCTCGTCTACGTCAAAGACCTCAACTACGACGCCGAAGGGCGGCCCGCCGTCCTCATCGTCACCAGCCGCGGCTGGCAGCCCGGCCCCCAGAACGGCCCCCACACCTGGCGCGTCGTCCGGTGGACCGGAAAGGAGTGGAAGGTCTCCGACGTCGCCGTGTCGAACAACAACTACGACTCCGGCAGCCTCTACATCGCCCCCGACGGCGTCTGGCGCATCATCGGCCCCACCGAGCCCGGCCCCCAGGCCTACAACCCCGGCGGCGAGATCGCCCTCTGGTCCAGCCGCGACCGCGGCGACACCTGGACCCGCGACCGCGTCCTCACGGCCCACAGCGAATACAACCACGGCCACGCCCGCCGCCCCCTCAACGCGCACCCCGGCTTCTTCGCCTTCTGGGCCGACGGCCACGGCCGCCAGCCCTCGGACTCCCGCCTCTACTTCTGCGACAGGACCGGGGAAAACGTCTGCCGCCTCCCCGTCACCATGACCGAAGACTTCCAGACCCCCGAGCGCGTCGGGCCGTAGGCGCATCGGGGGCCGGTGCGCGGCATGACCGCCCCGGGGCGGCGGGGCGTTCCGGATCGTGGGGCGGACATTCCTGTCTGCCCGCTCCTTTTCGTCCGCCTATGCGCCCGTCTCTCCAGACCGGATGCGGCGGAGTTCGGCGAGGGCGGCGGCCTGGTCCTCCGGGACGCCCAGGGGGCGCGCGGCCAGCCCGTCCAGGAAGGCGCGCGCGGCGGCGCGCCGCTCCGCGGGCAGGGCCGCGTCGTCCGCCAGCCCCCGGGCGAGGGCGCGCAGGGTTTCGGCGGGCTTGGCCGTCAGCCGCAGGCGCCAGAGCATCTCCTCGGGGCTGACCACGAAGACGCCGGGGCCGAGACGCTCGACGCACCACTGCACGGGTTCGAGTCCGCGGCGGGCCGCGCCGGGGGGTGCGGGGCGTTTCTTGGTGATCTCCTCCGAGAGGGGGTCGTCCGGGTCGCGGGCGGGCTGGAACTCGGACCACGCGTGGACGACCGTCCAGTCGAAGCGCCGCACCGGGTCCCCGTGGGAGGACGCGGCGGTGGCGGTGATGTCGCGGGCCACCTTGGCGGGCGGGCCGTTCTTCTCCACCCGCGACAGGCCGGCCCAGAGTCCGTAGCGGGCGGAGACAACGGGGACGGGGTCGCCCGCCGCGTTCTCCACCCAGCGCACTTCGCCCAGGCCCGCGTTGTAGGGGTAGTACTGGATGGCGAGGAAACCGGCCAGCCGGGGCATGCGCCGGGCGATGGCGGCGTACATCGCCATTGCGGCGTCGCAGTCCCAGTCGTTGGACAGGAGGATGAGCACGCGCACGCCGAGGCGGTTGCCGCGTTCGGCGAACTGCGCGGCGCGCGCCTCCACGGCGGCGGCGCGGTCCGGCGTGTCCGCGCCGTACTCGTCCGGGTAGTAGTACCCGGCGCCGAAGGAGAGGACGTAGTCGGTCGGCAGGGCGGTGCGGTTGAGGTGGGCCAGCGCGGGCACGGCGGTCTGCGACAGGTCGAAGACCGGGGCGGTCCAGCCCATGGGGAATTTCCCCCGGGCGGGGGACTGCCAGTAGTCGCGGTGGTCGAAGAAGTTGCCCAGGCTCCACTGCACGTTGTCGCCGTCGCTCATGACGAAGGCCGTGAAGTGGGTCTCCGGGTCCGGTTCCAGCAGGAGCGGGTCGAACGCGGCCGACGGGTTGATCCGCAGCCGCTCCCATCCCCCGGCGGCCTCCGGCGTCACCGACGCCAGCGCGGGCAGGTTGAAGGCCCAGTTCGACGCCGTGTTGAAGTGCGCCGTGCGGCTGAGCTGCGAGGTGGCGTGGTACTCGTCGCCGCCGTTCCAGCCGAAAACCGGCGCGTTCGGCGCGAGGCGGCGCAGGGCGGCCTCCGTGGTTTCGTTGACCCCGAAGACCACCAGGCTCCGCGACGCGACGGCGTGGTCGCGCATGTGGGGGGCCTTGGGGTCGAGCAGGTGGATCCAGGCGCGGGAGCACGCGTCCGCGCGCTCCCGCAGAAGCCACGCCTCGTCCAGCGCCCGCGCGTCCAGCAGGCAGGCCAGCCCCAGCTCCCTGAACTTCGCCTCGGCGCGCCCGTCCACGATGAGGGCGCCCAGCTCCGCGGCGAGACTGGTGGCGACGTTCACCGACGCGCTGTACCCCCCCTTGCCGGGGGGCGCGTCATACATCCCGCGCTCGCTGGCGTCCGCGCGGTAGAGGATGTAGCCCCTGACCACGCCCCGGTCCGCCTGCTCCCGGATGAGCGCCCACGGGTCCGCGACGTCCGCGCGGGCCATGCCCGACAGGCGCAGGGTCTCATCGCGCCACCGCGCCCAGCTCGCGTTGCCCGGCTCATTGATCCAGAGGTAGGCGCCGCCGCCCCGCTCGCGCACGTCCAGGGCCATCAGGCCGGAGAGCGACTGAAGGGTGAACATCAGGGCGCCGGCGGCGCCGCCCCGGTCCTCCGGGAAGAGCTTCGGCAGGCTGTTGACGTCGGCGGTCACCGCCAGCGTCGTTGCCTTGGGAAAGGCCGGCCAGTACACTGCGGGCTCTTCGGCCCGGCAGGGAACACACACCGCCGCGCACAGCAGCAGCAGCCCGCACAGAAACAGTCTCATGGGTTGGCCTCCGAACATGCCCGAAAACGGGACGCATCCCACGACAGCGGGGGCGCCCGCCGTCCGTAACGCCAGCGTCCCGCTGGCCCTGTCTGCGATACACGATAGCGGGGGCGGCGGCCGGTTGTCCAAAAGAAAACCGGCCCGGAACCCCGCGGGGGTCCGGGCCGGAACAACGGCAAAAATGGTGGGCGATAATGGGCTCGAACCATCGACCTCCACGATGTCAAAGCCATTCAGGCGCGCCCGCCGCATCTTGGCGATGCTGCAAACCCTTTGGTTTCAATTTTGTCCGACTTGGGAAGTGTAGCATTATTTGTGTTTTATTGCAAGCGTTCTACCCGGATTTCGGGTAGTACTACCCGAAGGGCGTTCCGGTTGACCACGGCAGGCCCGAGGCTGGGATGATCCCTGTGAGGCCGTCTACCGCCCATGTGTAAACCGCCTCTCGCGGCCCATGGCGCGCTTTGGCTCTTCGGTCATGTATCCATGCCCCCCCCGGCGGGGATCGTGTCCCTGCGTGCCCCTATGGCGTTGTATCTGCCTTGAGATGGGGATATGACGGGGGAGAAGGCGACACCATGAAACCGCTACGCCATGCTGCTGTGTTGGGAGCGCTCCTACTGTGGGCACTTCAAGCGGGCCGCCTCCGACAAGCTCTTCCTCCAGGCCGTGTTGCGATTCGGGTTTGAACCCGTTACCCGAAGAAAGCGGCATCTTGACACTCCGCAGGGAACCTGCTAGGATCAGGACCAAAGAGGGCCGGGAAGCGGTCAAGGTCCCGCCCTCGCGCCATCTTAAGTTGAACCGGTCCCTGCCGAAAGATGGGGGGAAGCTCAGAACAAGGAGAATGAAAATGGCGGTAGTGGGTATTGTCGCGACTCTGATGGGATTAGCTCTTGGCATGGCAGACATTTTTGCCGGACCACTGCTTAGCCCTATTGGGCAGCTGATTGTTGGCATAGGTGTCATTGTGGGGTTCGTGTTGACTGCTATAGGTTTCAGCTGAGATCATCGGTCGTGTTTTTGGTTTTGAGACCGTGATGGACGTTCGGGATATGTGAACAAGCGTCCATGCAGAATTGTCCCCCCTCGCGCCATCTTGAGTTGAACAGGCTCTGCCGAAAGATGGGCGGAAGCTCAGAAGGGGTGATCTGATGATTTCAATGAGGTGCCCACAGTGTGGAATGGTTCTTGGCATTCCAGACCAATACGCGGGACAGACCGGAAGGTGCAAGGGTTGTGGAGGGAACGTCAGCGTTCCCAATTTGCCCCCAGCTCAAGACCCGTCAATCAAGAGTATGGGTGACCACCCCGGCGGCAAGCCTGAAGCTGCAACGCAACGCCTTGACTCTATCACTGGCCACGTCTCAAAGGCAGCAACGGACTACGCCCGCAACCTATCAGAAAACGCCCATGAAAAAATACTCATGGGGTTGACTGAGATTCAGCTTCGGTCAATTGGCGAAAAAATCGCGACCGCCTTAGAAAATGGGAAGAGACCGCGTGACATAGCAAAACAATTGGTGGAAATAACGGAGCTTGATTCTCTTGGCACCGCGCGTCTTGAAGCAATACGGGAGGAGTTGGTGGAATCCGGAATGACGGGCAAGGGGCTGGACAAACGCATGGAACGGGAGCTTAACAAGCTGCTCAAGGAGCGCCGCGAGACAATCGCGAACACGGTGGGGCGTCATGCGACCAGCACGGCGCGTGAGGTGGAGGCGTTGGTCCAGGGCGCGAAATGGAAGCACTGGAGCGCAAACTCTGATGAACACCTCTGCGACATCTGCGCGGGCAATGAGGCGGACGGCGTTATCCCAGTGGATGCGACATTCTCTGGAGGGACAAGGCACGCCCCGGCGCACCCAAATTGCCGTTGCTCCGTGTCTTACTTTTCAACAGAGAAGGGCCGCGACATCGCTGTGCGACTAAATGAGCGCGACCAAGAAGAGACAAGACGCGTGCGGGCGGAGGCGGCGAGGAGAAAAAGCAACCCATAGTCATGTGGTTTCAATTCAACACACCCTGTTGCTGCACGGCGTTGCGATTTCCATGGGCGGAGGGTATCACGGGGGCAGGAGGTGACGCCGCAGAAACCGGAAGCAAAGACGGAGAACGAGGGGACAGGGAAATGTGACGCGGTCATGTGGTGGCGGGGATACGGTAACGGTTCACATTGACGGTGTGCGAAAAGTTTGCGTAGTTGGTAGGCGAAGCACCTCAGCCCCGCCCCCCCCAGGAAGGACCCGTCATTTTTTTCAGCACCCCGCCGCGTTCAATACGGCCCCGCAGACCGTGCTTTTCCCTCGGGTAGTCTGTTTATCCGTCCCCGGTCGTGATCGCGCCTTGTGGTGTCTCTACGGCGGCATGGCAAGCCCCCCGGCTCGCGTGGAACCGGGGGGCGGGGATGCGCGGAGGGGTCATTCGGCTGCGGTCAGGGTTTCGGTTTCATCGGCCAGCCCCAGCACTTGCCGGGCGACCGCGCGGAGTTCATCATCGGTCAGGCGGGTATACGGGTTTTCCCCGGTCGGGTCCGTCGGCGCGATCTTCTGCGGCGCGTCAAGGCCATTCAGGCGCGCGCGCCGTTCCATGATGCGGAGCACGCGGTCGGCGGCGGGGAGCACGCCCGCAAGTGCCTTATCCCATAGGCTGGCCTGCAATTCATCCAACCGCTGGTTTTCCAGTTCGCGCAGATGTTCGGCCAGTTCGGCGCACTCGGCCAGCGTTGCGGCCAGCGCGTCACGGACATGACGGTATGCGGTAGACCCGTCACACCCGAGGGCGTCGCCGATCTGGCGAAACGTCATTCCCTTGACTCGCAGGGCCAGCGCGTCGGCTTGCCTCGTGGCGGCTGCTACGGCGTCGGGGCGTAGCCGGGGGGTGTGTTTTCCGGGGCACGTTGCAAGGTGTTCGTTGCAATGGCAGTCACTCATGCTGCCTCCTTTCTGCGCAGATGCGCGGGTGATTGGCCGTACAGTCAACACCGCCCACGGGGCGGTGCTCTGTGTTCTCTGTACTCTCTGTACTCTCTGTGTCTCTGTGTCTCTGTGTTCTCTGTGTCTCTGTCACACGGCAGGCGGTAACGCTGCGCTCTCCGGGTGGTGGCCTTGCCGTCAAGCTTGAGGTGTCCGCGCGCGCAAAGGTCTTTCAGGATGCGGGCGGCGCGGTAGGCGTCGCAGCCGAGGACCTCGGCCAGACTCCGGCAGGATAGGAAGAACCGACCATCCGCATCGCCTAGAGCGCCTAGAGCCTCGCAGACGGCCAGCGTGATCTCGGCATCGGCCTTGAAGCTCGGCGTGATCCACTTCCCGGCCAGCTCGCGGCGGTTCTCCTCGCGGGCGCGGCGCGCGGCCTCGGCTACCACGTCGAATCCTTCGGGCACCTTGATGCCGCCCCAGCGCACCGCCACGTTCTCGAAGAACAGGTCCGCGTCCAGGCTGTTCTCCTCGGCGAATTCGCGCGCGATTTCTTCCAGCGGCTCGGGGTCTTTTGCCTTGAGTCTCTGCCGCTTGAGCGCGCCCTGGGCAATCCGGCAAAACTGAAACGCGGCCTTGTACTCGCCGGAGTGCTCGGCCAGTTCCAGCCCGCCAAGGCGCTGCCGGATGTCGGCCTCAGCGGCAGCAGCCCGCTCCGCGTTGGATGCTCGCCCGGTCTGTGGTGTGGTAGAATTGGATGCGAAGTGATCAGCACGGTTTCGCGCCGTGACTCCGCCCCCGGCCTTGCCCGCCGGGGGTTCTTTTTTTGCAGGCATTGGAGCCCTCCTATGCGGAGAGCAGACCGCGCTTGCGGAGGCGGTCCTTTGCAGCCTGAAGATCACGCTCCCGCGTTGCCGCAGATCGGCCACGGCTCGCAGGGTTGGGCACGACGGGGGCGGGTGTCCGGGTGGCGTAGTCTGCCGCAGCCTTTTCGGCAAGCGCCTCCCCAAAGGCGAGCAGATCGGAGCGGCGCACATACCGCACGCGGCCAATTTTCAGGGTGGGCAGGATGATGCCCCGGACACCTCGGAGCGCCCATCGCCACGCGGTGGCGTAGCATAGATTGGGGCTCCCGAGGGTCTTTCCAATCTCTCGCAGGGGGATCAATTCATCATGGAGAAAAGGCGGGGAAGCATTGACATTCGGGGTGGGGTCTGTTAGCATAAGGGTGTTCCTATGCGAGCCTCGGGGCGTCAATTCCTAAAGGCTTCGCGGGTCATGCCGTTCTCGATGTTGGCGCATCGGGGGCGGCTTTTTCTTTAGCCCTAAGAGCGCAAGCGCATGCCTACGCTCTCAGTGCATTGCCATTATACGTTTTTTTGCTGTGCCTGAAAACCCCCCTCTTGATTTTTACATAAACAGAGCATTTTTCGCGCTTGCGGAAAACCGTTTCCCAAATGACAGAAAACCCCGGCCAGCGCGCGGCCAGCCGGGGCAAGGGTGGGCGGGGTCATCATCCAAGGCGGCGCATGACCTCCGAGGCGACCCCTTCGTGCAAGACGGCGTAGTGTGCGGACATGTCCACCTTGGAGTGCCCAAGAACGCTTTGCACGGCGTCAAGGTCCATCGCGGCGCGGATGCGCGTTGCCGCCCCGTGGCGGGCTTCGTAGGGCGTGAGACGCCGCAGCATGTCTTTCTCGCCGCGCGCTTTCCGGTCGGCGTTGACGCGCTCAACGGCTCGCGTGACACAACGGCAGAACGCCGCATGCTCGTACAGGTCGCCGGGGCTCCGTTTGGGGTGGGCGGTGCGGTTGCTTCCCGGCACGTTGCCGCAGGAGAGCGGCGTTGAGCGCGCCTCATGCCGTTTGCGGAGAGTCTCGGCGTATGACTCCGCAGGCGAGAACAGGAATTCATCATCGCCCCGGAGCAGGAAGGGCGCAAGAACACGCTGGCCACGGGGACCGATGAACAGGGTCCGGGACTGTCCGCGCCATGCGTTCTTGTGGACGGCGACCTCCACCCGCCACGGGTCCATGTCGCGGTTGATGTCGCGCTTGCGGAGCGTGAGAACCTCCGAGGGGCGCGCGCCCGTCAACAACATGAGTTCCAGCGCCGCCGCAACGGGCGCGGGAAGGTAGGGTCGGACGGCCTCAAGTTCGGCCTCCGTCATCGGCTCCCGCCGCTTTCCCTCGGGCGCGGTGGTGAAGCCCTTGCGGAGCCCCTCAAGGGTGGCGGCTCGCTGGTAGACTTCCACGGGGAGCATGTCCTCCGCTGCCGCCCATCGGAGCATGCGCTTGACGCCGCCGATCTGCTCGTTGATGTAGGCGCGGCTCAGTCCCCGGTCTATCATCCGCTGCCGGACGGCCTTTAGGTGGCGGGGGGTCAGTCGCGCCGCCTCAAGGTCGGCATACAGCGCCAGCAGATCGCGGAGGGAATCATCCACGCGGGACAGGTTCCAGGGTGTGGCGGCGTAGTACTCTTTCCGGTCGGCGATGTAGCGGTCGGCGAGTTCGGCGACCTTGAGTTCATCGGACGGCGGCGCGGGGGCGGCGCATCCACGCGCGGCCCATTCGGCGACTGCGGCGGCGTACCGCTTTTGAGCGGCTACGGGGTCGGCTCCGAGCCAGACATCCCTGCCGCCAAAGGTGACGCGGAATTGTCCCGTTCCCTTGTGGAAACGGAGGCTCGGAATTCGGCGGGTGATTGCAGCGGTGGGCAACTTGGCACGATACGACATAGGCGGCACGACCTCCCATTGCCGGGTAGTACTACCCAGCAGTTACGGGTTTGTCGCGCCGCCTTTGGCGGGTAGCGCTCGGCGGATAGCCTTGCGCTGCAACGGTTTAAAATGGTGGGCGATAATGGGCTCGAACCATCGACCTCCACGATGTCAACGTGGCGCTCTAACCAAACTGAGCTAATCGCCCGTGTTTTCAGCGGCCTTATCCTAGCAAATCCCGCCCGGACCTGTCAATACGGGACGCGGCGCGCGCTTCCCCTGCCACTGAAGCAAGTCGGCGGGAACGCCCGCAAAGTAGACGCGGCATCTTGCCGCGTTCTTGGGGCTTTTCGTTGACCAGAAGAACGCGGCAAGATGCCGCGTCCACATTTTTGGCCCGCCCGCAGCCCTCACCTCATAGGCAGAATTCCCGCCTCCGGACGGTCTGCGGCTCGCTAACAAAAACATTACACCGCCCTCATTTTCCCCTAATGTTCCCGGGGGATGCTGTGCGCGCCGGTGCGGGGCCTCCCCGCGGCGGCACACTTGAAACCGCCTTCCCCAAAGGGCTCCCAACCCTCCCGTGCAGGCCCGGCGGCGCGCCGAACTCCCAACGGCGGCCGCCGGGCAACCCGCCGCCGCGTTTTCCGGCGGGCGCCGGAGGGGGCGGCATATTGACAAAGGCGCGAAAATCCGTTACAGTGCTAACAGTCAGGAGGCTCCGGCGGCCTCCTGAAACGGCCTCTAACCCTGCCGGGCCCTGTCCGGAAACACGGAGTGAAACATCATGCGCAGACGTGGATTTACCCTCATTGAGCTGCTGGTGGTCATCGCGATCATCGGCATATTGGCGGCCATTCTGCTGCCCGCGCTGGCGCGGGCGCGCGAGTCCGCGCGCCGGGCAAGCTGCCAGAACAACCTGAAACAGCTCGGGCTCACCCTGAAGATGTACTCGAACGAGGCCAAGGGCGCGTTCCCCACCATTGACATCTTCTCCTGCCAGGACGCGGTCACGGCGGGCACCGACCCGTCCTTCGTGCTGAACATGATGCAGGTGTTCCCCGAGTACCTGAGCGACCCCGAAGCCACGCTGTGCCCCTCCGACCCCGACGGGACGGACGTGGCGAAGGTCTTCAACGAGGCGGACAACCTGGCGATGGTGTGGGGCGGCAACGGCATGGTCAACACGGCCGGCGTCCCCAACACCGAGTTCTACCCCTGCGAGTACGACAACGACAACGCCAGCTACTTCTACATGGGCTGGGCGCTGATCTACCCGGGCATCACGGACGACCCGCACATCTTCCAGAACACCGAGTACATGGCCCTGCTCGCCGAGGCGGGGACCTATTTCTCCTCGAAGGGGCTTGACCAGGCCCTGCTGACGTCGTTCACCACGGCGGTGATGCAGATGATCGACCGCATGGACGACCCGCCGCTCAACGAGCTCGGCCGGCTGGACCAGGACATCGAGGCCGGCTCCGTGACGGTGTACCGCCTGAAGGAGGGCATCGAGCGCTTCTTCATCACGGACATCAACAACCCCGGCGCGAGCAGCATGGCCCAGAGCACCATCAGCGTCATGAGCGACTGGGTGAACTCCGAGACCGGCGGCGGCAACGGCATGCAGTTCAACCACCTGCCGGGCGGCTCGAACGTGCTGTACATGGACGGCCACGTCGAGTTCCTGCGCTACCCGAACGTGTGGCCCGTGAGCCCGCTCTTCGCGGGCATCATCGCCGGCTGACGCCGCGCCTCCCCGCCTTTTCCCGGCGGCCGGAACACCCCGTTCCGGCCGCCGGTCCCGTTTCACGCCCGTGCGCGCACATTGAAACCCCTCCCCGCGGTGCGCTATCGTAAACGCCCCCCCCGGCGGGCCCTTAGCTCAGTTGGTTAGAGCAGGTGACTCATAATCACTTGGTCGCAGGTTCGAGTCCTGCAGGGCCCACCATCTTTCCCGCGCGCGTGACACGTCCCGCCCCGATGCGCTACCATGCGGGCATGGCCGAGCATGTGCTTGAGATGCTGAACGTGACGAAGCGGTTCCCCGGCGTGACCGCGCTGGACGGGGTGTGCCTGGCGGTGCGGCCCGGGGAAATCCACGCGCTGGTGGGGGAGAACGGCGCGGGCAAGTCCACGCTGATGAAGATTCTCGCGGGGGCGCAGCCGATGGACGAGGGGGAGATTCTCCTTGACGGCGCGCCGGTCCGCATCCGCTCGCCCCACGACGCGCAGGCCCTCGGCATCAGCATGATCCACCAGGAGTTCAATCTGGTCCCGCGCCTGAGCGTGGCGGAGAACATGTTTCTCGGCCGGCTGCCGTCGCGCGGCGCGCCGCGCCGCGTGGACTGGCGCGGGGCACACGCCCGGGCGGGCGACATCCTGGCCCGCATCGGCGCGGAGATTGACCCGCGCCGGCCCGTGGGCGAGCTGAGCATCGCCCAGCGGCAGATGGTGGAGATCGCCAAGGCGCTCACGGTCAACGCGCGCATCCTGGTCATGGACGAGCCGTCGGCCACGCTGACGGACCATGAGCTGCGGGCGCTCTTCCGCCTCATCCGCGAGCTGCGGCGGCGGGACATCGCCGTCGTCTACATCTCCCACCGGCTGGAGGAGCTGTTCGAGATCGCCGACCGCGTCACCGTCATGCGCGACGGCTGCTGGGTGGGCACGCACGACGTCTGCGACCTCACGCGCGAGGACATCATCCAAAAGATGGTGGGCCGCGAGCTGGCGGACGAGTACCCCGTGAACCCCCGGCCGCGCGGCCCGGAGCGCCTGCGCGTCGAGGGGCTCTCCCGGCCCGGCGCCTTCGAGGACGTGTCGTTCACCCTGCACGCGGGCGAGATTCTCGGCCTCACGGGGCTCGTCGGCGCGGGGCGCACCGAGGTGGCCCGGGCAATCTTCGGCGCGGACCGCGCGGCGCGCGGCGCGGTGTTCCTCGACGGCGAACCCGTCCGCATCCGGTCCCCGCGCGACGCCGTGCGGCGGGGCGTCGCCCTGCTCACGGAGGACCGCAAGGGGCAGGGGCTGGTGCTGAACATGTCCGTGCGCGAGAACGTGACGCTGTCCAACCTGGGCGCGCTGGGTCCGGGGCCGCTGCTGCTGCCGGGGCGCGAGCGGGCGCCCGCCGCCCGGCTGTCCGGGGAGCTTCAGGTGAAGACGCCGTCCATCGAGCAGGCCGTGCGCTTTCTCAGCGGCGGCAACCAGCAGAAGGTGGTGCTGGCAAAATGGCTGTTCACCGGCGCGCGGGTGCTCATCTTTGACGAGCCCACCCGCGGCATAGACGTGGGCGCCAAGGCGGAGATTTACCGCCTCATTGACCGGCTGGCGGCGGACGGCGCGGCCCTGCTGGTGATTTCCAGCGAGCTGCCCGAAATCCTGGGCATCTGCGACCGCATCCTGGTCATGCACGAGGGCCGCCTGCGCGGCGAGCTCCCCCGCGGGGGCACGACGCAGGAGGACATCATGCACCTGGCAACGGGGGGATAGGGGAGTCTGGAGTCTGGAGTCTGGAGGAAGAGGGAAGAGGGGAACATCGGACGGACCGGTCGGATCCGACGGATCAGTCGGAGGAGGGGCGGTCGGACACGTCGGACCGGTCTGACAAGTCTGACCCGTCCGACCTCTCCGCCGGCCGCCTGTCGGGCTTCAGCAGGCCGAGCCCGGCCTCCCAGGCCTGCTGGGGGGTGATGCGGGCGAGCAGTTCGGGGCCGCGGGCGCGGTCTATGGGCTTGTCGGGGGGGGTGTCGCCGCCGTAGAGGACGGCGCAGGGGGGGCGCAGGGGGCTGTGCATGCGGGGGTCGGTGCCGCCGAAGAGGCCGACGACGGGGGTGTTCACCGCCGAGGCGATGTGCATGGGGCCCGTGTCGCCGCCGACGAAGAGGTCGCAGCGCAGCAGCAGGGCGGCCAGGTGCTTGAGGGTGGGGGTTTCGGGGGCGATTTCGGGGTTGCGCCGGGCGAGGGCCTGGACCTTTTCGGCGACCCCGCGCTGGCCCGGCGCCCAGGTCAGCAGCACCTCGAAGCGGCCGTCGGCGAGAAGCAGGTCGGCCAGGCCGGCGAAATGCGTCAGGGGCCACTGCTTCTCGGCGCGGTCCACGGGCGCGTGCAGCACGACCAGGCGCTTGCCGCCGTGGAACTTGTCCGTGAGGTACTCGTCCACCTCGTCCTGGACGGCGTCGGGAATCTCGATCTCCACCTCAAGGTTCAGGCGCCTGGCGCCGAAGGCCTTCACCAGCTCCAGGTTTTCCTCGATGCGGTTCATCCGCGCGGCGGGGAGCCGGACCCGCTGGCTGGCGAAGAGGGCGCTGCCCTCCTGGCTGCGGGGGCGGGCGAAGGCGACGCGCTTCCGGGCGAGCGAGGCGCCCATGATCAGGCCGCTCTTGGCGATGCCGTGGAAGTCGAAGACCACGTCGTAGTGGTTGCGGCGGATTTCGCGGCAGAACCGGAGGAAGGCGGTGGCGGCGGACCAGGCGTCGTCGGGCCGGGGAAACACGAGAACCCGGTCGAGGGCGGGGTGCCCCTCCAGAATGCCCGCGCTCTTCGGCTCGACGGCCCAGTCAATCTGGGCGTGGGGGTGCAGGTCGCGCAGGGCGTGCAGGGCGGGCAGCACCCGCACCACGTCGCCGATGGCGCTCAGGCGGATGATGAGGATGCGGGGCACGCCGTTGAGCATGGACGGGTTCCGGACGGTTGGGGCGGGCGCCCCCCGGAGGACGGCATGCCCGCCCGTGAGAGGATGCGGGACAGGCGCGGCGCGCCCGGCCCGGAAATTCAAAATGGCGGAGAGAGAGGGATTCGAACCCTCGGTACGCTTCCGCGCACACACGCTTTCCAAGCGTGCACCTTCAACCACTCGGTCATCTCTCCGGGGCGGCGCAGATTATAGGGCTTTCGCCGGGGAGAATGCAAAGGCGGGGAACGGACCCGCGCGGGCTCCGCCCGTCCGCGGCCCTTCCAGGCGCCCGGCGGTTGCCGCGCCGCGTTCCGGGGGGCGGCTGTGCTAGGATAACCGCCCCATGGGCACTTCGGACGCGGACATCCTTATCACGGTGGGCGACCTGTGCAAGGTGTACAGGATGGGGACGGATTCCCTTCACGCGCTGGACGGGGTGTCTTTGGAGATCCGGCGGGGGTCGTATGTGGCCATCATGGGCCCTTCGGGCTCGGGCAAGACCACCTTCCTGGACATTCTGGGGTGCCTCTCGCGGCCGACGTCGGGCCGCTACTGGCTGGCGGGGCAGGAGGTGAGCGGCCTGTCGGAGCGGCGGCTGGCGGAGGTGCGCAACCGCGAGATCGGCTTCGTCTTCCAGAACTTCAACCTGCTGCCGCGCAGCAGCGCCGCGGGCAACGTGGAGCTGCCGCTGGTCTACGCGGGGGTGCCGCGGCGGGAGCGGGTGCGGCGCGCGCGGGCCGCGCTGGAGGCGGTGGGACTGGGCGACCGGATGGGCCACCGGCCCATGGAGCTTTCGGGGGGGCAGCGCCAGCGGGTGGCCATCGCGCGGGCGCTCATCAACAACCCGAGCATCATCTTCGCCGACGAGCCGACGGGCAACCTCGACACGCACAGCGGCGAGAGCATTCTGGCGATTCTCGACGAGCTGCACGGGCAGGGGCACACCATCGTGATGGTGACCCATGAACCGGAGGTCGCCTCCCGCGCGCAGCGGGTGGTCAGCTTCCGCGACGGAAAGATTGTGAGCGACACATGGCAAACCCCTCAAAAGCCGGCGTGATTCTCCGGACGGTCCTCCTGCTCGCCCTGCTGGGCGCGGGGGGGGCCGCGGCCTACCGCCACTTCTCCGCGGAGAAGCCCCTGGACGTGACCGTGGCCCCGGCGCAACGCGGCCCGGTCACCGAGACGGTCGCCTCCATCACCACGGGCGTCGTCACCTCGCCCATGTCCTCCAAGATCGCCGCGGGCACCCTCGGCATCATCGCGAAGGTCCTCGTGGCCGACGGCGACCGGGTGGAGGCGGGGCAGCCGCTGGTGGAGCTGGTGAGGGACGAGCTGGAGGCGCAGGTGCGCGCGGCGCAGGCCGGGCTGGAGGTGGGCAAGACGCGGGTGGCCCAGGCGAAGATCGCGGCGCGCACGGCCCGCGAGGGCGGGGAAATCCGCCTGCGCCAGGCCAGGGACGCCCTGGCCCAGGCCGAGGCCGACGTGCGCCGCGTGCGCGCGCTGGCCGAGCGCAAGGCGGTCTCCGACAGCGACCTGGAGAAGGCCGAGCTGGCCCTGCGCCAGGCCGGGGAAATGAGGAGCACGACCGAGGTCGGACTGGCCGAGGCCGACGTGCGCGACGAGGACGTGCGCACGGCGGAGGCCGCCGTGGCCCAGCTCGAGGCCGCGCTGGCCGCCGCCGAGACCATGCGCGACAAGGCGACGGTCCGCGCGCCGTTCAAGGGCGTCGTGGCCAAGGTGATGACCCAGGCGGGCGAGGCGGTGGTCATGGGCATGCCGCTGCTGTTCCTCGTGCAGGAGGAGGGGCTGTACATCGAGGCGCCCTTCGACGAGGCGAACCTCTCCATGCTGAAAACGGGGCAGCGGGTCCAGATCGAGATTGACGCCGTGCCCGGAAGCGCGTTCAAGGGCACCCTCACCCACATCTCCCCCGTGGTGACCGCCATCGAGCAGCTCGCCCGCAACGTCCTGTGCAAGATCAGCATTGACGAGGGGGCCGGGTCCTTCCGCCCCGGCATGTCCGCCGACGTCTCCGTGGTGGTGCAGGAGAAGGCCGACGCCCTCGTGGTGCCGAGCGAGTCCCTCATCCGCGACGAGTACGTCTACGTCATCGAGGGCGGGCGGATCGCCCGGCGCGACGTGGAGGCGGGCATCGGCAACTGGGACCACCGCGAGATCCTGTCGGGCCTGCGCGCGGGCGAGGAGGTCGTCACCTCGGTCTCCGTGCTGGGCCTGGCGGAGGGCGCGCTCGTGCGGGTGGTGGAGGCGCTGGAGGACTGATGCACGGACTGGACCACCTGACCTCGGCCCTCGTCTCGATCGCGCAGAACAAGGTGCGGTCGCTGCTGACCACGCTCGGCGTGATCATCGGCGTCATGTCCGTCATCCTGCTGATCGCCCTCGGCGAGTCCGCCCAGGCCTACGTCCAGAAGGAGTTCGCCATCCTCGGCTCCAACATCCTCATCATCACGCCGGGCAAGCAGGAGACCACGGGCCTGTTCCCCATCACGGCGGGCAGCAACCGCAAGCTGACCCACGAGATCGCCCAGAGCATCAGGCGCAAGGTCCCCGGCGTCAGCGGCGTCGCGTCGAACATCATCGGCCTGTCGGCGGTGCGCTACGGCAAGCGCACGCGCAGCGTGCTCACCATCGGCACCACGCCGGACTTCGACTCCGTGCGCCAGCTCCGCACGCAGATCGGCCGCTTCATCACGGACGGCGACATCGAGCGGAACAACCGGGTCTGCATCATCGGCACCACGCTCAAGCGCGAGATTTTCGGCGACGAGCCGGCGCTCCACAAGCGGGTCACGGTGAACGGGTCGAAGCACATGGTGGTGGGCATCCTGGAGGAGCGCGGCATGGCCATGGGCATAGACCTGGGCGACCTGTGCATCATCCCGCTGCCCAGCGCGCAGGAGATCTTCAACCGCAAGGAGCTCTGGGAGATCCTCGTCGGCACGACGAACCAGGAGGAGATCCCCCGCGTCGAGAAGGAGCTGCACAAGCTCATGATGGAGGCCTTCGACAACAACGAGGACTTCACCGTCACCGACCAGGAGGGCATGCTCGACACCTTCAAGCGCATCTTCGACATGCTGCGCCTGCTCCTCGTCGGCATCGCCTCCATCTCCCTGCTCGTCGGCGGCATCGGCATCATGAACATCATGCTCGTGTCCGTGCGCGAGCGCACCCGCGAGGTCGGCGTCCGCATGGCCATCGGCGCGCGCCGCTTCGACATCGCCCTCCAGTTCCTCATCGAGTCCGTCACCCTCAGCGTCATGGGCGGCCTCATCGGCATCGGCCTGGGGGCGCTGGGCTCCTTCGTCATCCGCACGCTCTACCCCACCCTCCCCATCGGCCTCTCCCTCTGGTCCACCGCCCTCTCCTTCTCCTTCAGCCTCGCCGTCGGCGTCTTCTTCGGCGTCTATCCCGCCGTCAAGGCCGCCGGCGTGGACCCCGTCGAGGCCCTCCGCTACGAGTAGGGCCGCGGCGGCGGCCCCACGGAATGAAAGGAACGCACACATGGCACACACGCGCATCCTGATGGCCGCCGGACTCCTCCTGGCGGCGGCCGCTTTCGGCGAGACGGACATGTTCAAGACCGCCGCGGCCCCCGTGGGGCCGGACAACCCGCGCAACAGCGAGGCGGCCGTCATTCCGCTGAAGGACGGGTCGCTGCTGCTCGGCTGGACGGAGTTCTACGCGGGCAACGGCGCGGACCACGGTCCGGCGCGCATCCCGGGGCTGGTCTCGCGCGACGGCGGCCGCACCTGGGGCGAGCGGCGCGTGCTGGTGGAGAACGACGGCGGGTGCAATGTGATGGAGGTGAACTTCCTGCGCCTGAAGGACGGGCGCATCGCCCTCTTTTACTGCCAGAAGAACAGCGAGGACAAGGACTGCCGCGTCATGATGCGGACCAGCGCCGACGAGGGGAAGACCTTCGGCAGCCCGAAACAGCTCAGCCCCGCCGGCAAGTACACCGGCCTGACCAACGGCCGGGCGATCCGACTGCGCACGGGCCGGATTCTCCTGGAGGCCTGGGAGAACAACGACAGCTACTGCTGCCTCTCCGACGACGACGGGGAGACCTGGCGCGACTCGGCGCGCGTGAAGCCCGCCGACGGCGGCTGCTGGGAACCCGCCTGCGTCGAGCTGAAGGACGGCCGGGTCATGATGCTCATGCGGACCACCCTGGGCGGCCAGTACCGCAGCCTCTCCACCGACGGCGGTGAGACCTGGTCCACCCCCGAGCCGACGGCGCTCAAGGGCTCCGGCTCCCCCGTGTCCATCTCCCGCATGCCCGACGGCGGCACGCTGCTGGCCGTGTGGAACCACGACCCGGCAACGGGCAAACGGAATCCCCTCACCGCCGCCGTCTCCCGCGACGAGGGCGAGACCTGGACCAATATCCGCAACATCGAGGAGGGCGCCGGCGACGCGTGGGCCTATCCCGCCGTCACCTGGGGGGAGGGCCGCGCCCTGCTCACGTACTTCAGCTACACCGGCGGCCACACGCTCTGGCTGCGGTCCATCCCCGCGTCGTGGTTTCTGGAGTAATGCGCGGCCGCGGCGCCGCCCGGAGGGACACGCCATGAAACGACTGGCCTCGCCGCCCGCGGAGCGGGCGCAGCGCCTGGCCCACTGCCCGCTGTTTGCGGACCTCGACCCCGCCGACCTGGCGTCGGTGGCGGCCTTCGCCGAAACCCGGCAGTACGACCAGGGGGAGATCCTCTTCCACGCGAAGGCCCCCGCCGAGGGGTTTCATGTGGTTGCGGACGGGCTGGTGAAGGTGTTCCGCACGGGGGCGGAGGGCCGCGAGCAGGTGCTGCACCTCTTCGGCCGGGGCGAGCCCTGCGGCGAGGTGGCCGTGTTCCACGGCGGCGCCTACCCCGCCACCGCGCAGGCCATGACCGCCGCGCGCACGCTCTACCTGTCGCGGACCGATTTTCTGGACGCGGCGCGGCGGCGGCCGGAACTGCTCCTGACCATGCTGGGGGTGCTGTCGCTGCGCCTGCGGCGCTTTGTGGACCTCATAGACGACCTGTCGCTGAAGGAGGTGTCCGCGCGGCTGGCCCTGCGGCTGCTGGAGCTGGCCGGGGAGGCGGGCGCCGAGGGGGAGGGCGTGCCCCTGCGCGTGTCCAAGGCGACGCTGGCGGCCCAGATCGGCACGGTGCCGGAGACCCTCAGCCGCACCCTCGCCCGGATGCAGCAGCGCGGCGTCATCTTCGTCGAGGGGCGCACCGTCACCGTGCTGAACAGCAGGGCCCTGCGCGCCGTCGCCGACGGCGGCAAGGTCTGACCCGAAACCCCGGCGCGCGGCCCGGGGGGCGCTGCGCGGCGCCTTACCGCCCCGCAGGGGCGGCTTCACCGTCCTGGACATGCCCCTTCGCCCCCCGCCACAGCACCAGCGCCTCGGCGACCATCCAGACCTGCAGGGCCATGATGGACAGGCCGACCACGGTGAGGACCATCTTGTCCTTGGGGAGGAAGTCCCGGAAAACCTGGTGGACCAGGGCCCAGAAGGGCAGCACGATCATGAGCACCAGGGGCGCGAGAATGAACCAATAGGGGCGGCCGGCGCGCCGCAGGTAGAACGTGACCACCAGCAGGGCCAGGCCGGCCAGCAACTGGTTCGTCGCGCCGAAGAGGGGCCAGATCACCAGCCCGCCGGAGCCGGGCCCCTGGGGGCCGGGCAGCAGCGCCAGCCCGCCGCCCGCCGCCACGGCCACCGCGGTCGCCGCATACTTGTTTCCCAGCGCGCGGACCCGGAGGACCCCGCCCAGCTCCTGGATCACGTAGCGGTGGAGCCGGGTGGCGGTGTCAATGGTCGTGGCCGCGAAACAGGCCACCATGACGGCCACAATGTTCACCGAGACGGCCTTGGGGATGCCGACGGCGGAGATGAGGTTGCCCGCCCCCTCCACGAAGGCGCCGACGGTCTGCCGGAGCTGCATCTTCTCCCAGCCGACGCCGTAGAGCTGGCGCCACGCCTCGACGCCCGTGTAGTCCACCCCGTCCACCGCAACGTGCAGCCCCACGCCCGCCGCGCACGCAATGACCACCAGCACCGCCAGGAAGCCCTCCGTCAGCATGCCGCCGTAGGCGATGAACCGGGCGTCGGACTCGCTGTTGATCTGCTTGGACGTGGTGCCCGAGGAGACGAGGCAGTGGAAGCCCGAAATGGCGCCGCAGGCGATGGTGATGAACAGGAAGGGCATGATGGGCGGCGCGCCCGCCACGTCGGGGTTCCACGCCGGCGCGACGATCTCCGGCCGGGCGGCGAACACCCCCGCGATCAGCAGGGCCAGCGCCACATAGAGCTGGTGCGAGTTGATGTAGTCCCGGGGCTGGAGCAGCAGCCACACCGGCAGCACGCTGGCCAGGAAGCAGTAGGCCATGAGCAGCACGGTCCAGACCACCACCACGGACTTCAGCCCGGCGAAAAAGCCCGCGTCCGGCCCCGCCAGCAGCGGAATCCCCAGAATCTCCGTGAGGTCCACGGGAAACCAGACACCCAGCACCACGGTGAGATAGAGCAGGAAAAGCGCCAGCAGGGAGATGCCCAGCAGGTTGCCGCCCCGGCGGTAAATCCACCAGCCGACGCAGGCGGCCAGGGGCATGGCGGTCCACACCGACAGCACGGTCTGCGGATAGATGGAGAAAATCGTGGCGATGACCAGCCCGAAAATGGCCACCACCACCGTGAGGGTGAAGAACAGCACGATCAGGAACAGCACCCGGACCCGCGGCGAGACCATCCGGCCGGCCACGTCGCCGATGGTCTGGCCCTTGGACCGGATGGACACCATGAGCGCCCCGAAATCATGCACCGCCCCGATGAACACGGAGCCCAGGGTGATCCACAGCACGGCGGGCAGCCAGCCCCACAGGATCGCGATGGCGGGCCCCACGATCGGCCCCGTGCCCGCGATGGACGTGAAATGGTGCCCAAACAGCACCTCTTTCCGCGTCGGGACGAAGTCCACCCCGTCCTCCTGGGTGTGCGAGGGCGTGGCCCGCTTGGGGTCCAGGCCGAAAACCCGCCCCCCCAGCCAGCGGCCATAGGTGAAATAGGCCGTGATGAAAACGGCCGCACAGACGCCAAGCAACAGCAACGAGGCCATGAACGGCATCTCCTGGGGTTTCCGGTCGGGCAGGGCGTTTTCCGCCCGAAATCATCCTACTCCCGCCCCCGCCGGGCAGTCAACCGGCGCGCGGGCGCGCGCGTTTAACCGAAAACGGGCCTCCAGGGGTTCCGCACCGGCCCAAATTTGGCTGTCCGCAGGGACCGCCGTCCCCCCAAAACGCGGAAATATGCTATCATGGGGGGGCTTTGGTCAACAGAGAGTAGCGAAGCGAGAAAGGATGCCGAGATGCCGAAAGGATGGACAGTGAAGATGCTGGGGACGGGCCTGGCCCTGGTGATGACGGTCGGACTTGCCGCCTGCGGGTCGGGCGGTTCCAGCCAGCCGGAGGCGGCGAAGGCCTCCCCCGCCGCGGCCGCGGCGGACAAGCCCGCAGCCAAGAGCGCGGCAAAACCGGCGGAAAAGGACGCGAAGAAGGCGCCCTCCCTGAAGGACATGAAGAAGAAGCCCGAACCGGCCAAGGCGCCGGCGGTGAAACGCGCGCCCATGAACCTGGTTTCCAACAGCGCGTTCACCTCGTGGCTGAAGGACGGGCGGCCCAGGGGATGGCGGGGCGCCCCCGCCGCCGCCGCCAGGGTGAAGGGGGAGAAGCCGGGCGCCTTCGCACTCCAGCTCCAGCCGTCCAAGGGGGACAGCGCCCTGTCGTACCCCGTGAAGGGCGCCCTGGCCGGGAAGACGCTCACCCTTGCCGTCACGGCGCGGGTGCAGGACGCCAACGCCCTGGGCATGGCGGTGGACTACAAGACGGCGGCGGGCGCCAAGACCGAGTTCTGGTATTTCGGCAAGTCGCCGGACTGGAAGAGGGAGGCGAAAACGGTGGCGATTCCGGCGAACGCGCTGGCGGACTCCGTGTCGGTGCGGCTGGTGCTGCGCAACAGCGCCAAGCCCGCCGAGATCGCGGCGGTGTCTCTGACGCCGGCCTCCTGAGCACGCGGTGAACGGTTGACGTTTTTCCCGTGGAACGGCGGGGTGATTCCCCTGTTCCACGGGTTCTTTCATGGGAGAGCCTTATGACGCCGGAATCCCGGGCGGAAACGGCGGCGCGCGCGGGCGCCGGACTGCGCATGGCCTACATGGCCCCGCAGATCGGCGTGCTGTCCGCCACTTTCGTCTACCGCGACGTGGAGGGGCTCCGCGCGCGCGGGGTGGAGGTGTCGCTGTTCTCCCTCCGCCGGCCCCGGCAGGAGGTGACCTCGGCCGAGGCGGACGGATTCATCCGCGAAACCTGCTACCTCTACGAACTGGGCCCCGCCGCCGTGCTGCGCGCTGCGGCGGGCATGCTCCTGCGGCGCCCCGGGCGCTTCCTGCGGGGGGCGGGGCTGGCGGTCCGCGACGCGTTGCTGGCCCGCACGGCCTCCCCTTCCGACCGGCCCAAGCTGCTGGGGCATTTCCTGGCGGGCTGCCTGCTGGCGGAGCGGGTGGAGCGCGCCGGGGCGCGCCACATCCACTGCAATTTCGCCCACGCCCCGGCGGCGGTCACCATGTACGCCGCCTTCCTGGCGGACGTGCCGTACAGCTTTCTGTGCCATGCCCACGACATCTTCGTGCGCGGCGCGGCCCTGCGCGAGAAGACCGCCCGGGCGGCCTTCGGCATGTGCAGCTCACACTACAATGTCCGCTTTCTCGTGGACGAGATGGGCTGCGACCGCGCCAAGCTGGATGTCATGCGGACGGGCGTGAACTTGACGGCCTTCCCCCTGCGCGGGGAAAAAACGCCCGCGGCGCCCTTCCAGGTCCTCTCCGTCGGGCGGCTGGTGGACAAGAAGGGCTTCGACCTGCTGATCGCCGCCGCCGCCGGACTGCTCCGGGAGGGCCGTGATCTCCGGGTGACCATCGTGGGCGGCGGCCCCGCCGGGGACGCCCTGCGCGCGCAGGCCGCCGATCCCGCGCTTCGGGGACGGATAACCCTGACCGGCCCCCTGCCCCAGGAGGAGGTGCGCCGGCATTTCGCCGAAGCCGACGCCTTTGTGCTGCCCTGCCGCCAGGCAAAGGACCGCGACATGGACGGCACGCCCATTGTCCTGATTGAGGCCATGGCCCTGGGGGTGCCGGTGGTCAGCACCGCCGTCTCCGGAAACCCCGAACTGGTGGAGGACGGCGTCTCCGGGTTCCTGGTGGCCCCGGAAGACCCGGCGGCGGTGGCCGGCGCGGTCCGGCGGCTCATGGACGATGCCGCCGCCGCGCGGCGCATGGCCCTGCGGGCGCGCGGCACGATCGAGGACGCCTTTGACCTCGACGGCAACATCGCCCGGCTCTTGGAAAAAGTGACGGCGGCACAGGCCGCCCGGGAATGAGGCGCATGGAAACCTTTCCCCCGGTTCCGGTATTCATGCAGTGGAGGCCGCCACTACATGTGGGACAGGTTCCCGGCCATTTGCGTTCGCCGGACACTATTTGTAGTGGTGCCGCCTTGATTTTATCCGGGGGCTTCGGTATCCTGTACACGAATGAAAGCGCGACCCAAGCGTCATGAGTCCCACTTCGGCATACGACCAGCTCAGGGCCGAATCCCGACGGTCCCTGAAACGGATGATCCTGCTCTCCACCGCCCTCCATGTGGTGGTGGCGCTCGCGCTGCTTGGTTTTCTGCGGTGGCACCGTGCGCCGGACCCCGTGAAGGTGTATTCGGTGCAGTTGATGGAGGCGCCGCCCGGGCCGGTCGCCGAACCAACCCCCACGCCCCCCGCGCCGGAGCCGCCAAAGGAACCTGAGAAGCCCAAGGAGCCCGAGAAGCCCAAGGAACCTGAGAAGCCCAAGGAGCCCGAGAAGCCCAAGGAACCTGAGAAGCCCAAGGAAGACCCGAAGAAAGAGACGAAGGAAGTAAAAAAGGATGAAGTGAAGAAGACGGAGTCGAAGAAGGAGGAGAAGAAGAAACAGCCCAAGTTAGACCCGTCCGATCCGCCCAAAGACCCAGTGCAGCTCGCCCCGTCCTCGCCGCCGGCCACCATCGAGGGGCCCGTCGCCATTCTCGGCGATGTCCCCGACGAGCTGGGCCAGTGGGTGGGCCTGTTCCAGCGGGCGGTGTACCGCGAATGGGTGCTGCCGTCGGCCATTCCCATGAACGACGCGTTGTTCATGCCGGAGATCATGGTCACGGTGGCACGGGATGGGCGGATCATGGAGGCCATGCTCACGAAACTGTCGCCGAGTGAGGAACTGAACGAGTCCTGCATTCAGGCGGTGCTGACCGCGACGTTGCCGCCGTTTTCGGAGGCGGCCACAGTGAACGAACTCATGCTGGTGGTGCGGTTCCAGCCGCAGGCCCGGGCGGGCGCGGGTGGAATCTAGCCGCACACGGCCATTTTAGGAGAACGGACGATGAAGACACGACGCCTGTTGACGGTGGTCGCCGCGGCGGCCGCGGCCCTTCTGGGGGGAATGGCGCATGCCCAGCAGCCGGTGCTGGTGGACATCACCAAGGGCGTGGACGCGCGCATCCCCATCGCCGTGCCGCCTTTCGCCACACAGGACCCGGGACTGGCCGCCGTCGCGGAGGACGTGGCGCGGGTCGTCGCGGACGACCTGACCTTCTCGGGCGTGTTCACCGTGCTGCCGCGCGACGTGTACCCCGTGAGCTTCACGGGGTTCACCGCGGACCTCAAGAGCATCAACTTCCCCGAATGGCAGGCCACGCGCGCCGAGAACCTGGTGTACGGCCTCATCTTCCAGGAGGGCAGCCAGATCGTCGGGCAGTTCCGCCTCTTCGACCTGAAATCCTTCAACCAGGTCTACGGGCAGGAGGTGCGGGTGGACGCGAAGAACGCGCGCCTCGCCGGCCACCGCTTCTCCGAGGAGGTGGTCCGCTATCTCGACGGGGTGGCCGGGGGCGCGACCTCGGAGATGGTCTTCAGCGTGACCTCCGGGGAGACGAAGGAAATCTATGTGGCGGACTACGACGGGGCCAACGCGCGCAAGATCACGGACCACAAGTCCCTCTCCATCAAGCCGAAAATCTCGCCGGACGGCAACCTCATCGCCTATGTCTCCTACAAGGACCGGTACTCCTTCCTCTACGTCCTCGACCGGCGCACCGGAAAGTCCACCCCCCTCTCCAAGGAGGTCGGGCTCAACTCCGCCCCCTCCTGGTCCCCCGACGGCTCCCGGCTCGCCATCACCCTGAGCAAGGACGGCAACACGGAAATCTACCTGCGCAACCCGGACGGGTCGAACCCCGTCCGCCTGACGCGCAACACCCAGGGGGACACCTCGCCGACCTTCTCCCCCGACGGGGCAAAGATCGCCTTTGTCAGCGACCGGGGCGGGCGCCCGCAGATTTATGTCATGGACAGCAACGGCGGCAACCAGACCCGCCTGTCCTTCCACGGCGGAAGCGCCTTCGACCCCGTGTGGTCGCCCGACGGCAAAAGCATCGCCTTCGTGTCGGAGATCAAGGGGGAGGGCCTCGAGATTTATGTCATGGGCGCCGACGGCTCCAACCCCGCCAAACTCACCGACTCCCAGGGCATCAACGAGTCGCCGAGCTGGAGCCCCGACTCCCGGCATGTGATCTTCTCCTCCAACCGGACCGGCCGCAGCGAAATACACGCCGTCAACGTGAAAACGGGCGAGGAAATGCGCATGACCCGCTTCCCCGTGCCCGCCGAAGGCCCCAGTTGGGGCCCCCGCCGGCGGTAGGCAAAAAGCCCTTCCTGCGGGCCATCCCCCCGGGGGGCGGCCCGCGGAAGCAACCACCGATGAACACCGATGAGGGGCGGGGGCGCTGCGGCGCGCTGAGCGGAGACTTCTCGCCTGCCGGCAAAGGATCAGTCTTCCTTCGTTTCTGATGGGGGTTTGTTCTGGCTCCGCAGCGGCAGAAACTGGCGGATGACTTCACGTCGCGCGCGAACACGCTTTCCCTTGCGCTCCACCAGACCCATTTCAACCAGGGCGTTCAAATCGCGCTGCGCGGTCTTTGTTGTCTTCGTCGCATAGGCCTTTGCCAGTCGCGGCGTGAGCTCGACCACCTTTCCCACGTCAATCCATTCCTCGTGGGCGCCCAAATCCAGCACCAGTTTTCGCTGGCGGTCCTGGCTTTCCCCCGTCTTGTTCTTAAAGGCCTCGTGGACGTAGTTCCGCCACGCCACATCCCATTGCTGCGCCCATATGTATTCGAGCTGCTCCCGCAGTCCGTCCACAAACCCCTGGACTGCATACGCCAGAAAGGGAAGGACGTCGCCCCCCGACTTGCTGGCATACTCCAACTGCCTGTAGTACTCGCTCCGGGTTTGGTTGTAATGGCTGCTCAGCAGGTGCGCCGCCGGCGAGGGGATTCCCGCGGCAAGCAGGATATGGAACTCAAGCAGCCGCGCCACGCGGCCGTTGCCGTCGCCGAAGGGATGTATCCAGGCGAGGTACAGGTGCGCGACCACGGCCTTGATGATGGCATACACTGTCTCAAGCCCGGAAGGCGCTTCAAAATCGGGGCCGTCAAGCCACGAGCAAAGGCGGTCCACCAGGTACGCGCAGTCGTTCGCTGGAGCGCCCCGGTACACGCTGCCCACCACCACGGAATGGGTTCTTATTTCCCCCGGCACCACGCCTTCGCCCAATGGAAGCGCGTTCAGCAGCTTGCGGTTATGGCCGCAAAGCAGTTCCAGGGTCAGGCTGGGCAGCGTGCCCTCCGCAACGTCCCGGCCGATGGAGTTGCAGACTGCAATGACGTTGTCCACCTCCTGTTTCAGATATTGCTTCGAGGGGGCAACAGACTGTTCCCCTTCGACCATCCTGAGAACCTCGGCCTCCGAGAGCGTGTTTCCCTCTATGGCCGTGGTGGCGGCGACCCCCTTCGCGAGGTAGATCCTGTGAAGGGTATCCGCAGTGGAGGGGCGGAGCGGAACGCGCGAGATGTGCTCGCACTTGGACGCGGCCTCCCCCAAGCCGAGCCACAACTGCGGGTGCGCCCGCCCCAAGTCAAACCGGAAAGATATCCATGGGTGTGTCCGCTCGTATGTCCGCATGAATGTCCCTTTTTATGTCCAGTTTCTGAATCACGCAATATCTTGCCATAAAATGGGATACAATGCAAGCATGGCCAATAAGCGGCATAAAATGTCCGGCAGGATGTCCACTTGTGTCGGCCTTGGCATCTGCGCTATTGCGGCCGCCGCCCGGTATCCGCGTCCGCCGTCGGGGAGGGTGGGGGATCGTCCCGCAAGACGCGGGTGAGGGCGTCGTGGACCGAGAGGGTGACCAGGGGCGTCAGGGGGGGGATCATCGCGTAGATCACGAGGCAAAGGACATCCGTCAGCATGAAGTTCGAAAAACGGCCCATTAGGGGGATTCCGCTTATGACAAAAAGCACCAGAGCCGTCACGGTTCCTGCGAAGACCGCCCCAACAGCAGCCCCAACGGGCGGCTCGAACCGCAGTCCGGGCCGCTGGCCGCATTTTACCTTCACAAGGGCCGCGTTCAGCCAGAGCATGAGGATACTGAAATCCAGCAGGCAGGGAAGTGCAAACTGTGGGAAGCAGTTCCTAATAAACGGGTGCCAGGAACATTGCCACAGATGCGACATCCCTTCAAACAGACTGCTGTATCTCACTCCCCCCCATGCCGCGAAGACAAGGAATGCCACGAGGAAATGTGTGGCGGCCAGTCGCAGGTGGAAAAGGGAGCGGCGGGCGACGGCGGGGCCAAGAAGAAAGGAAAAGGGCATCAAGAGTAGAGCCTCTCCCCCACACGCTTGCAGTAACGTGGCGGCACCGATGATCGCGCCCACCAGAACAGCCGCGCTCGTCTCCGAACGAAACAGACCCGTTGTTCCCATGGCCATGGCGTCCTCCCTGACTGTGCAACCGGGGCCATCCTACCACAGGCGGCGGGGGCGCCGCCCCGGAGAGGCAACCACCGATGGACACCGATAAACACCGATGAGGGGAATGGGAGGCGGGGAATGTCCGCCGGAATGTCTCCGGGAATGTCCAGTTTATGAGCTGCGCAAGCCGCTGAAAACATGAGAGATAGGGCCAGTTCAAGTCCGGGAGGCGGCGGAAAATGTCCCGGGACATGTCCGCTTTCTTGTCCCTAGATTCCGCGTTGTTGCGGGTGCTCCCCGGTGTTCACGCCACCTGTCCAGGGCCGCGCTACTCGTTGTGCAGGATGTTCTCGTTTTTCGAGAGCCATTTCCGCCCGGTGACGAGGGTGTAGAGGCGTCCGAAGGGGGTGCGGTTGATGGGGGCGGCGTCGTAGAAGGTGTGGGCCGCGAGGTCCTGGTCCATCACGGGGAGGAAGTCCCGGCCGATGTCGTCCTTGGACGGCACGCCGTCGGGGCCGGGGGAGGTCACGGTCACCGCGCCCTCGGGCTGGTCGGACGGGGCGAACTGGAAGGGGCGCTCCCAGGCGTCCAGCAACGCGTCCTGCGGCAGGGGGGCGGAAAACAGGGGCCGCCACCATCGCTGGATGTCCACGAAGGCCCCGGGATACCCGGGGGCGAGCCGGGCCAGCACCTGCGGGTCCAGGGGCAGGCCGGCGGCGTTCCCCTTCCGCAGCAGCTCCGGGAGGGCCGCGTTCCAGTCCAGCGGCGCGGCGGCGCTCCCGTCACCGGCGGCGGATGGGGCGAGAAGGGCGCCCATGCCGCCCTTGCCCGAGTCCGCCAGCAGGCGGGCGCAGGCGGCCTCCACCCGCCTCACCTGCACGCAGGAGAAGTTCGCCCGCGAGGCCTCCGCCCGCTGCGCCATGCACACCCCCCCATGGTGGAGCAGCAGCGCGGAAAGCGCGCCCGCGCCTATCAGCACGAGGGAGACGACCCCGAGCATCACCCGTTTCAGGGGACTCCGGGGGGGCGGGGGCTGGCGCCGCCCCTGGAGCGCGTTCAGCGCCAGGAAGCCCAGGCACCACAGCGGCAGGAACAGTCCGGAGGCGGAAAGGCCCCCGAACATGTACATCGCCGTCATCTGGCCGAGGCCGGTGATCTCGCCCACGAGCGCCATGCAGGCCAGCGTGGCAAGCGCCGCAAGAACGAACGCGATCGCCACCGAAGCCATTCGTCCTTTTTTCACTTTTCCGCCCCTCCCGTTGTTTGTGTGCTACGCCTCCGAGATGTTGTCCCAGGTGACGCCGATTTTGGCGGCGGCGTAGCCGACCTCGCGGAGGTGGTCGCCGTAGGCCATCATCCAGTGGGAGTCGCGGACCTCGTGGAGGAGCTTTTTCCAGTCGCCGTGGACGCGGACGTCCTGCTGGCTGCGGCAGATTTCGAGGAAGGGGTTGTCCACCACCTCGCCCTTGAGGCCGACCCAGCGGCCGGTGGCGTATTCGGGGTCAATGAAGCTGACGAGCTGGCCGACGGGCATGTCCACCTTGGGCGCGGCGCCGAAGTCGGACTCGTAGTGCGTGAGGATGCGGGTGGGCTCGTAGGTTTCGCCGTCGAGGCGTCGCGGCGAGGCGCAGTGGGCGCAGGTGACCACGCCGTCGTGGGGGAAGGTGGAGTTGTGCATGAACACGGGGCGCCCGGAGACGTGGCGCAGGAGGACGCCCGCGGGCACGACGACAAAGTCGGACTCGCAGAAGGCCGTGAGGCCCTCGTCGTTCATCAGGCCGAGGGAGAGGCACGCCGTGGTCTTCGACATGGGGAGGATGGTGCTCATGCACTCCTTGATGGTGAAGACGCTGGAATCGTGCTCCGCCAGGATGTCCTTGAACAGGGCGTAGAGCAGGAAGGCGTTCACAACGAAGGTGCGCTCCGTTTCCAGCACCGTGCCGGGCAGGGCGAGGAAGGTGTCGGTCCACTTCTCGGCCACGGCGACCGCCGCCGGGTCCGCGAGGGCGGAGGCGATCCGCTTGGACAGGTCGTCGTAGGAATAGTCCACGAGGTCCATGCCCCACTTGTCGCGCGCGACCTCGGGGGCCTCGCCGGCGTACTTGCCCGCCGGGCCGCCCAGGGCGACGATGCGGCAGCCGAGGAAGTTGTGGACGGCGTAGAGGGCGCGCAGGCGCCAGCGGAGCTCCTCCAGGTCGTCAATCACCACGTCGTGGACCGACGCGCGCTTGTCCGTCTTCTCCGCGTCCTTGTCCGACGCCAGGTACTTCGTGCTGAGGGCCTCGTACCAGTAGTAGACCGGGCCGGACTTGTGGCGCGCGAAGATCACGGCGCCCCGGTCGGGGATGCACGCGTTCAGCGTCTCGCCGCTGCCCGTGGCGGGGTAGACGACCGTGGCGTCCGACGCCTTCGGGTCAATGGCGGCGGCCTCCTCCTTCGTCTTCACCCGGATGACCGGCAGCACCTCCATGGGAAAGCCGGAGGAGGCGGCGAGGCCGTTCAGCTCCTCCGTGATGCGCCCCGCCTCTTCGGCGGCCGCCTCGTCGCTCTGGACGCCGCCCCAGGACTTGTAGGAGGTCATCTCGCGCTTCACGGGCACGCGGTACATGAGCACGGGCTGCACGCGCAGGGTGCGGCCCTGCGTGTACAGGGGTTTTGAGGGGTCCCAGTAGCCGTCGGACCACGCGGCGGCGCCCTTCGCCGACGCGCCCATGGCCGCGGCCAGGGTCATCGCCGTGGTCACCCCCAGAAACTCCCTGCGGTTGATGCAGTGGCAGCACATGGCCGGACCTCCTTGGTTGGGTGCCGCCATGATACACCAAGCCCCCGGAACGGGCAACCCCGCCGCCTGCCGGCAATCCATGAAAACCGGCGCCTTGCGGCGCGCTTCAGGGGCCGCCCGTGCGCGGGGGCGGGGGGCTGGTGTACAATACGCGGGATTTTCCGCATCTTTTGAGGAACCCTTGCCATGCTTTGCAAACGCGTCATTCCCTGTCTTGACGTCGCGGACGGCCGCGTCGTCAAGGGGGTCCAGTTTCTCGGCCTGCGCGACGCCGGGGACCCGGTGGAGATCGCCCGCCGCTACGACGAGGAGAAGGCGGACGAGATCGTCTTCCTGGACATCCGCGCCTCGACGGACAACCGGGAGACCATGCTCGACGTGGTCCGCCGCACGGCGGAGCAGGTGTTCATGCCCCTGTGCGTGGGCGGCGGCATCCGCACGATTGACGACATCCGCCGCATGCTGAACGCCGGCGCGGACAAGGTCTCCATCAACACGCCGGCCATCGAGAACCCGGACTTCATTGACCGGGCGGCGTCCCGCTTCGGCGCGCAGTGCATCGTCGTGGCGATTGACGCGAAGAGGCGCTCCCCGGAGGAGGGCGGCGGCTATTATGTGAAGAGCCACGGCGGCCGCGACGGCGGCCGGGCCACGCCCCTGGAGCCGGTGGCCTGGGCGAAGGAGGCCGAGCGGCGCGGCGCGGGCGAAATCCTGCTCACCTGCATGGACTGCGACGGCACGAAGGACGGCTACGACATCGCCCTGACGCGGGAAATCGCCGACAGCGTGGGCATCCCCGTGATCGCCAGCGGCGGCGCGGGGAATCTGGACCACCTGCGCGCGGCACTGCAGGAGGGCGGGGCGGACGCCGCCCTGGCCGCCTCGATTTTCCACTTCCAGGAGTACACCATCCGGGAGGCGAAGGAATATCTTGCACGGCACGGCGTGTCTGTGAGATTGTAATTACCGCGCGGCCGGACCCCCGGCCGCCAACGGAGACGGGAAAAGATGTTCCATCACGAGCAGCGCGTCCGCCGATGGTGCGGCCCCAGGATCTGACCCCCGAAGTCTGTTTCCGTTGATTGCGTTGCTTGCACCCCCCGCGCCCCCGGGCGGCCCCGCCGCCGGCGCGGACACCCCGTAAAGGAACATCGCCATGACCTACCCCGACCTGGAAACCTTCCGCGGCCTGGCCCGCCCCAACGCCGTGATCCCGGTCTGCCGCGAGATTCTCGCGGACCTCGAGACCCCCGTCACCGCCTACCTGAAACTCGCGCGCGGCCAGGATTTCTCCTTCCTTCTGGAGAGCGTGGAGAAGGCCGACACCATCGGCCAGTACTCCTTCCTCGGCGCGCATCCGTCCATCGTGTTCCGGTCCAAGGGCCGCGAGGGCGTCATCGTGCGCGACGGCAAAGAGGAGCGCTTCACGTCCGACAACCCGCTCAACGAGCTGCGCGCCCTGCTGAAACAGTACGAGCCCGTGGCCGTGCCGGGGCTGCCCGCCTTCCACGGCGGCGCGGTCGGCTACATGGGCTACGACCAGGTGCGCTTCTTCGAGCGGCTGCCCGACGCCAACCCCGACCCGCTCAACCTGCCCGACCTCTATTTCATGATCACGGACACCATCGTGATCTTCAACCATGTGAAGAACAAGATCCAGATCGTGTCCAACGCCCATGTGGACGGCCCGGCGGACGCGGTGTACAACGAGGCCCTGCGAAAAATCCACGAGATCGAGCAGCGCCTGCGCGGGCCGCTGGTCGTCAGCACCGAGCGCCTGCACAACGCCGTCGGCGACGTGCCCGTGGAGTCCAACTTCACCCGTGAGGCCTTCTGCGAGGCGGTCAAAAAGGCGAAGGAGTACATCTGCGCGGGCGACATCTTCCAGGTCGTCCTCTCGCAGCGCTTCCGCCGCCCCGTCGGCGCGAGCCCCGTCAACCTCTACCGCGCCCTGCGCTGCATCAACCCGTCCCCCTACATGCTGCTCCTCCAGTTCCCCGACTTCGCCCTGGTGGGGTCGAGCCCCGAGGTGATGACCCGGGCGACGGGGGGCACCGCCATGGTGCGGCCCATCGCGGGCACCCGGCGGCGCGGCGCCACGCCGGAGGAGGACCTCGCCCTCGAGCGCGAGCTCATGGCCGACGAGAAGGAGCGCGCCGAGCACATCATGCTGGTGGACCTCGGGCGCAACGACATCGGCCGCATCAGCGACCCGGGCACCGTGGCGCCCGTCGAGGGGCGGCTCATGGTCGTCGAGCGCTACTCCCACGTCATGCACATCGTCAGCGAGGTGACGGGGAGGCTCCGCGCCGACTGCGACGCCTTCGACGCCCTCGCGCACACGTTCCCCATGGGCACCGTGAGCGGCGCGCCGAAAATCCGGGCCATGGAGATCATTGACGAGCTCGAGCCCGAGCGGCGCGGGCCCTACGCGGGCGGCTGCGGCTACATCAGCTACGACGGCCAGATGGACACCTGCATCCTCATCCGCACCATGGTCGTCAAGGACGGGACCGCCTACCTCCAGGCCGGCGCGGGCGTCGTCTACGACAGCGACCCGGACCGCGAGTACGAGGAGACGGTGAACAAGGCGATGGCGCTGTTCAAGGCCGTGGACTTCGCCGAGAAAGGGCTCGAGTCATGATCATCATCGTGGACAACTACGACAGCTTCACCTACAACCTCGTGCAGTACTTCGGCGAGCTGGACAACGACGTGCGCGTCTTCCGCAACGACGCCATTGACGTCGCGGGCATTGACGCCCTGCGGCCCGACGGCATCGTCGTGTCGCCCGGGCCGTGCACGCCCTACGAGGCGGGCATCTCCATGGACGTCATCCGCGAGCTCGGCCCCCGGTACCCCACCCTCGGCGTGTGCCTCGGCCACCAGAGCATCGGCGCCGTCTTCGGCGGCGACGTCGTCCGCGCGGGCGTCATCATGCACGGCAAGGTCAGCACGATCCGCCACAACGGCAACCCCTTCTTCGCCGGCGTGGACAACCCCTTCACCGCCACGCGCTACCACTCGCTGGTCATCAAGCGCGACACCTGCCCCGCCTGCCTCGACATCACCGCCGAGACCGAGGACGGGGTCATCATGGCCGTGGCGCACAGGGAGTTCCCCATCTGGGGCGTGCAGTACCACCCCGAAAGCATCCTCACCCCCTGCGGCAAGACCATGATCCGCAATTTCATGGGATTCACGCGGAAAACAGGCGCATAGGGCGCGGTTTTTCAGCCCGCGGACCCGGGCCCCCTCCATCCCGCCGGTCTGGAAGGCGCACACGGGCTTGCGGACTCCAGGGCGCGCTCCGCGCGCGTCATGGACGGCCGTCGCCCGTCACCGCAGCCCAGGGTCCCCACAGCGCGCAGCGCCTTGGAGTGCGGTAGCTTGCTGCCGCCTTTCTTCGCGTGGGCTTGCCCGCGCGGGGGCACATGAAAAATGACCGTGGCCCCGCGTTTCCCCGGGGCCTGCGCGGCACCCCCGCCGCCATCCAGAAAGAGCCTGCAGATTTCAGTGCGATTGCCCGGCCCCGAAGATGCTCCAAGGCCTTCCGGCTCCGGCGTGCAACGCGCTCACGGCCTTTTGGGATGCTACCCCCCTCCCTTTCACCCGGCGATGGGGGCTCTTCTTTTGTTGCTTTCTGACTACACATTGTATATAGTGTACCCGCAGTAACGGAGCATAAGAAACATAAGTCGCTGGAAACATCCGCATGTAATCCCCCATATAGCGGATACTTGCATCTATGTTGACTACAAATGACAGTCATAGCGGACCACGCGGAGACCTCGGGCGCATCATCGCCTCCGGGGCGCGGGTGGCCATGCTCGAAGCCCTGCTGCCCGACCCTTCCCCCTCTTTTTACCAGCGGCAACTGGAGACCGCCACGGGGCTCCCCCTGCGCGCGGTGCAGCGCGAACTGGAGCGGCTGACCGGCGCGGGCCTGCTGTTCCGGCGCACCGAGGGCAACCGGGCGTATTACCAGGTGAACCAGGACTCGCCGCTCTTTCCCGAACTGCGCGCGCTGGTGCTGAAGGCGGCGGGGCCCGCGCTGCGGCTGCGGGCGGCGGCGGCTGCGGACCCGTCGGTGCGGCTGTGCCTGCTGTCGGCGGGGCGCGACCGCGCGCTGGCGGTGCACCGGGACGCGCGGCGGCCGGCGCTGCGGGATCCGGACATCGCGGTGGGGTTCATGACGGCGGAGGCCTTTCTGGCCGCCCTGCGCGCGGGGGACGCGGAGACGGCGGCCTTTCTCCGGGAGGGGACCGACCTTTTGGGTCGCCGGGAGGACCTGCTGTGGCGGCATGTGGAGGCCGCGGGGCACAACGTGAAGAAGGAGCACGGGGTACCATGAGAGAGAAGACGGCGGACATCGCGCAGTTGTGCGCCTCGTGGCGGGACCAGCTCGCCAACGCCGCGCGCGGGGGGCAGCAGCAGTTCGCGGTGCGGCTGCTGGGGCTGCTGGGCTGGGACCAGCCCATCCCCTTCTCGCCGCGGGCGGCGGCGGAGGCCATGTCCTCGTGGCCGTGCCTGCTGCGCGGGGACGGCCAGTGCATCGTGGCGGCGCACTTCCTGCCGCCGGGGGTGCTCGACCCGCCGGGGGCGGCGGTGGAGCGGGGGCTGGACTTCTGCCCGGCCACGCGCGCCCTGCTGGAGGAGACGAGCGGGCCGAACGTGGACTACCTGCTGGCGACGGACCTGCACCGGTCCTACCTGTACGACGCGCGGACGGCGGAGCTGCTGCTGTGGTCGGACGACCCGCGCGGGTTCAACGCGGAGCTGGCCCCTGTCCTCCACCGGGACCAGGTGGTCCGGGGGGCGCTGGAAAACCTGCGGCGCGAGCCGCGCAGCGCCGTGGCGCGCCGCCTGCGGGAATGGATGCACCGGTGGGAGGCTCCTCTGTGCCGCGACGGCCGCGTGTCCGCGGAAAGCGCCGGGCTGCTCTTCGACCGCCTGTGCGTGGCGCGGTTCCTGTTCGACCGCGACATTCTCCGCCGCACGCGGCACCGCCTGCGCGAGCGCTACCTGGAGCTGGCCGCGCGCGCCGAGGGCCCCTCGCCCCGGCACTGCGGCCGCGACCTCGTGGCCCTCTTCCACGACATGTGGCTCGACTGGCGCAGCGGGCTCTTCGCCCCGGCGCCGGACCTCGACGCCGCGCTGGCGCAGGACGACACGGCGGCGGCGTGGCTGCGCGAGACGACGCTGCTCGCGCGCAACAAGTTCACGATCCCCACGATCCTGGAATGCTTCAACTACGGCGACCCGGCGGAGAAGATGCGGGTGCGCATGGTGCCCGAGGAGAACGAGGACCGGGACGAGTACCTCGCGCGGCAGACGCTGGAGACGGTGGACGCCGCGCGCGTGACGGTGGACGTGGCGGAGGAGGGCTACCGCGCCCTGACCCACTGGTTCGACCGGCTGGTGGCGGTCTACGACCGCCTCGACGCGGAGTTCGACCTGCGCCTGCGCGCCGCCGCGCCCCCGGCGGGCGAGGTGGACCTCTTTGCCTGGTCGGAGAGGGACGCCCGCCGTCCGGCGGCCTGCCTCGACAAGACCGGCTACGCCTGCGGCGCCGGGCTGGCCGTGCGCTGCGGCGACGCCCGCCAGCGGCGCGTGGCGCGCCTGCTGCTCACGCTGCACCTCGCCGCGGTGCTCGACGCCCGCCACGAGCCGGCCAACCGGCTGCCCGGCATTGACCACCTGTTCGGGGATTCCCCGCACGCCGCCGGCCCCGGAAAGGCCGCCGGCGCC
>JAPXRP010000018.1:0-37686 GCA_033813475.1 Candidatus Hydrogenedentota bacterium
ACTCAGCGAAGCCGAGCTTGCCGCCGCCGACGGCTGCGGCTGCGGCTGCCGCAAGGGGTCTCTGACCCCAGGCGCCCTCAGGACCCGCCTCGGCGACCTCTTCCTCGGCGGACTCGCCCTCCTCGCGCTGGCCGCTCTGGCCCGCCGGAGCGCGCGGGGATAACCGGAACGGTTCTGTCGGCGGCCGCGCCGGAAAACGTGGCCGCCGACAGAACGCCGACAATCACCCCGTTCCCCGCACTGCGCAGACGCGCCCCCCGTCGCATCCCTGCGTAGCAAAGCGGAGACACCCGCGCCGCCAGGAGCGGGGGAAGTCCCGGGAATGTCCCCGTTTCGCTTTCGCGGTTGGCCTGCTATACTGGGGGGCATCGGTCACCCGGCGGCCCGGAGGGGCACGGCGCATCTCCGGCGCGCGGGCGCAAGCCACGCCCACAGGGGCAAAGGAGGGTCGGGTCATGTGTGAGCAGTGCACGCGGAGACAGTTCTTCGAGCGGAACGCGCTGGGCGGCATGGTGCTGGCGGGCGCCGCCGTGGCGTATGCCCGGGCGGCCGACACGCGGCCGGCCGCGCCCCGGGGGAAATCCCGCATCTGCGTCCTCTTCACCGGCGACCCGCAGCCCGGGGACCGCAACTGGGGCGCCGACGACGGCCAGATCGCGGCCGTGAAGGCGCGGCTGGCGGAGGCGGAAACGCGGTTGGGCGATGTGGAGCTGTTCTACGGCGTGTCGCACAACCCGGACGAGACCCGGGCGGTGCTGGCCGAGGCGGGGCCGGACGTGCCGGTGCTCGCCATGAACGTGCAGAATTTTTCCATGCGGGGCGCAGTGCAGCCGGTGCTGGACGAGGGCCGCGCGATGGCGGTGTTCGCCCTGCCCGCGAGCGGGCACGACTGGATGTACGTGCCGCGGTGGCGGCGTGCGGGGCACCGGGTGTCCCTGTTCCCCAGCAGCGACCTGAACGAGCTGGAGCGGGCGCTGCGCCTGCTGCGCGTGGTGCCCATGGCGCGGCGGAGCCGCGTGCTGCTGCTGCCGCCGGCGCAGGGCACCGAGCGCGCCCGCAGCGCGGAGGAGGTGAAGAAGTTCCTCGGCGTGGACGTGGTCTCCGTGGCGGAGAAGGACTTCGACGACCTCATCACGGCGGCGGACCCCGAGGCGGTCCACGCGGAGGTAGAGGCGTGGACCAACGGCGCGAAGAGGATACTGGAACCGACGGCGGAGGACATCGAGAAGGCCGCCCGCGTCAGCGTCGCCCTCGACAATCTTATCGCCCAGGAGCGCGCCGACGCCCTGGCCATCGGCACCTGCATGGGCTGGCTCCCCCGCGGATTCCCCTGCCTCGGCTTCACGCGCCTGCGCGACCGCGGCGTGCCCGCCGCCTGCGAGGGCGACATGGACTCCCTGCTGACCATGCTCCTGTTCCAGTACGCCATTGACCGCCCGGGATTCCAGGGCAACGCCACCTTCGACACGTCGCGCAACGCCCTGTGGACCGCCCACTGCACCGCGCCGCTCCGCATGGACGGCCCCGGCGGCAAGGACGCCCCCTACCTCCTGCGCGGCCACTCCGAGGTCGGCGGCAGCGGCTGCGTGCCCGAGGTGCAGTACCGCGTCGGCGAGACCGTCACGCGCACGAAGCTGGTCAACCTGGACACCCTGCTCATCTCCACGGGCAAGATCATCGAGGTGCCCAAAGTCTCCGTCCACGGCTGCCGCACCCAGATCGTCACCGAGGTCCGCGACGCCGAGAAGATGGCCGTGAACTGGAGCAGCGCCCTCGAGACCGAGGACGCCATGACCCTGCTGCACCGGGTGGTCTTCTACGGCGACCATCTGGCGGACATGCGGCATCTGGCCGACCTCATGGACCTCAAGATCATCGAGGAGGGCTGAAAGGGCCGGGGAGGATTCGGCGCGGGAAAACGCGGGGGCGGAGGCATGCCCGCCCCCGCGACGCGCCGTGCCGGCGCGTTTTCATGGACAGGAGGATGCTCTGATGTCTTTTCGGCCGTTTCTTCTTCCGGCGGCTGTCTGCCTGATTGCGGCGTTCGCGGGGGCCGCGCAGGACGCCGCGCCGTCCCTCGCGGAACTGGCGGCTGGAACCCGCCCCGCCACCGCCGCGCTCCAGCGGCTGATTGAAGACAGCACGGGCCTTGTGGAGCTGCCCGCGGGCACTTTCCTGCTGGACGGGCCGCTGGTGCTCGACCTGCCCCGGCTGGGGTGGCGGTCTCTGCGCGGCGCCGACGGGGCGACGCGCCTTGTGGTGGCCCATGCCGGGCCCGGCATCCTCGTGCAGGGCGACCATCAGGGCACGGCGAACCCCGCCACCGTCCAGGACCACACCTGGGACAAAGAGCGCTTCCCCTCGGTCAGCGGCGTGGAGATTCTCGGCGCGCACCCGGAGGCCGACGGCATTGTGCTGTCGCGCACCATGAAGTGCGTCGTGCGCGGCGTGCTCGTCCGCAAATGCCGCCACGGCGTGCGCCTCGTCGAGCGCAACCGCAACACCCTCATCGCGGACGCGCACATCTATGACTGCCTCGACACGGGGGTGTTTCTGGACGCCTGCGACCTCCACCAGGTCAACATCACGGGCAGCCACATCAGCTACAACGGCCGCGCGGGCATCCGCCAGTTCAACGGCGACGTCCACAACGTGCAGATCAGCGGGAACGACATTGAGTACAACGCCGGGGCCGAGGGCGGGCTCCCCGCCGGCGAGATCGTCCTGGAGGCCCCCGGGGGCATCATTAGCGAGTACAGCATCACGGGGAACACCCTCCAGGCGCGCCCGCAGAACCCCGGCGCCAACCTGCTTGTCCTCGGGGCGGAGAACAACGCCCCCCACGCCGCCCGCACCATGGCCGTGTCGGGCAACGTCATCGGCGACCGCGACAAGAACATCGTCCTCTCCCGCGCCTGCCGTGTCACCGTCACCGGCAACACGGTCTACGGCGGCGCGGCGCTCAACGTCCACCTCGACCGATGCGCGAACATCGTCCTCAGCGGGAACAACATCGGCAGCCGGCCCTTCTCCCACAACGCCGCGGACCCCCATGTGGACGGCGTCCTTGTGGAGGAGAGCGACAGCGTCCTCCTCTCGGGCAACATCCTCAGCGGCCACCGCTTCGGCACGCCCGAACGCGGCGGCGCCGTCACCCTTGTGAACGCCCGCGCCTGCCGCGTCACGGGATGCCAGATTCTCCATCCCCGCGTCCGCGGCGTCCACATTGTCGGCGGGACCGGGTGCGTGGTCTCCGACAACACCATCACCGCGCCCGACGGGGGGGGCGATTTCCTTGCCGCCGTCGAACTCTCCGGCGACGGCCGCGACCACCTCGTCCAGAACAACTGGATTGGCGGCGGTTCCGCCCCCGCCATCGTCTCGGACCCCGCCCGGGGCGAGGTCAGGAACAACACCCCCGCCGGGACGCCGTAGGAGACCCCGCGGCCGCGAAAAGGCCCCGGGGCCGTCTCAGCAGTTGGTGTTGAGCTTGAGTCCGTGGAGTTTTGCGAAGGTTTTCGCGCGGCGGGCGAAGTCGCCGCAGTACAGCGACGGATGGGGGCCGGGGTAGATGTCGCACACGTCGGCGACGTTGCGGATGCTCACCAGCACGCGGGTGGCGCAGCCGCCGGCGGGCGGGCACGCGGGGGAGTTCACCACCTCGCCCGCCCACGCGTCCAGCTCGGGGGTCTCGGTGCGGTACTTGAACAGGGTGACGGGGGCGCCCGCGGGCCACTGCACATCAAGGGCGAGGGTCTTGGGCATCTGGTGGAAGAAGGGGCGCAGGTGGAAGGGGGCCTCGGGCTTGTCCGGCCCGGCGAGGCGCGGGGTGCAGGTGCAGTGGGAGCCGTAGTAGAGGTTCTCCACCGTGTCGAAGTCGGGGTTGTGCTGGAATCCGCCGACGCCGAAGAGCTGCGCGCCGAGCATGAGGGACACCGTGGCGTTCAGGTCGTTCTCGCAGCCGCAGGGCACGAGCGCGCCGTTGTTGATGGCGAAGCTCAGGCAGGGCTTGCGGTGCTTGAGGAAGAGGCACTCGATGGTGACGGCGTCCGCGTCGTGGCGGGCCATGAGCTTCAGCACCGCCGCATGGGCGCGCACGGCGTCCTCGAAGGCGTTGTCCGCGAGGTCCGTGACCGCTCCGGCGTTCTTTCGGACCGCGTCCGCCAGCCGGCGCATCCCGTCCGTGACCTCCATCCCGTCGTAGAGGTCGTTGAAGTGGGCGGCGGGCACGCCGTGGATGGGCAGGCCGAAGAAGGGCTCCGCGTCGTCCGCCTCCTTCTCCAGTTTTCCGCTCACGCGGAGGAGGCGGCTGTTGGCCAGGCGGGCGCGCGCGTGGACCGCGCGCAGGCCGTCCTCCAGGGCGGCGAAGTTTTCGATGGAGTGGATGTAGTGGAGGCGCGGGCTGGTGCGGAAGCGCTCCGGCGGGAGCTGGTGGCTCGACCCCACGGGGTGGTACACGATGACCGGCCCGTCATACGCGTCGAGAATGGGGAAAATCTTCGCGCTGAAGCTGTTCCAGAAATTGACCAGCAGCAGGGCGGCCGGCGGCGCGGCTGTGATCTCCTCCGCAAAGGCGGCGATGGCCGCGTCCGTGTGCACCGGGTCCGCGTCCATCTTCACGTCCAGGTCGAGGCCCGTCGTGATCCGCCGGATCTCGGTCATCAGGCGCGCCTGCTGCTCCTCCGGCTTGAACTGGTTGCCCGGCCAGGTGAACCACTGGTGGGCCGCCCAGCCGTCCTCGCACTTGCCGTCGAGCACCACCTGCGCGGGCGGGTAGAAGAAGGCGCCGCGCACCACGGCGGGCGGTTTGGGCCGCGGCGCGGGGAACAGCTCCGAGTCCGCCGCGAGGGCGGCAAACCCCGGCCACAGCGGCATGCCGGAGAACGCGGCGGTGGACTTCAGGAAACTCCGGCGCGAAAAATCCATGGTCATGCCGTCTCTCCTCACATTTTCGCCGCCCCGGGACGGTGACCCCATTCTGGTGAAGGGACGCGCAAAAGTCAATCGGCTCCCAAAAACCCATTGACGCCCGGATGAAACGGTTCTATACTGGGGCCGCAACCTTGGAGGGCGTGACGGTCATGAAGATGTGCGGCGCGATCCATGGACGGGGCGGGTTCACCCTGATTGAGCTGCTGGCGTCCATCGCCGACGAGGACCGGGAGATAAGCGACCAGCCCCAGGGCGCGGGCAACGGGAACGGCGGCGGCAACGTGGTCTACCGGCTCCGCGAGGGGATCGAGCGCTTCCTCATCACGGACATCAACAACCCCGGCGCCAGCGCGTCGGCCCAGAGCACGGTGTTCATCATGATGGACCAGCTCGGCACGGGCGCGGCCATCCAGAAGTTCAACCACCTGCCCGGCGGGTGCAACGTGCTGTACATGGACGGCCACGTCGAGTTTGTCCGCTATGTCAGCGACAACGCCTCGGCCACCCCGCCGGTCACCCCGGCCGTGGCCGTGGTGACGGGGGCCCTCTCCGGAGGCTGATGACGTCCGGCGCCTACTCCATCACCAGCCGCCAGCGGGTGGCCCAGAGGCAGGTGTCCTGGTCCGGCCCCGGGTCCTGGTAGTACACCGTCAGGATCGTGCCGTCGTCGAGCTGCACGGACGCCGGGTAGCCCAGGTCGCCGTTCACCGCGTCGCACAGGGTGAGCTCGTGCGCCGTGTCCCATGTCGCGCCGCCGTCGGCGCTCACGCAGGCGCGCTCGCTGAAGGGCTCCTTGCGCCGCCCGTACACGACGACCAGCGGGCCGTCCTTCAGCGGCAGAAGGTGCGGCGGGTATCCCCAGATGCCCGTGGAATGCGTGACGGTCCAGGTGCGGCCGCCGTCCCGGCTTTCGGACTGCCGCATGACGTGGTCCTCCTTGTCCTCTGGCTGGTAGCGGAACATCGCCACCAGCGTTCCGTCGGGCAGTTCGGCCACATGCGGCTCGTGGTAGTGCTTCTGCTGCTCCCCCGCCGGGATCGGCACGGTCCCGACCACCTGCCACGACCGCGCGTCGTCCACCGAGCTCTCGGCCACGAGGGCCATCTCGCCGCCGCCCACCTTGCCCACGCTGAGAAGGCGGCCGTCGCGCAGGACGATGGGCCCGTGGGGCGACGTGCCCTGCATGCGGACCGCGTCCTCCCAGGTGGCGCCGCCGTCGGCGGACCGGCGGGTCCAGTAGCCCAGCCCGTCGCGGCGGAGTTCCGGCGTGACCTTTTCGGCGTGGCGCGCGTATTTCTCGTTGCGCTCAAAGGCCAGCGAGGTGAACCACGTCAGCACCAGCGTGCCCTGGGCCGTCTCGACGATCCCGGTGTCCCGGTCGTCCAGCGGCGTGTTGTTGACCGTCACCGGCGCGCCCCAGGTCTCCCCGTTGTCGGTGCTGGTGATGATCTGGCTCTTGCCGAAGGGGCACACATGCTGGTCGCGGTCGCCCGAAAAGGCGGCCACCAGCCGCCCGTCCCTCGTGCGGCAGACCGTCGGCCAGCCGATGTAGCGGTCCTTCTGCGCGCAGATGACCTTCGTGTCCAGAATCTCGGCGCGGGGCGCCGCCGCAGCAGGCGGCGCGGACAGGATGGCCAGGCAGGCGAGGAGGGGAACGAGGCGGTTCATAACGAATCTCCCTTCAGGTTGCGGGTGCCGGGGCACCCTCCGGCGACTATAGCCCCGGGAAAAGGCATGCCGCAAGAAGGGCCTTGCGGAGGGAAGCCTGCAATGGTAGACTAAGGTCACGCGGTATGCGCGCGTTGAGATAGAGACAAGGAAGAGCGCTTATGCCAACGATTTCCATGTTTTACGGCATCATCGTCTCCATGTATTTTGTGGACAACAAGCGCCACCATGCGCCGCACGTCCACATAAAGTACCAAAATGAGGAGGCTGTGGTGGCCATTCCCGGGGGAGAGGTGCTGGAGGGCGGCATTCCGGCGAACAAGTTGCGGCTACTGCTGGCATGGATCGAAATCCACCGGGATGAATTGATGGCCAACTGGGAACTTGCCGTGCGCGGCGAGCAGCCGTACAAGATAGAACCGTTGAGGTGACACCATGTGCCCCCGCGTGAAGAGCGTCAAACCCCTCGAATCCCACCGGTTGGAGCTGGTCTTTACCAATGGTGAAACGGGAGTCTACGACTGCGCCCCCCTTCTTGATTTCGGCGTTTTCGCGGAACTGCGCGAGGAGGCCTACTTCCGCCAGGCGCGGGTGGAATCCGGAACGGTGGTCTGGCCCCACGAACAGGACATCTGCCCCGACACGCTCTATCTGGATTCCCTGAAGGGGGTCCGGCGCTGAGGGGGCGTCCCCTGTCTCCCAGCGAGGGCGTTTCTTCCGGCCCGGCCACGCTGGAGCGTGGCGATCCCAGGGGGTGCCCGCCCCGGGGCGTGTCTTGCCCGGGGCGCGTCTTGCGCGGGCGGGGGGGGAGTGCTATCATGGCGGCCGGTCCGGGGGATGTCCCGGATTTCCTGAAAACCACGAAAGGAACGCTGTCATGGGAGACAAGGGATCATTGACGCGCCGCGCCTTCATCGCGGCGGCGACGACGACGGCCGTGATGGGCATGGCGCGGGGGGCGGACGAGGCGCCGAAGGTGAACACCGCGCGGGTCGTGCCGCGCAAGCTGTCGCCGAACGACAAGGTGAACGTGGCGGCCATCGGCGCGGGCGGCAAGGGCACGAGCGACATCATGAGCTGCCACAAGCTGGGCGAGAACGTGGTGGCGCTGTGCGACGTGGACTGGAACCGCGCGGAGGAGACGGCCTACCGCCTGAAGGACGCGAAGCACTTCAACGACTACCGGAACATGCTGGAGCAGATGCCGGAGATTGACGCGGTGACCATCTCCACGCCGGACCACACGCACGCCCCGGCGGCCTACATGGCCATGAAGATGGGCAAGCATGTGTACGTCCAGAAGCCGCTCACGCACACCGTCGCCGAGGCGCGCCTGCTCACCCGCACAGCCGCCGAAACGGGCGTCATGACGCAGATGGGCAACCAGGGCCACTGCGGCGACGGCATCCGCCAGGTCTGCGAGATGATCTGGAGCGGCGCCGTCGGCGACGTGCGCGAGGCCCATGTGTGGACGCACCGCCCGGTGTGGGACAACCAGGGCGTCACCGAGGCCCTGCCGCCCGAGATCGCCCCCGAGGGGCTCGACTGGGACCGCTGGATCGGCACGGCCCCCTGGCGGCCCTACCACCACAAGCTCGCCCCGCATGACTGGCGCGCGTGGCTCGACTTCGGCGGCGGCTCCCTCGGCGACATGGCCTGCCACATCATGGACGCCCCCTACTGGGCCCTCAAGCTGGTCGAGGCCACCGACTTCACCGTCGAGGTCGTCATGCAGAAGGGCCGCAACGAGCAGACCTTCCCCCTCATGACCACCATCAAGTACTCCTTCCCCGCCCGCGCCGGCATGCCCCCCGTGGACGTGTACTGGTACGACGGCCACGAGCCCGACCCCGCCACGGGCGAGGAGAAGTACAACCGCCCCGCCCGCCCCGAGGGACTCGCGGCGGACGTCGTCCTCGGCGACAAGGACATGAACGGCTCGTTCTTCATCGGCACCAAGGGCATCCTCACGGCGGGCGAGTACGGCGGTGAGCCGCGCCTCGTGCCGGACAACCTTATGAAGGACTACAAGATGCCCGAGGCGAGCATCGAGCGCATCCCGGACGAGAACCCCTATTTCGACTGGATCCGGGCGATCAAGACGGGCCAGAAACCCTGCTCCAACTTCGACTACGCCGGCCCCTTCACCGAGATGGTCCAGTTCGGCAACCTCGTCGTGAAGTCCGGCCAGAAGCTCCACTGGGACAACAAGAACGGCGTCGTCACCAACGTGCCCAACGCCAAGGAGGTCGTCACCAAGGAATACCGCAAGGGCTGGGAAATCCCCTGCTAGGCCCCTGCCGCCCCGTACAACCCCCGCCGCGCCCCGCCCCCCGCGGGGTGCGGCTTCTGCCTGTGGGCGCCGTTGCCGCGGCGGCCGGGGCGGGCATGGCCGGGAAACGCGCCCGATTTGGCAACAGCGGGGCCGGGTGCTCTACAATATGTGCAAACACGCGCGACGGGGGCGACCAGGGAAGGAACCACAGGAATATCATGGATTTCGCCGCTGCTTTAAAGCGTGACCGGGCGCTGGTGCTGGACGGCGCCACGGGCACGATGGTCCAGGCGCTCGGCCTGGGGGACGCCTCTTTTGGCGGCCCCGACTACAAGATGCTCGTGGACCTGCTGAATTTCTCCCTGCCGGAGGCCATGCGGGACATCCACCTGGCGTTCTACCGCGCCGGGGCGGACGCCGTGGAGACGAACACCTTCGGCGCGTCGGCTTTCCGGCTGGCGGAGTATGACTTCTCCGGGCTGGACCTCTCCCAATGGGCGGCCATCCCGCACGGGGTGGACCCGCGCCGACTGTCCCATGACGAGCTGGCCTATTGGCTGAGCCGCCGGGGCGCGGAAATCGCCGCCGAGGCCCGCGACCTGCACCGCCGGGACCCCGCCCACGACGGGCGGCCCCTCTTCGTCATCGGCTCGATGGGGCCCTCCAACCGGGTGATCTCCAACACGCGGGCCACGCTGCGCCGCGCCACCTTTGACGAGGTGCGCGCCAATTTCCGCGGCCAGGCCCTGGGCCTGCTGGACGGCGGAGTGGACGCCTTCCTCTACGAGACCCAGCAGGACATCCTGGAGGTGAAGGCGGCGGTGATGGGCGGCTTCGACGCCATGGCGGAGCGCGGGCGCCGGGTGCCCGTGATGGCCCAGGTGACGGTGGACCAATTCGCCCGCATGCAGATTTTCCACACGCACATCCAAGCCGCCCTCACGACGGTGCAGGGCCTCGGCGTGGACGTCTTCGGCATCAACTGCTCCATCGGCCCGGACCTCATGGCCCCGGCGGTGGAGACCCTGTGCCGCTTTTCCCGGGTGCCCGTGTCCGTCGTGCCGAACGCCGGCCTGCCCGTGTCGGAGAACGGGCGAACCGTCTTCAGGTTTGAGCCGGACCGCTTCGCGGCGCTGCTCCGGGGTTTCGTGGCGGACCTGGGGGTCCGCGTGGTCGGCGGGTGCTGCGGCACCACGCCGGAGCACATCCGCGCCACCGTGGAGGCCCTGCGCGGCGTGACCCCCCGCGACCGCGTCCCCGAGCCCGGCCTCTATGTCTCCGGGCCGCAGAAGGCCGTGCTGCTGGACGGGTCAAAGTCCCTCATCCGTTTCGGCGAGCGCCTGAACATCCGCGGGTCGAAGAAGGTGCGCGATGCCGTGGAGAACGACACGGGCATCAACCACGACGTGCTGGAGGAGGTGGTCCGTGAGCAGGTGGAGGAGCTGGGCTGCGAGGTGGTGGACGTCTGCATGGACTCGAACCTCGTGGACACCGTGGCCGCCCTGAAGGAGGTGGTCCATGTCCAGACCACGGACTTCAAGGGGGCCATGTGCCTTGACTCGTTCCAGGTGGACGCCCTGGCCGAGGCGGTGAAGGTGTACCCCGGCCGTCCGGTCATCAACTCCATCTCCCTCGAGGAGGTGTCGCCGGGGCTGACCAAGGCTGACGCCGTGCTGGAGGCGACGGTCGCCCACGACCCGGTCTATGTGGCCCTCTGCACCGGCCCGAAGGGCCCCGCCGCCACGCGGGACGAGAAGCTCGCCCTGGCGACGCAGATTCTGGAGCTGGTCCGCGAAAAGTACGGCGTGGAACCGGAGCGGGTCTTTGTGGACGTGAACGTCTTTCCCATCGGCTCGGAGTCGGAGCCGGACATGAACTTCGCCGTGGAGACCCTGGAGGGCGTGCGCCTGCTCAAGGAGCGCTTCCCCCGGGCGGGCACCACGCTGGGCGTCGGCAACCTCACGAACGGCCTCGCCAAGAAGCCCTACATGCGCACCGTGCTCACCTCGGTCTTCCTGGACGAGGCGCGCAAGCGCGGCCTGGACGCCGCCATCGTCAACCCGAACCACTACGTCTTCGTCGCCGACCTCGACCCGGCGCACTACGCCCTCGGCCTGCGCATCGTGCTGGAGCACGACATGGACGCCTTCGCCGAGCTGGAGGGAATCGCCGAGCAGCGCACGGGCGGCGCCGCGCCGCGCCGCAGCACCTACGACGACCTTCCCCTGGAGGAGGCGGTGGTCCAGAAGATCAAGGACGGCCACAAGGAGCGCGCCGCGGGCGAGGTGGAGGTGAGGGGCCGCCGCTACGCCTACCAGGACCGCATCGTGGAGCAGGTGGCCGCCGCGATGGCGCGCCACGCGCCGCTCGACTTCATCAACGGCCACCTCATGCGCGCCATGCAGGACCTCGGCGACGGCTTCGGCCGGGGCGAGGTCTCCCTGCCGCACCTGCTGAAATCCGCCGACGTCATGCGCCAGGCCATGGGCTTCCTCGAGGCCTACATGCGCGACGAGGCGGGCGTCGCCCACGGCGGCGAGCGCAGCTTCAAGGGCACCGTCGTTGTCGGCACGGTCTACCAGGACGTCCACTCCATCGGCAAGGACCTGGCCCGCACGCTGCTGGAGAACTACGGGTACAAGGTGGTGGACCTCGGCACCATGACCCCGCTGCAGAGCTTTATTGACGCCGCGCGGGAGCACCGCGCCGACGCCATCGGCATGTCCGCCCTGCTGGTTCAGACGTCCAACCACATGATCACCGTGGCGAAAATGATGCGCGAGCAGGGGCTCGACCTGCCCCTCCTCATCGGCGGCGCGCCCGTCAGCGACCGCCACGCCGCCGCCGTCGCCCTCGCGGGCGACGAGGACCCCGAAACCATGCGCGGCGACGTGTTCTACTGCCGCACCGCCATGGACGGCGTGAACGTGATGAGCGCCCTCATGGCCGCCACGCCGGACGAGCGCGCGGAGATGGCCGCGAAGAACCGCGCCCGCCTCGTCCAGAGCCACCGCCTCGCGCGCCAGCGCGCCGACCGCGAGGAGCACCTGCTGGCCACCCTGCCGCCGCGCGCGGTGGACGCCGCGAAGTACAACGGGTCCGCCGCGCCGCGCTTCCGCGCGCGCACCCTGGAGATTCCGCTGGCCGAGTTCGCCCCCCGGCTGGACCGGCGCACGCTCTACTCCCTCAACTGGAAATTCGGCAGCACGGCGATGCGCGAGCGCAGCGGCCACACGGCCGCCGAGCTGGACGCGCTCTTCGAGCGCTGGACCGCCCTCGCGGCGGAAAAGGGGTGGATCCGCCCGCAGGGCGTCTACGGCCTCTTCCCCTGCCGCGCCGAGGGCGACGAAGTCGTCGTGTGCGACCCCGAGAACCCCGCGCGCGACCTCGCCCGTCTCGCCTTCACCCGCGTCCTCGGCGCGGGCGGCGAGGACACCGTGTCCGGCGCGCAGTACTTCCCCGCCGCGCGGGACGGCGCGCCCGGCCTCATCGGCCTCCAGGTCACCTCCGGCGGGCCCGACGCCGACCGCTTCGTCGAGGAGCTCAAGGCCGCGGGCGACAGCGAGGGCGCCCTCCTGCTCCAGGGCCTCTCCGACCGCGTCGCCGAGGACATGGCCGACGCCGTCCACGCCGAACTCCGCGCCCTCGCGGGTGTCGGCGAAAAAGACGGTCAGCGCTGGTCCCCCGGCTACCCCGGCATGCGCGACCTCGCCCTCAACCGCGCGCTCTACGACCTCCTCGGCGCGGGCGAAGCCCTCGGCGTCCGCGTCACCGACACCGGCGAGTTCATCCCCACCGGCACCACCGCCGCCGCCGTCAGCTTTCACCCGGACGCCAGGTATTCCTGAGCGCCGGGGGGATTGGCGCGAACTTGCCGAATCCGCAAGCTCTGATGCACAATAGGGGGAAAGGTTGGGTTCCTTCAGGACCATAAGATGCATCCGGTTGAGATAGACATACACGAGGAATTCCCCAGGCTCTCCAAGGCGCCGATTGCCGAGGCGGCATTGGAAATCCGCGCCCGTGCGATGGGGGACTGGAATGAGGCAGGCATCTCCGAAGCGCTAAGAACCCAGCTTACGGAATACCCACACCAGAAGGGCCGAAACATCTTCCAGGGCGAGTTTTCCGTTGCGCCGGGGAAGCAACCCCGGCATGAACTGGAAGACTTGGGATGGGGCGGGGTTGTGGCGAGGAGCGAGGACAAGAAACAGGTTGCCTTTTTTGAGAGAGACCGCTTCCTGTTCAGCAGGCTGGAGCCCTATACCCGCTGGGACGCCTTTCAGGCGGAGGCGTTGCGGTTATGGGATATTCACCGCGCGCTGGCTCGCCCGATGACACTGCAGCGGATCGGAATTCGTTTTGTCAACCGCATTCCTCTGCCCCTTGGCAATGTGCGGTTGGAGGACTATCTCCGGTTCGTCCCAAACACACCTGCGGAATTTCCTGCAATCTTTACAGGCTTCCTGCATCAGGACACCATGACCGTTCCCGGTCATGACTATGACGTCTCCATCACGCGCGCCACCCAGGTGACAGGTTCAACTGCTTGGACGTTGATCGTTGACGTGGACGTTTTCACCAAAACGCCGTATTCTGCGGAGGATGCAGACTTGGAAGGGCGGCTCCAGGAAATGCGTTGGCTGAAGAATAAGGCATTTTTTGGCTCTGTCGCTGACAAGTTGAAGGAGGATTTCCGATGATTGGGGCTGGGGCACTTTCCCATCGCGGATGGGCGTCTGACTCCACTGGAGGAGTCGGAAGGTTTTCAATTTTCATAGAAGGCTTGACGAGGGAGGCCGCGCGGCATCTTGAGAGAGCGCAGTCTCTCAGCAGCGGTCGAGAGGCGGTGCTGGAAGATATGAACGCATTCGCGCAGACCTGCGCAGCGTCCGACTGGGATGGTTATGGGGCGAATCCGATCAGCGCCCGCACGTTATGGTACGCTCAGAAACTTGTGAAAGCACTTCCCACGGGGGTTTCCATGCCCACGGTGGGGGCTGAACCGGATGGTGACTTGACGCTGGAGTGGTATCACAACCCGAATTGGGTGCTGTCAGTGAGCGTGAGTCCCGAAGGCACTTTGAACTACGCAGCCTCCCTGGGTCCGGATAACGACAGTCCCCATGGGTCAGTGCCCTTTCTTGGACAGGTTCCGGACGAAATCTTGCGGATCATCGAGCGCGTTGACAGGCAATGATTGGGGATTCTGAGAAAGAAGGGGTGGGTGCTAATGAACTGCTTGCCCGCTACGTCTTGAGGAAGGAGCATATTCGGAAGGATGGGACAGCCAAGTCTGACCCGTTCATGCCTTATCCCCATGCCGACCTGTCTGTAACCCGACATATAGGTCTAAACGACACACGGATATGGGAACTGGGGACTGACGTTGCCCACCAACGGAAAATGACTTTGCTCGGGCGATGTGATGTCCAGTCTATTGTCTTTCTGGCCGAAAAGCTACGCGTGACTCCGGACCCCATCAAGGAAAATCCCAACCATGCCAATGTTTCCGGCTGGCCTGAAGATAAGGCGAAGCAGAAGGTCATAGCCCTCAGAATCGTGAAGTCCGTCACCTTTCTTCCAAGACCGCAGCAGCAGGAAGAATAGCGATCCAGACGGCATATTCTCGGATATCCCGTATGGGAAGCATTCCATCCACTTTGAGAATGCGCCTCACTGACAGATTGCCCCCTATTTCCCCGCCTTCGGCAGTTCGAAGCAGGCGGCCTCCTGGGCGTTTCGGACGTAGAGTTTTCCTCCCGAGAGGAGGGGGTAGTTCCAGGTTTTGCCGGTGATGGCGTGGAAGCGTGCGATTTCGGCGGGTTTCTCCGGGGTGGCGGGGAGGAGGATGACGTCGCCGGACTCGGCGATGACGAGAAGCATCTCCATGTCGGCGACGAGGAGGAGCTGGCCGTTGTAGCGCTCCCCGGCCCAGCGGCGCTTGCCGGTGGCGGGGTCGAGGCAGGCGAGGCGGTCGCCGTCGAAGCCGTAGTAGAGGCCCTTGTGCAGGACGCCGTCGTTGAAGTAGGGCCGGAACTGCTTGGACGACCAGGCCTCCTCGACCTTCCACGCGCCGTCGTTCAGGGAGACGTTGAGCCGCCGCGTGCCGGAGCTGCCGGTGCCGCCGAAGAAGACGCCGGTGCCGTCCACCACCACGGGCTGGGTGCAACGCGGGTTGGTCTTGATGCCCCAGGCGTGGTCCCACAGGGGCGCGCCGGTTTCGGGGATGAAGGTCTGGATGCCGTAGTCGCTGACCATGAGGATCTGCGGCACCCCGGCGACGACGGCCGCATGGGGCGACGCGTAGCCGCCGGCGCTGCGGCCCGCCTGCCACACGATGTCCCCCGTGGCCCGGTTGTAGGCGTTGAGGTGCTTGCCTTCGGAGCGGCCGGAGAAGTGGAGAACCAGGTCGCGGGACACGAGCGGCGACGCCGACATCCCAAAGGAGGGCGGGCCCGTGCCGGCGTCCTGGCACAGGTCGCGCTGCCAGACCACGCCGCCCGTGGCGGCGTCGAGGCAGAGCGCGACGCCCGTGCAGCCGAGGGTGTGGATGCGGCCGTCGGCGTAGGCGGGCGTGGCGCGCGGGCCGACGCCCATGCCGTCCTCGAACAGCGCCTCCACGCCGTGCTGCCACACGACGGCGCCGGTCTTCGCGTCGTAGCAGGTGACGCACTCGTGGGGGCCGCGCTGCTCCTGCGTGAACAGGTACCCGCCGACCTGGATGAAGGAGGACCACCCCGCGCCCACGGGCACGCGCCACAGCTCTTTCGGCGGCGCGGCGGCCCAGTCGGTGGAGAAGCTTTCCCCGGCCACGACGGCGTCACGCGCGGGGCCGCGGAAGGCGGGCCAGTCGCCCGGTCCCGCCACGGGCGGCACCTCGGCGCGGCCCTGTTCCGTCACGAGGGCCAGCGCCCCCGCCTGCTCCGCCGTCGTCGCGTTCCAGCGCCAGGAGGTCACGGGGGACAGCCCCGCGCTGATGCTGTCCACGCGCCGGGCGCAGAACCCCGCCGTGCAGGCGATGAGAAGAAGAGCCAGCGCCCACCGCCGCAGGGGCCAGCGCAGGAACCATGTAGCCAGGAGGACCGCCGCCGTCCCGTAGGTCATCCACGGCAGCGCGGCCAGCAGGAGCAGGCCGCCCATGTCCACACTGCGCTGGGACAGCACGACGGCGCCCATCACCGCCGCCGCGAGCACCGTCCCGGCCAGCCGGTCTCGCCAGGGGATACGGCTGAGCGTCACCCACCAGAGCAGGGCCAGGATCGCGGCCACGCCCGGCACCACGCCGAAGCCGGCGGCGTTGTGGAGGTTCGTCGTGCCCCACCGGGAGAACCCGAAGACCACCACGGCCTGCGCGGCGCAGACGATGAAAAGCGGCCACACGCGGGGGCGCGTTTCCGGCGCGGGGGCGGGCCCGGCGGCGGGGGCGGGCCCGGCGGCGGGGGCGGGGGCGGGGGACAGCTCGGGCGTGTCGGTCATGGTCGCAGCTCCGTCGGCCAATGTCCGGCGCGGCCCGTCCGCCGCGCCCGGCCGCGCAAAGCATGGCACATACGGGTTTCGCAGTCAACCACGGCGGTGCGCGGGCCGGGCCTCAGCTCTTTCCGGCGTCCCTTTTCCGGAGTTCCTCGACGGTTTCGCGGATGGCCCGGATGCGGCTGTCGTGGCCGGGGTGGGTGGAGAGCATGTAGGCCCAGGCGGGGAGGTCCTCCATCTCGCGGAGGAGCTGGAAGAGCTTCTCGGCGCCGTCGGCGGAGCCGTAGGTCTCGTAGACGAGCCGGGCGGCGAAGCGGTCGGCGCCCTCCTCCTGGGCGCGGGAGTAGGTGCGCTGCATGGACCCGGTGATGACCCGGGCCACGGGGAGGAAGTCGCCGGAGCCGCCGAGGGCCATGAGGCACACGGCCATGCCAACGGCGCGTCCCAGGCCGCGCAGGTGGTCGCGCTGGCGGTAGTGCCCCAGCTCGTGTGCGAGGACGAAGGCCACGGCGGCCTCGTCGTTGCCGAGTTTTTCCAGCAGCGCCAGGGTCAGGAGGATGCGGCCGCCGGGCAGGGCGAAGGCGTTGGGCTCCGGCGGGTCGTCCGTCACGCCGAGGCGGTAGGGGAGGGGGGGCACCTCCGGGTGCGCGGCAAGGCGCTCCAGCACCCCGCGCCACCGCTCCCCGGCGCCGACGCTTCCCTCGGCGAGGAAATCCGTTCCCAGGGCGCCGAAGATGCGCGCCTCCGTTTCGGGGGAGATGCGCATGACGACCACGTCCGTGCCCCAGGAGACCACGAAAAACACCACCACGACGAAGGCGGCGAGAAATCCGAAGAGCTTGAGGGTGTCCGCGACCACCCCGCGGGTCTGCGCGCTGGCCTCGGCGGCCTCCCCCATGTCCTTCTGGACAAACTTCATGAGGGGGCGGCGTCGCGGCGGTAGCGCACGGCGGTGCCCGAGGCGATGACCTCCACCGCGCCGATGGAGTTCGCGTCCCGTTTCGCCTTGGCGCCGGAGATGCTGCTCGTGTCCAGCCGCAGGTTCACCACGATGTCCGCGCGGCCCCCGCAAAGCTCCTTCACGCGCAGGACCGCCTCGCGCCGGGCGCGGTCGAGGAGGCTCTCATAGGAGCGCACATTGCCGCCGAAGAGGTTGCGGATGCCCATGGCGAAGCGCTTGAAATAGTCCACGGACACCACGACGGACGACGACACCAGCCAGGCCGCCTCCACCTCGCGGTCCGTGTCCCACTCGGCGCTGGGCATGACGGGCAGGGCGGCCAGCGCCGCCTCGCGCCGGCGGATGCTTTCATAATGGCGGCGCTCGTTCCATCCGCCCGCCAGCAGCCCGACCAGCAGCAGGGCCAGAAACAGTATCAGCCCCAGCAGCTCACCCATTGTAGTCCGGCTCCACGCGGACGGCGGTGCCGTAGGCGTACAGCTCCGCGGCGCCCTGGGCCACGGCGGAGGTGGAGAAGCGGATGTTGACGACGGCGTTGGCCCCCATCGCCTGGGCCTGGGCCGACATGCGGTCCAGCGCCTGCTTGCGCGCCTCCTGGAGCAGCTCGGTGTAGCCCTTGAGCTCGCCGCCCACGATGTTCTTCAGGCCGGCCATGAAGTCGCGGCCGATGTTCTTCGCGCGCACCGTGCTCCCCCCCACGAGCCCGTAGTGCTCCGCGATCCGCATCCCCGGCACCCGGTCAATGTTCGTCAGGATCATCCGGTCTCCCTCCATGCGGGCGGGGGGGTGAATCTTTCCCCGCCCGGCAGGAAAAGCATAGCACAGGGCGCGGAAAAAGTCAGCCCCGCACGCCGGGGATTCTGTGCTGGATGGACCATCGGCGCAGAGGGTGCGTCCTGTCACCCAAGAGAGGCGTCGGGCCGGTGGCGTTCCGGCAAGAGATTGCTTCGCTTCGCCCGCAATGACCCGAAAATGGACGTCATTGCGAGCGAAGCGAAGCAATCTCCTGCCCGGCAGGGCTCCGGTTCCGCCCGGTGTTTCCGGGGATACGGGCTACCGGATTTCGGGCTTGGGGCCGCGGGTGAGCAGGTCGAGGATGACCGCGCCGACCTCGGCCCCCTCGAAGAGCAGGGCGTGGACGGCGGCGGTGATGGGGGTGTCCACGCCGAGGCGCCGGGCGAGGGCGTGGGCGGACTTCGTGGTGCGCACGCCCTCGGCGACCATGGGGGACCCGCCGAGGATGTCGTCGAGGCTGCGGCCCCTGGCCAGCTCCTCGCCCACGCGGCGGTTGCGCGAGTGGCGGCTGGCGCAGGTGACGATGAGGTCGCCCATGCCGCTGAGCCCGGCGAAGGTGGCCGCCTGCGCGCCGCAGGCCGTGCCCAGCCGCGTGATCTCGGCCAGTCCGCGCGTCATGAGCGCGGCCTTGGCGTTGTCGCCCAGGGCCAGCCCGTCGCACACCCCGGCGGCGATGGCGATGACATTCTTCAGCGCGCCGCCGAGCTCCACGCCCGTGACGTCGTCGCTGGTGTACACGCGGAACACCGGCGCGAAGAACGCCGCCTGCACCTTCTCCGCCGCCGCCGGGTCGGCGCTCGCCGCCACCAGCGAAGCGGGCAGGTCGCGGCCCACCTCCTCGGCGTGGCTGGGCCCGCTGAGCGCGGCCACCGGCCCGCCCGGCGCAACCTCCGCAATCACCTCGTTCATCCGCAGGAGCGTGTCGTTCTCGATGCCCTTGGCCACGCTGACGCGGACCGTCCCCCGGGAGAAGGGCATGGCGGCGGCCACGGCGCGCAGGGCGTGCGACGGCACGGCGAGCACGGCCATCTCCGCGGCGGGGTCCGTGTCCCGCGCCACTTCGACGCTTTCCGGGAGCAGCACGCCGGGGAGCAGGCGGGGGTCCTCCCGGGTGGCGCGCAGCCGGTCCGGGTCGTCCTCCTCGCGGCACCACAGGCGCACCGCGTGGCCGTTCAGCGCCAGCCGCCGCGCCAGGGCCAAACCCCAGCCGCCCGCGCCGACCACCTGTATGTTCATTTCAAGTGCCTCCATGCCGCGTGCCTGTCCTTCCCGCCAACGGGACCATTTTCTCACGAACAGCCCCTCCGGCCGTCATTCCCGCGAAAGCGGGAACCCATCTTGGGTCAGCGGGTCACGACACACGCTGAAGGCCTGGGCCCCCGCTTTCGCGGGGGTGACGGACGGAGCGGGCGGAAAGCGGGGACAGGCACGTCTCCGCTTCGCTGCGCCTGTGTCCGTCCCCGTTTTCCGCCGCGTGTCGTTTTCTAGCGTCCCGGCATCTGGTCGGGGCCGACGCTGAAGTTGATGGGCGTCAGCTTGTTCAGCAGGGACCCGGCGAAGCCGTGGGAGAAGCCCAGGGCGAAGAGGTTGAACATCTGGTAGAAGAACAGGGTGCCGAAGACGCCGCCGGAGAAGGTGAACACCATGAGCCAGACGTTGGGCAGGTGCACCAGGCTGAACGCGGTGGCCGAGCAGAGGCACGCCTTGGCCAGGTCGCGGCGCGACCGCTCGACGGGGAAGGCGCGTCCGAAGAGCACGCCAAAGTAGCTGGCGAAGATGAGCTGCTGGACCCAGCCCCAGGTGACGTAGCCGGACCACTGGCCGCCGATGGCGGGCAGGTCGGCGAGCGCGCCGATGCGCTCGCGCGCGAGCGCGCCGCGCAGGCGCAGGAAGTGGTTGGGCTCCAGCACGCCGCGCAGGGGGTCCAGCACGAACTGGAAGAACAGGTTGAACAGGACCATGAAGACCAGCGTCGCGGCGAGAAAGGCGAGGATGAAGCGGAGGCTCCGCGCGAAGTTGTCCAGCCGCACCATGAAAGGGATGAGCACGAAGAACCAGGCCGCAAGAAGGCCGCCCAGCAGCAAAGTTATGAACTGCGGCTTGCCGCCGCAGGCGGCGATCTTCGCCGCGTAGCGGGCGTCAATCTCCGCCGAGAAGGTCCACGCGGCGGAGAGGTACAGCACCGTCATGGCCGCCATCACCGCGGCGACGCAGCGCCAGTGTTTCACCACCAGCGGCGGCTCGCCGTCCTTCCCGACGTAGTACCGGAAGGGGTTGCCCAGGCCGCGGAACTCCCAGAAGTACAGCCCCATTCCGCGCCTCTGCTGGTTCGGCAGGAGGAAGATGCCCTTCTCGAAGCGGTAATGGACCAGCGGCGACAGGACGAACATCCACAGCATCGTCGGCAGGGCGAGAACGAGGCGCGCGGTCTTTGTGGCGTCCTTGTCCAGCCAGTAGGCGCACCAGACCACCGCCATGACCAGCGCGAACACGGCCCACGCCTCCAGGAAGTTCCACAGGCGGATCCTGCGCAGATACGCCGGGCTCACCGCGTCCGTGCGGGCGATGAGTCCGCAGTCGGGGGCCAGCTCCACGCGGGTGAAACACCGCAGAAACGCGTTCCAGGACAGGGGCTTCTCCGGGCGGGATGACGGCATGGGTCGGGGTCTCCTTGGGTGGGGGGATTATAGCCGCCCGTCCCCGCCAAGGGCGAACCGGCGGACCGGGATGACGGTGGGTGCCCGGGGTGTGTATCCTTGTCTGACATGTCCGACGGGGCCGACCCGTCCGACCAATGCCCGGCGCGGGGGCCCCATTGGGCCGGCCGCCCCGAAACAACCGGAGGACAGGGCCATGAAACGGATGGACCGGCGTTTCTTTTTGCAGGCGGCGGGGGCGGCGGTGCTGGGGGCGGGCGCGGCCGCGCGCGCGGCGGCGGCAACGCGGCCGCCGAATGTGGTCTTGTTCCTGATTGACGACATGGGCTGGCGGGATGTCGGGTGCTACGGCAGCCGGTTCTATGAGACGCCGAACATTGACCGGCTGGCGGCGCAGGGGATGCGGTTCACGCAGGCCTACGCCGCGTGCCCGGTGTGCTCGCCGACGCGGGCGGCCGTGCTCACGGGGAAATACCCGGCGCGGCTCCATCTGACGGACTGGATCCCCGGCCACAGGCACCCGTACGCGAAGCTGCTGCCGCCGGCGTTCAACCAGGAACTGCCGCACGACGCCGTGACGCTGGCGGAGGCGCTGAAGCCCGCGGGCCATGCCACGGCGAGCGTCGGCAAATGGCATCTGGGCGGGCCGGACTTCGGCCCGGAGGCGCAGGGCTTTGACGTGAACGCGGGGGGCACGCACCAGGGCCAGCCGCCGTCGTACTTCTCGCCCTACGGCGTGCCCGCGCTGAAGGACGGCCCGGAGGGTGAGTATCTCACGGACCGGCTCACAGACGAGGCGGTGGCCTTCATGGAGGGCAACCGGGAGCGACCCTTCTTCCTGTACTTCCCGCACTACGCGGTCCACACGCCGATCCAGGCGAAGAAGGATGTTCAGGCGCGGTACGCCGCGAAGGTGCGGGACGACGACCCGCAGAACAACCCCGGCTACGCCGCCATGGTGGAGGCGGTGGACCAGAGCGTGGGCCGCGTGATGGATGCGCTGGACCGCCTCGGGCTGGCGGAGGACACGGTGGTCATTTTCACCTCCGACAACGGCGGCCTCGGCCGGGTGACGTCCAACGCGCCCCTCCGCGAGGGCAAGGGCACGCTGTACGAGGGCGGCGTCCGCGAGCCCCTGATCGTCCGCTGGCCGGGAAGGGTCGCCGCAGGGTCCCTGTGCGACATCCCGGCGTGCAGCGTGGACTTTTTTCCGACGATTCTGGAGATCGCGGGCGCGGGGCCGGGGCACAAGGTGGACGGCGTGAGCCTGGTCCCCCTGCTGACGGGCGCGGGGGGCATCGCCGCGCGCGATTTGTACTGGCACTACCCGCACTACCACCCCCTCGGCGCGACGCCCGGCGGCATCGTGCGCCGCGGCAACCACAAGCTCGTCGAGTACTACGAGGACAACCGGCTGGAGCTGTATGACCTGGCCGCCGACCCCGCCGAGACCAGGAACCTCGGCGGGGAGATGCCCGAAAAGGCCGAAGAACTCCGCCGCGCCCTCCACGGCTGGCTCCTCGACGTGGACGCCCAGATGCCCGCGCCCAACCCCGACCACGACCCCGCCCGCGCGGCGCAGACAAAATGACCCCTGCGGGGGTGTGCTACAATACGCGCCCAACGGGGGCCGTTCCGGCCCAGGGAGTGAACAGGCGGCATGAACCGGAAAGACGCGCAGACCATCTATCTCAGCGGGCCCATCATGGACGCGGCGGCGGACGAGAGCAAGCCGTGGCGCCAGCGGGCCAAGGAGCGGCTCGCGGGCCGGTTCATCCTGCTGGACCCCATGCGGCGCGACTTCCGCGACCGCGAGATTGACAGCGCCAACGAGATCGTGGAGTTCGACCTGCAGGACGTGCGCGACGCGGACATCCTGCTGGTGAACTACAACAAGCCGTCCATCGGCACGTCCATGGAGGTGTTCTACGCCGCCCACGACCAGGGGAAGTTCGTGATCGCCTTCAGCCCCTTCCCCTTCCAGGACATGTCGCCGTGGATGGTCCGCTACTGCACGAAAATCCTGCCGGACCTCGACGCCGCGCTGGACTACATTGAACGCCACTTTTAACCGCCGGGAGAAGACAGACATGAACATGCCCGCCACCCCCCTGGTCGCCATCCTCATGGGAAGCGAGTCCGACTGGGAAACCATGCGCCGCGCCCACAGGACCCTCGCCGATTTCGGCGTGCCCCATGAGTCGCGGGCGCTCTCGGCCCACCGCACGCCGGACCTCGTGGCCGAGTATGTCCGCGCGTCGGACGCCGCCGGGGTCGAGGTGTTCATCGCCGGGGCCGGGGTGGCCGCCGCGCTGCCGGGCGTCGTGGCGTCGCTGACCACGCGGCCCGTGCTGGGCGTTCCCGTGGCCTCGGGGCCCCTCAACGGGCAGGACGCCCTTCTCGCCATCGTGCAGATGCCCCCGGGCATCCCCGTGGGCACGCTGGCCATCGGCGGCGCGGGCGCGACCAACGCCGCGCTCCTGGCCGTGGCCATCCTCGCCAACAAGTACCCCGTCCTCGCCGAAAAGCTCGCGGCGTACCGCGCGGCGCAGGTCGAGAAGATCAAGGCCATCACGCTGCCGGAGGACTGACCGGCGCGGCGGGCAGGGACGCCCCATGCTTCACGATCCTGACGTCGTCATAGTGGGCGCGGGCCACGCGGGCATCGAGGCGGCGCTCGCCTGCGCGCGCCTGGGCCGCCGCGCGCTGCTGCTCACGCTCAACCTCGACGACATCGGGCGCATGTCGTGCAACCCCGCGATCGGCGGCGTGGCCAAGGGCCAGCTCGTGCGCGAGATTGACGCCCTCGGCGGCGAGATGGGCCGCTGCATAGACCGCACGGGCATCCAGTTCCGCATGCTCAACCGGAGCAAGGGCGCCGCGGTCCACTCCCCGCGCGCGCAGGCCGACCGTTTTCTCTACCAGCAGGACATGAAGCGCGTCTGCGAGGGCGAGCCGAACCTCTTCCTGAAGCAGGCCGAGGCCGTGGACCTCCTCGTGGAGGGCGGCGATGAAACGCCGCGCGTCGCGGGCGTGGTCACCGCCTTCGGCGAGGAGATCCGCGCGCGCGCCGTCATCGTCTGCGCGGGCACCTTCCTGCGCGGCCGCCTCCACTACGGCATGACCAGCGTGTCCGGCGGGCGCGGCGGCGCCCCGGCCGCCGACGGCCTCAGCGACGCCTACCGCCGCCTCGGCTTCCCCGTGGAGCGCCTGAAGACGGGCACCTGCGCGCGCATCCACCGCCGCAGCATTGACTTCGGCGTGCTGGCCGAGCAGCCCGGCGACCCCGACCCGCGCCCCTTCTCCTTCTCCACGCCCGTCGCGGGCTTCAACCGCAACCTGGTCTCCTGCTGGGTCACGCGGACCAACGAGCGCACCCGCGACATCATCCTGCGCAACATGGACCGGTCGCCCCTCTACTCCGGGCGCATCGAGGGCGTCGGCACGCGCTACTGCCCGAGCATCGAGGACAAGTGCGTCAAGTTCCCCGACCGGACGGCCCACCACCTCTTCCTGGAGCCCGAGGGCCTCGACACGGCGGAGTTCTACGTCAACGGCCTCTCCACCAGCCTGCCCGAGGACGTGCAGCTCGCCATGCTCCACTCCTGCCCCGGCCTGGAGCGCGCCGAGATCGTGCGCCCCGGCTACGCCGTCGAGTACGACTTCGTGCCGCCCGTGGAGCTGAGGCCCACGCTGGAGACCAAGCGCGTGCGCGGCCTCTTCCACGCCGGGCAGATCAACGGCACCTCGGGCTACGAGGAGGCCGCCGGACAGGGCCTCTTCGCCGCGCTCAACGCCCTGCGCCTGCTCGACGGCGCGCCGCCGCTGCTCCTCTCGCGCGACGAGGCCTACCTCGCCGTGATGGTGGACGACATTGTCACGCGCGGCGTGCGCGAGCCCTACCGCCTCTTCACCTCCCGCGCGGAGTACCGGCTGCACCTCCGCCACGACAACGCCGACGAGCGCCTCGCGCAATACGGGTTCCGCAACGACGCCGTGCTGGCGCGCCTGCGCGAAAAGGAGGACGCCGCCGCGCGGGAGCTGGCCCGCATCGAGAGCGCCGCCGTGCCCGTGTCGGAGGCCCTGAACGCCCTGCTCGTCCGCCACGGCGGCGCGCCCGCGGCGCGGCCCCACACCGTGGCGCAGCTCCTGCGGCGGCCCGGCGTGTTGCTGGAGGAGCTGTGGCGCTTCAGCCCGCCCCCCGAACCCGTGGACCTTGAGGCCCGCGAGCAGGTCGAGATCCGCGTCAAGTACGAGGGCTACCTCGACCGCGAGCGGCGCACCATCGAGCAGTTCCGCCGTGCCGAGCACCTGCCCATCCCCGACGGCTTCGACTACGACGCCGTGCCCGGCCTCCCCCGCGAAAGCCGCCAGCGCCTCAAAGAGATACGCCCCGCCAGCTTTGGCCAGGCCGCCCGCGTCCCCGGCGTCCGCGCCTCGGACATCGCCATTTTGCATGTGTGGCTGGAAAAGCGGCGGCGGGAGAACGGCGAACGGACACCGCATTCGGACACGTTGGAATAGCGCGTCCGCCGTCCGACCCGTCCGACCCGTCCGACCTGTCCGACCTGTCCGACCTGTCCGACAACGCCGCGCCCGTCCCACATCCGACCGATCCGACCGATCCGACCGATCGGTCCGATGAAACGTCCCCCCCTGATCCGCGCGTTCCCTCTCTTCCTGAAGCCTGAAGCCATCCCCCGTTCTTGTCCGCCGCAAGACGTCCAAAACGCCGTCCTTGAACGGGACTTTGCCCTTGTAGTATTGTCTGTTTGAGGGAATTTCGGCGTTGTGGGAGTCGCAGCGCCGGGCGCAAGATATTCCCGTGTCTTTGTTTTCGAGGGATTGGCATGAATTTTCTCACCAAGCTGGCGATCAAGGCGCATGTTCTCCACTGGCGGATGACTTGGACCAAACATGACTCCAAGTACCCCGTTCCGGCGGCGGTGCGTGACAACCCGAAATTCATGACGGCATGGGACGCCGTTGACCTGATCCAGGACGGCGCGGTGATGGCCACCTCGGGTTTGGGCGGCAACCAGCGCTGCGCGCTCATGTACTGGGCGATGCGCGAGAAGTTCCAGGCGACGGGCCACCCGAACACTATCACCATCATCTGCGTGGGCGGCCAGGGCGGACGCGGCAAGATTCCGGGATCGCTGGAGGAGATCGGGCTGGAGGGGCTGAACACGCGGCTCTTCACGGGGCACGCGGAGACGTTCAAGGCGCAGCTCCGCCTCGCGGACCAGGGGAAGCTGGAGCTTCAGATCATCCCGCAGGGCACGCTGACCCTGCTGCTCCGGGGGCAGGGCGAGGGGCGCGACTGCGTCATTAATGACACCGGCACGGGCACCTTTGTGGACCCGCGCTGCGGCCGGGGCACGCCGGTGAAGCCGGAGACGGCCCCGCAGTATGTGGAGGTGGTGGACGGCCGGTTCAGGTACTCCATCCCGAAGATTGACACGGCCGTGTTCAGCGCCCCGGCGGCGGACCGCCTGGGCAACATCTACATGAAAAACTGCTCGATCCTCGCGGAGAGCCTGGAGATCGCGCGGGCCGCGCGGCGCAACGGCGGCCGCGTGATCGTGAACGTCGGCCGCCTCGTGGACGAGGGGTACGACGAGGTCTTCCTGAAGGCGGAGGAGGTGGACGCGGTGGTGTACTGGCCCGACGTGGAGCAGACGGCGACGATCAAGCACCGGAAGCACTGGGAGCAGTTCACCCTGAACAGCCGCATGTCCACCGAGGAGGGGATCGCCCGCACGCGGATTGTGAACGACATGCTCGGCGTCACGCCGAAGCGCAAGGCCGCCGACCAGGTGCTGGCGCGGCTGGGCACGAAAATCTTCGTGGAGAACGCCCGCAGGGGCGACCATGTGGACATCGGCGTGGGCCTGCCCGAGGAGGTGTCGCGCCTGCTGCACGAGAGCGGCGCCATGGGCGAGCTCACGATGATCAACGAGAGCGGCGTCTTCGGCGGCATGGCGGCCCCGGGCATCTTCTTCGGCGCGGCCATCAACCCCACGGAGATCGTGCCCTCGGCCACGGCCTTCGAGCGCATCTACAAGCGCCTCGACTGGTCCATCCTCGGCGCGCTCCAGGTGGACAGCGACGGCAACGTCAATGTCTCCAAGCGCGGCGAGGGCGCCGTCAACTATGTCGGCCCCGGCGGGTTCATAGACCTGTGCGCCTGCTCCAAGTGCCTGCTGTTCTGCGCGGCGTGGAACGACCGGGGCGTCATTCAGCCCGAGGGCGGGCGGGTGCGCGTGCTCCAGAAGGGCACCCCGAAGTTTGTGGACAAGGTGGACGAGATCACCTTCAACGGGCGCGAGGCCCTGAAGCAGGGCAAGAAGGTCTTCTACGTCACCCATGTGGGCGCGTTCCAGCTCACGGAGCGCGGCATGGAGCTGATCTGGGTCATGCCCGGCGTGGAAGTCGAGAAGGACGTCATCGGCGGCTGCACCATGAAGGTGGTCCTTCCGGATTCCGGGAAGGTGCCTGTGGCGCCCGGGGCGGTCGTGACCGGGCAGGGGTTCACGTTCGCCCTGCCGGAGGGCTGACGCCGTGAGGGCCCCCGTGGTCTCCGCCCTGGCCGTGCTCGGCGCGGCCCTGATCCTCACGCTGGACCTCGCCGCGCGGGGCGCGGAAGCCCCCGCCGAAGCCCCGGACACGGACCGCTGGGAGAAGGACATCGCCGCCTTTGAGGCCGCCGACCAGGCGGCGCCCCCGGCGCCCGGCGGCGTCCTCTTCACGGGCAGCTCCACCATCCGCATGTGGGACCTCAAGGCCGACTTCCCGGACCTGCCCGCAGCCAACCGCGGCTTCGGCGGATCGGCCTATGCCGATCTCGACCGGCACATCGGGCGCATCGTTGCCGCGCACCGGCCCCGCACCGTGGTGGTCTACTCCGGCGACAACGACATCGCCTCGGGCGGCGCCCCGGAGAAGGTGTTTCAGGACTTCGCGTCCTTCGCGGCGAAGCTCCACGCCCTGCGGCCCGACGCGCGGCTGCTCGTGTTTTCCACCAAGCCCTCCACCGCGCGCTGGGACAAGTGGCCCGCCATCCAGGACCTCAACGCCCGCGTCGCCAAATGGTGCGGGGAGACCGCGTGGGCCGAATACGTGGACACGGTCCCCGTTAGCCTCGGCCCCGACGGACTCCCCCGCAAGGACCTCCTTCTGAAGGACGGCCTCCACCTCAACCGCGAGGGCTACCGCCTCTGGGCGGAGGTGCTCCGGCGCAACAATCCCTGACAGGCCAAACGGCAGGCCCCCATCCTCTTCAACGCCCCCCGACCCCGGACCGACGCATCTTCCTGCTCCTGGGGCGCCGAAGACTGAGGTTAGAACCCTGTGTTGTCCGAAACGGTGATGGTGGCGGAATCGTTGCGGTCGCCCAGGGTGAGGACGGCGGCGCAGCCCGGCCCCTGGGACTCCTTCAGGGCCGTGTTCCCCGTGACGGCGACGTTTCGGCTGCTTTCGATGTGGAGGGCCGAGCCGCAGCGCGGCTGCGTGGGCCGGGCGCACACCCCCTCGATCACGTTGTTCCGGAGGACCGCCGTGTCCGTGCCCGTCATGAAGACGGCGGCGTTGTCCGAGCCCCGGAAGGCGTTGCCCTCGACGGTGATGTCCTGAAACACGCCGGGGGCCGGGACGTCCCCCCAGCCGGGGGTGATCCCCTCGACGGACACGACGCCGCGCGCGATGGCCGCGCCGTAGTTGCAGTGCGTGAAGACGTTGTTGCGGACGATGACATGGCGCGCGGGAATGCTCTCATAGAAATGCACCGCCTCTGAGATGACGAGCACGCCCGCCGAGGTCACATCGCTGAAGACGCAGTCCTCCACCACCGCATCGCGGACCTGGATGAGCAGGCCCCGCGCGCGGTTGCGCCGGAAAACGCAGTTCTTGACGCGGGCCTTTGGGAGCCGCGTGGCGTTCGCCAGCAGGGTGCCCGGCTTCACCCCCTCCGGCAGGGTCTCCGCAAAGGCCACCCGGTGCGTCTGGCGGTCCTCCAGCAGTCCGGCGGACCGCACGGGCGCGGCGCCGAAAGGCAGCAGGGTCTCCTGCGGCATCAGTTCCATGGTGTCCCCCGGCGCGGGCGGACAGGGAAAACCGAGATTGTGGCGCGCCAGGACGGTCTGGCCGTCCACCACCTCCGTGACTGTGAGAAAGAGGCCGCTTTTCATGTTGACGGCGTCGTCGCCCTGGCCGTCAAACACGCAGTTGGTGATCACCAGGTCGCCGGTGCAGCCGCTGAAGTGGCTGCCGTCCGCCGTGGCGGAGATCAGGCGGCGGGTGCCGGGGCGCGGCTGGACCTTGCACCGGTCCAGGGTGGCGTTCTCCGTGCCGGAGGCCGTGAAGGCCATGCCGGGGCAGGTGTGCACCGTGATCCCCTCGAAGCGCATGTCCCGGCAGGCGTTCGCCGCAAAGGCGCCGGGCCCGTAGACCTCGTGGCGCAGCACCGCCCATTTCCCGGGCGTCACGGCCTTGACATGCGGGGGAAGGGCGACGCGAAGCACCTGCGGCCCGACCAATTCCGTGGCGAGCGGCGTCTCGAGGGCATACACGTCCAGCCCCTGGGCGCAGGGAAGGCCCGTGTCCGGCTCGTAATCCATGAACGCCCGCACCGGCTCCCCGCCCTGCACGGGAAACTCGGGATGCACCTCGACCTCAAAGGAACCCTCCGCGGCCGCGGTGATGACCCCGACGGAGAAGGGGGGACGCTCCCAGTCTATGACCAGGTCCCGAACCGTGACCCCCGAGCAGTTGGAGAAACGGAAACAACCGGTGATCCCGTGAAAGATGAGCTCCGAACCGCGCCCGTCCACCACGGCGTTCTGGAGCCCCTGAACGGGAAACGCAACCCCGCGCTTTTCCGGCTCCGCCGGGGCGTGGAAATCGTAGCGGCCTTTAAGAAAGGCGACCCCGCGCGCGTTTTCCGCCTTGCACCGCCCGAAGGCCGCGAGAACGGCGGCCGTGTCGTCCTGGCCGTCGTCCGGCACCGCGCCGAAAGAGGTCACCTCGATCTGGGGCGGGCGGTCTTCGGGCGCCGCGCCCGGGGCCGGGGGGGCGGGCATGCCCAGGAGCAGCGCGGCAACGCAAAGGGGCAGAAATGTCTTCACAGGGAATCCTTTCATCCACGGCCGTCCGCCTGCGGACGGGCGCTCAGCCTTCGGGTTTCTCGGCGATCCAGAGGCGGGACTGGGCGGTGAGGGGGATCATGCGTCCGGGGAGGAATCCGGCGGCGTCGGTCCACGCGGCGGCTTCGGACACAGAGTAGGTGCCGCCGGCGGGGGTGTTGACGAGCATGATGAGGGCGAAGGTGAGGCTGTAGGGCGGGCCGCTGCGGTCGTCGTCCGTGAGGAAGTCCTTGATCAGAAGCAGTCCGCCGGGTTCCAGGCTCTGGAAGGCCTTGGCGACGAGGGCGCGGTTCTCGCCGTCGCTGAAACTGTGGATGATGTTCGACATGAAGACGAGGTCATAGGGGCCGCCGAGGGGGTCGGCGAGGCAGTCCCCGGCGAGGTAGTCAAACCGGTCCGCGAGTCCGGCGTTCGCCACCTGCTCCCGCGCGATCCCGATGACTGCGGGGCGGTCGAAAAGCGTGGCGCGGAGCGCGGGGTGTTCCCGGAGGAAGGCGATGGAGTAGGTGGCGGGTCCGCCCGCGAGGTCGAGCATGCGGCGGCGGCCGGAGAGGTCCACGGCGCCGAGCACGCTCTGGGCGCTGAACCGCGCGATGTTGTCCATGCCGAGGATGAAGTTGCGCAGGGCGGGGCCGGAGCGCTCGCGCTCGTTGGCCGGGGGGGCGCAGGTGCCGGTGCGGACGCATTCGGCGAGGCTCCCCCAGGCGTCCCAGTTTGCGGCGGCGTGGCGGATGATGTCGCCCTGCCAGGCGGGCGCGCCCTTCACAAGGCAGGCCTCGGCCATGGGGGTGTTCCCATAGCGGCCGTCGCCCTTCCAGAGGAGTTCCATGGCGACCAGCGCGTCCAGGAGCATGCGGACGCCGCGCAGGCTGCACCCGGTCTTCTCGGCGATATGCTCCGCCGGGGCGGCGGGGGTGAGGAGGGAGAACACGTCCAGCTCGACGGCGGTGAAGAGGGTCTGCGACTTCCGGTAGGCGTTGGCGATGCCGCTGAGGGCCGTGCTGTATTCCTGCAGGGGGTCCATGCCGGTCAGTCCATTCTCTCCGGGGGGGTGACGTCAAACTCCGAGGGGGTGGCCTCCGCCGCGGGCGCGTCCGCGTTTTCGTCCGTCCCGCGGGCGGGCGGTTCGGCGTAGGGGTCCGCATCGGCGGTGCTGTCGGCCGCCGTGTCCGCCGTGTCCGACGGCGCGGCGCCCTCCGCCGTGACCTCGGGCTTCTTCTCATCGCCCCCCATGAGCGAGTCAATGAGCTTTTCCGGGTCCGTGCGGTTGATCTTGTCGAGCTCGCGGCGGATGGGGTTGATCTCGCGGACCACATCCGTCTTCACCTCGTCCATGTAGCCGCGGAAGTCCTTGAAGGCGCGGAGGAACATCTTGGCGTACTGGGGGAACTTCTCCGGGCCGAGCACCACGAGGGCGATCACGGCGATGAAGATCATCTCGCCCATGCCTATGCCCATGTCAAACATGGAATGACGACTCCTCAGGGGGTTTCGGCCGCCGCGGCCTCCTCGTTCATTTTCTTCCTGCGGAGGACCAGATAGGACGCCCAGATGCTCATCTCATAGAGAATGACCAGCGGCAGGAGCATGATGCCCATGGAGACAACGTCCGGCGGGGTCAGGATCGCGGCGGCGAGCGCCATGACGACGACGGCGAACTTGCGGTAGTCGCGCAGGGCCTGCGGGGTGAGCAGGCCCATGTAGACGAGCACCAGCACGACCATGGGAAACTGGAACGCGACGGCGAAGCCGGCCAGCAGCTTCACGATGATGCTTATCGTCTCGTTCACGCGGAGCTGAATCTGCACCCACGCGGGGGTCCATTCCAGCAGGTAGGGAAGCACCAGCGGAAACACGCCGAAGTAGGCGATGCCCACGCCTGCCAGGCCGAGGACGCTGCATCCCCCCACCAGAATCTGTACCACGCGCCGCTCGTTGGGGAGGAGGCCGGGAAAAACAAAGGCCATGAGCTGATAGAGAACGAAGGGCAGGGCGAGAAGAAACCCGCCGTAGCCCGCGATCTTGAGTTTGACCACCACGAACTCAAGGGGGTTGAGTACGGTCCACTCCATGTTGCGCGGGGTCTTTGTCTCCGCGGCGGCCGGGGCGTCCGGCGCCGTTTCCGCGCCGGGGGCGGCTGCCTCCCCGTCCGGGGCCTTTTCCGGGGGGGCGATCAGGCCGCGCTCGTCCAGGGGGGCCAACGGCCGCGCGAGCTGCTTGAGGATCATGTCTGACAGGGCGTAGCAGACGATCACCGCGACAAGAAGCGCGGCAATGGAGCGGATGATGCGCGTCCGGAGCTCTCCCAGATGCTCGGTGAACGTCATTCGTTTGTCGTCATTTTCCATCCGCGGGGGTTCCTCGGGTCCATGAACCCCCTATTATGGCACACCGCGCCGCTCCGGGGCGATCCTCCCGCGCGCCCCGCGCGGCCAAACCGGCCCGGAGGGTGATATACTGACAGACAGAACGGGCCGGCCGGCGGCCCGGGAGGACGCGCCATGCATCTTGATCCCGCCAAGCTGGACCTGCTGGTGAAAAGGGTGGACCTCTTCAGCGGGCTTTCCCGGGATGATGTGGGGAAGATATTCGCCAAGGGGATGACCGTCCGGGCGCTGAAGGAGGAGGTGATCTTCTACAAGGGCACGACGGGAAGCCAGATGTATGTGGTGCTGGTGGGGAAGATGGGGGTGTATGACGGGGACCGGCAGATCGCCCAGCTCCACCCGGGCCAGATGTTCGGCGAGATGGCGCTGGTGAACCGGGAGCCGCGCTCCGCCACCGTGAAGTCGGAGGAGGACAGCGTGCTGTTTGTGCTGACGGAGAGCACCTTCCAGAACCTGCTGTCAAAGCGGGTGGCCATCCAGATCCTGCTGAACATCATCCGCACCCTGAGCGCGCGTCTCAAGCAGAAAAACGTCGAACCCAAGGTGTGACCGGCGCGGTGTGGTAAACTTTTCTTGAGGGGGGGATCGGCCGTTCCGGCCGCAAGGAGTTGACAGAAGTGATTTTGCGCGGAATCCACGATCAGGGCGGCGTCCCGGCCGTCCCCCGGCGCCTCGTTGCGCTGCTGTTGGCGGGCGTCCTCTTTCTGTCCGCGGCGGGGGCGCAGGAACTCCCCGGGGAGAAGCCGACGGGCACGGAAATCAGCGACGTGCCGTGGACGCCGTCCGCGCCCCGTCCGCAGCCAAAGGTCGTCTACGGCACGGACGACCGGATAGACGTCTACCAGGAGAGTGACCCGCTGATCCGCACCTGGGCCGCGTCCACCTGCGCGCTCATTTACAGCAACAAACTTTCGGTCCAGCCGGACGGCAGCTATGTCCTCACCCCGTCCGCCTACATCCGCAGCGGCTACCCCGCCTGTCCGGGGGAGCCCTTCGGCGACCAGCCGACGGCGGCCTTTTGCACCGGGTTTCTCGTGGGGCCCGACCTCATCGCCACGGCGGGCCACTGCAGCATGAGCACGGGCACCATGTTTGTGTTCGGATGGGAGATGCTGGACGCGGCGACGCCCCGGCTCACCTTCGACGCCGACCGGGTCTACCGCTTCGTGGAGATGGTCTCCTACTCGGGGTCCGGGCCCAACGACCATTACCTTGTCCGGGTGGACCGACCGGTCACCGCGCCGGGGGCGCGGCCCTTCAACATCCGCCGGAGCGGCGCCCTCACCGTCGGCGCCCCCGTGGGCGTCATCGGCCACCCGGCGGGGCTGCCCATGAAGATCGCCTTCGGCCCCACCACGGCGGTGCGGTCCCTTCAGCCGACCTTCTTTGTGGCCAATTTGGACACCTACGGCGGCAATTCCGGGTCGCCGGTGCTCAACCAGTACACGGGCGCGGTGGAGGGCATCCTGGTACGGGGCGAAACGGACTACCGCTACAACACGGCAGACGGCTGCTTCTTCAGCAACATCCTCTCCGACACCGGCGGCCGGGGGGAGGAGTGCACGAACATCGCCGTGCCCGCCGCGGCGATCCCCGCACTGATGGACCTGGCGGGCACAGTCGCGTTCACGAGGCCCCATTTCGGCTGCGAGGACACCGTGGGGGTCCGAGTGGCCGACGGCAGCCTTGCCGGCCTGGGCCTGGTGGCGGTTTCGCTGGCCGCGACCGGGGGGGACGCCGAGACCGTCGCGCTGGAGGAGGTTTCCGGCGCGGGCGGCGAGTTCCTGGGGACCATCTTGCTGGCCCCCGGCGCGCCCGCGCCGGGCGACGGCACGCTGCAGGCCGCCCACGGCGAGCTGCTGGACGCCCTGTATGTGGACGCGGACGACGGGGCGGGCAATGTGGACGTGGAGGTGACGGCGGGCGCGGCGGTGGACTGCCTGCCCCCGGTCATCTCGGGAATCAGCGTGCCGTATGTCGGCGGCACCCAGGCGACGATCCGCTTCACCACGGACAAGGCCGCCACGCCCCTGGTCCTGTACGGCGTCTCGTGCGCGGACCTCACCGGCGCGGAATCGGGCCCCCAGGGCACAGACCACGAGATCACGCTCAATGGCCTGACTCCGGAGACGGACCACTTCTTCACCCTGTCCGCCACGGACATTGCGGGCAACACCGGGACCTCCGACAACGGCGGCGCATGCCACACCTTCACCACCCTGTTCGTCCCCGACTACCTCACCGAGATGTTTGACCCGGAAAACGCCGTGGACCTCGCCGGGCGCATGCTCACCCTGTTTCCCGACGACAACCCGAACGGATACGCCGCCTGCGTGGAGCCCGCGGCCCATTTCAGCGTGGACCCCGGCATGGCGACGGCCGTCGCGCTCGCAGACGACACGTTTGCCCAGGTGGACCTGTCCGGCGGCGCGGCCGTGTCCTTTTTCGGGACAAACCACGCGCGGTTCTTCATTGGCAGCAACGGCCACATCACCTTCAACAACGGGGACGTGGGCGGGGGCGCCGACCTGGAGTCCCATTTCGCCTTTGCGCGCATTGCCCCCTTTATGACAGACCTCAACCCGGCGAAACGCGGACGCGTGAGCTGGGCGCAACTGGCGGACCGCGTGGCCGTCACCTGGGAGGACGTGCCCTCCTACGACCCCTCCGGGGTCTACCCGCCCGAGAACTCCCACAGCTTCCAGATCGAGATGATGTTCGACGGCGTGGTCCGCATCACCTGGCTGAACCTCTTCGCCGCCAACGCCGTGGCGGGCCTCTCCCGCGGCGGCGGCGTCCCGGCGGGCTTCGAGCCGTCAAACCTTGCCGGCCTGCCCTCCTGCGGCCTTCTGGACCCGGACTACGCCGTGCCCCACACGGCGGACACCAACCAGGACGGCCTGGTCGCCGTGGGCGAGCTGCTGCGCATTGTGCAGTTCTACAATTCCGGCGGCCTTTCCTGCGCCGCGGGCACTGAGGACGGTTACCTGCCCGGCTCCGGCGGGGGCACGGAGTGCGCCTTCCACGATGCGGACTATGAGCCCGCAGACTGGGCCATCAACCTCTCGGAGCTGCTCCGGGTGGTCCAGTTCTACAACGCCCGGGGGTACTACCGGGACCCCTACGCCGAGGACGGCTTCCGCCCGAAATTCGATCCCTGACCGCCGGACGGCGCGGACGGCGGGAACCGGGGGGGATGTTTGGTGTATACTAAGGCCCCAACACGGGCCCACCACCCGCCCGGAGGGACGGAGTCCCCCGGGAACGGGGAAGATTCCAGGGCGGGGGCGGGTTCTCTCTCCAAATGCAGCGACGGACGAACAGGGGAAACTGTATCATGTGGCAGAAACTGAACCCGCCCGCGGACGCCCACGCCGTTCTGACGGCGAGCCCGAAGGTCATCGTCGCCCAGCGGACCGAGGAACTGATAGACCTCGCCTGCGGCGGACCGGAGAGCAATGCCTTTGAGGTCGGCTATGACGTGCCCGGACAGGGGTATGTCGCCGAGGTCCAGGTCGCCCGGGTGCGCAACGGGGTCTGCGCAAACTACGCCGACCCCTACATGCGCCGCCGCGACCCGGACTGCATGTTCATCGGCGACGAGGAGCCCTCGGACAAGCCGACCTACCGCGAGCGCTTCGGGAAGGATTTTGAGGAGCTGCGCACCGCCACCCTGGACTGGCTCAAGGAGCGCGAGCTGGCCGTGTTCGGCTTCGTGGCGGGCCGGCGCAAGATGGGGGCGGACGCCCTGGTGATCGCCCCGGCCAACGCGGGGTTCTTCGCCTTCGGCCTGGCGCTTCTCCAGGGCATCCTGCCGCTGGACGCCCTGCCCAAGCGCTTCTCCCCGAAGCTGGTGATCTACGTCGCGCCGCCGTTCCGCCACACCCATTTCGACGGCCGCCAGGTGGTGGTGCACAAGCGCTCGGGCGACCTGCACGAGATTTTCGCCTACAACCTGTACCCCGGCCCCAGCGCGAAAAAGGGCGTCTACGGCAGCCTGCTTGCCCTCGGCGAGCGCGAGGGCTGGGTCACGGCCCACTGCTCCACCGTGCAGGTGGTCACGCCCTACGACAACACCCTGACGATCATGCACGAGGGCGCCAGCGGCGGCGGCAAGTCGGAGATGCTCGAGGTGGCCCACCGCGAGGCCGACGGCCGCCTCCTGCTGGGGAGAAACACCGTCTCCGACGAGCGCCGTTTCATCGAGATTCCCCGGGGCTGCGAGCTGCGCCCCGTCACGGACGACATGGCCCTGTGCCACCCCTCGCTCCAGCGTGGCGACGGCAAGCTGACCGTGGCCGACGCGGAGAACGCGTGGTTTGTCCGGGTGAACCACATCACCCACTACGGCACGGACCCGCACTTCGAGCGCCTGACGGCGGAGCCGCCGGAGCCGCTGCTGTTCCTCAACGTGGACGCCGTGCCCCAGGGCCGCGCCCTGATCTGGGAGCACATCCAGGACGCCCCCGGGAAGCCCTGCCCGAACCCGCGGGTGATTGTGCCGCGGCGCAGCTTTCCCGGCATCATGGACACCCCGGTCTCTGTGGATGTGCGGAGCCTGGGCGTGCGCACGCCCCCCTGCACCGCCGAGCGCCCCTCCTACGGCATCATCGGCCTCTTCCACCTGCTGCCCCCGGCCCTGTCGTGGCTGTGGCGGCTCGTGGCGCCGCGCGGCTTCGCCAACCCCAGCATCACGGACACCGAGGGCATGACCAGCGAGGGCGTGGGCTCCTACTGGCCCTTCGCCACGGGGCGCAAGGTGGACCATGCGAACCTGCTGCTGAACCAGATCGTCGCCACGCCCAAGGTGGTGCACATCCTCACGCCGAACCAGCATGTCGGCGCGTGGGAGATGGGCTTCATGCCCCAGTGGATCACGCGCGAGTACCTGGCCCGCCGCGGCGTGGCCAAGTTCAGGCCCGACCAGATACGCCCGGCGCGCTGCGCCCTGCTGGGCCACGCGCTGCACCACCTGACGGTGGAGGGCAACGCCCTGCCCCGGTGGCTGCTCCAGGTCAACACCCAGCCCGAGGTGGGCGACGAGGCCTACGACGAGGGCGCGGAGGTCCTCACGGTGTTCTTCCACAAGCACCTGCGCGAGTTTCTGCACGACGACCTGCACCCCCTCGGCCGCACCATCATCGAGTGCTGCCTCGACCATGGGCAGGTGGACGACTACCAGTCGCTCATCGCGACCTCGTACCTGGCGCCGGACCGCGGCTGACGCCCCCCGGCGCGCGGCCCGGCCCGCGCGGAAAGACGCATGGTTTTTGAAGGCGAACAGAACGCCCTGTTCTTCCTGTCGGCGGTGCTCATCGCCGGCATGCTGGGCGGCTGGCTGGCGCGCCTGGTACGCCTGCCCCAGGAGCTCGGCTACATGGCCGCGGGCCTGCTC
>JAPXRP010000019.1:0-37558 GCA_033813475.1 Candidatus Hydrogenedentota bacterium
GCTCAGGCCCGACTGCGCGGGCATCGCCGGCGCCGGCTGCGGGGCGAAGGCCTGCGGCGGCGTCGTCTGGGCGGCGGGGACGGCCGGGGGCGGGGCAAAGGCGGGCCCCGGCGCGGCCGCTGGGGCCGCCGCGGGGGCGGGGGCGGGGGCCGGAGGCTCCCGCAGGGCGTTCATCACCAGCGGCGCGGCCAGAAAGAGCGCCACCAGGATGATGACGATGACCGGGAACTTGTTGTTGTCCATGGGTATAACATCCACAGGGGACGGGGGGTGCCGCCAAACCAGACACCAGCCCGCGCCCCTACTCTTGGGATAATACCCCTTTTCGCCGGATGGTTCCACCCCGGGCCGGGCTAACACCTCCTGAACAATTATGGGGTATGATACTTCCAGCACGCCGGGCGGTGGCCGGCCTCATGCCGCGGGACGCGGCAAACCCTCCCTTTGGAAACAGCCCATGAACACGCCAAGAAACTACCTTATAGACATGGACGGGGTGCTGGTGCGGGGACGCACGGCGATCCCCGGCGCGCAGGACTTCATCGCGCGCCTGCGCGGGCGCGACGCCAAATACCTCGTGCTGACCAACAACCCCATGTACACCCCCGCCGACCTGGCGCACCGGCTCCAGAACAGCGGGCTCGACATCCCCGCCGACCGCATCTTCACCTCCGCCATGGCCACGGCCCAGTTTCTGCACTGGCAGCGCCCCCGGGGCACGGCCTTCGTCATCGGCGAGAGCGGCGTGACCAGCGCGCTCCACGAGGCGGGCTACATCATCACCGACCACGCCCCGGACTACGTCGTCCTCGGCGAGACCACCTCGCTGAACTTCGAGTCCATCACCAAGGCCATCCGGCTGATCACCGGGGGCGCCCGCTTCATCGCCACCAACCCCGACTCCTCCGGCCCCACGGAGGACGGCATCGTGCCCGCCTGCGGGGCCATGGCGGCGCTCATCGAGCGGGCCACGGGCCGGTCGCCCCTGTTCATCGGCAAGCCCGCGCCCCTCATGATGCGCAGCGCCATGAACCACCTCGGCGTCCACTCCCAGAACACGGTCATGGTGGGCGACCGCATGGACACCGACATCATCGCCGGGCTTCAGGCGGGCATGGACACCATCCTGGTGCTCAGCGGCGTCACCGCGCCCGAGGCCATAGACCGGTTCCCCTACCGCCCGACCTGGGTGCTCAACTCGGTCGCCGACATCGAAGTGTAGGGGGCGCGATGGTCCGCATCCCCCTCTTCGGCAGCATGCGCGAGCTTGGCCCCCCGCCGAGGTACTTCCTGCTGTTCGTCGCGGTGAACGTTGTCTCCTGGCAGAACATCGTCGGCCCCTCCATGGTGCTCCTGGCGCGCAAAATCGGCATGCCCGAGTTCTTCGTGGGCATGATGCTCTCGTTCCTGCCCTTCACCTCCGTGCTCATGCTGCTCACGCTGCCCTGGGTGCCCCGGCTCGGCCCCAAGCGCCTGATGATGTGGGCCTGGGGTCTGCGCAACATCCTCTGCTGCATTGTCTTCACCCTGCCGCCGGCCCTCGCCTGGGGAAGCCCCCGGCTTTCCTGGGTCGTCTTCGGCACCGCCATCCTCGGCTTCTGCGTCATGCGCGCCCTCGGCGCGGGCGGATGGCTCCCCTGGCTCCACGAAATCGTGCCCCCCGGGCAGCGCTCCGCCTACTTCAGCAGCGAGACCGCCGTCACCCAGGTGATCAACGTGCTCATCATGCTGGCCCAGGCCGCCCTGCTCGCCGGCGGCGACGCGGGCATAGACCGCTTCCTCGCCATCTACGCCATCGGCATATTGATGGGGTTCTGGAGCCTGCTGTGGATGCGCCGCATCCCCGGCGGCGACGCCATTGAGGGGATGAGCCCCATCCGGTTCCGCGAGGAGGTCCAGACCTGCGCCGCCGCCGTGCGCGACGCCTCCTTCCTCAAGTTCATGCTCGTGGCCTCCTTCGGCATCTCCAGCATGTGCTGGTTCGGCGCCGCGAACGTCATGTACATGCGCGACGTGCTGCGACTGCCCGACAGCGCCACCATGTCCATCAACGCCCTCGCCAGCCTCGGCGTCCTCTTCACCGTCGGCTCCTGGGGGCGCTTCACCGAGCAGAGCGGCAGCGGCCGCGCCATGTTCAAGAGCCTCATCGGCCACGGCTGCGCCGTGTTCACCGTGCTCCTGCTGCCGGTCGGATCCCCCTGGGCCGGCTACGGCATGGCCGGGGTCATGGTCCTCGGCACCGTCTTCTGCGCCGCCTTCAACGTCGCGGCCAACCGCGCCATGCTCAACCAGGTTCCGGAAACCAACCGCGTCGGCTATACCGCCGTCTGGACCGTCATCACCGCCTTCGCCCTCGGCGTCACGCCCCTCCTGGCCGGCGCCGTCATTGGCGCCTGGGGCCTGCGCGGCTTCCAGACCTGCTTTGTCATTTCGTCCGCCTGGGCGGTGCTCGCGGGCATCATCAGCCTTTGGACCGTCCGCGACAGCCACCTGGTTCCCCCGTCCGTCACCGCCATGCTCAACCCCCTGCTGCCCCTGCGCACCCTCGGGCGCATCCTCTGGATCACCGTCGGTCTCGACGAGAGCAACACCCGGCCCCCGGCGAAATAGCCTGGACACCGCTGCGGGGCAGGGGAGCGGGGGCTGCCATTCATTCCGTCCGCGGGAATAACCGGACGTATCGGATGTTAACCATGATGAACTCAAGGTTCCGAGGTAAACAACCGACCGGCCACTGGCGGTCAAGGAGAGTCAAATGAGCGAGCACAAAGAAACCCCTGAAGTTGTTGAAGAATCCCCCAAGGGCGGCTGTGGATGCAACTGTTCCTGCGGCGGCGAGTCGGAGGATGCGCCGTATGTGTGGGAAAACCAGGCGTCGCCCAAACCGCCCAAGAAGACGGGGCGGAGCCTCCTGCTGATCCTCCTGCTCGGCATGCTGTTTGCCGGCGGTCTCAGCATGGCCACCGCCATGGCGGGGGACGGTTCGGCCACCGCCGGCGGATCCTGCGAGGGCAGCGCCTGCCCCGTCATGCGCCTGAAAGAGGCGGTGTTCCCGTCCAAGGCCTCCTGCGGCGACAAGGATGCCAAGAGCTGCGGCGAGAAAGCAGGCGCCTGCCCCGTGAGCGGCGCGTCCTCGGAAGCCGCGCCGGCGTCAGGAGAGGCGAAACTCCAGGAGACCGCCGCGCCCCGCGTGGACGCTTCCGTGCCCTCGCAGACGGTAAACGCCACCCTGGCCTCCTCCTCCACGGAATGCCCGGCGGACAAGAAGTCCTGCGGCAAAGGCAAGAGCTGCGGCGGGAAAGACAAGAAATAAACGGCCGCCCCCCGACGGCCTGAAACGAAAACCTCCTCCCTGGTGACGTGACCCACCAGATGGAAGTGCCGGAGCGGCAGCCGCTCCGGCATTTCTCCATTACTGCCCCAGCACCTTCTTGCAGAGTTCCATGAGGATGCGCCCGTCGGCCAGGTCGCCCAGTTCCTTCTTCATGGCCCCGGTGAGTTTTCCGGCGTGGTTGATCTCGGGATGCTCCGCCAGAAAGGCGCGGATGCGCGCCTCCAGGTCCGCCTCACCGAGCTGCACCGGCAGGAACTCCTCAATGATGGCGATTTCCTGCCCCAGCTGCTCCACCATTTCCAGGCGGTTCACCTGCCGGAAGGTCTCCATGCTCTGCTGGCGCTTCTTCACCTCCGCGCGCAGGGCAGCCACGGCCTCCTCATCGCTCACGCCGTCGGCGTGGGGCGACTCCTTCTCCTTGAGCAGCAGGGCCCCCTTCGCCATGCGCAGGGTCTCCGTGCGCAGGGTGTTGCGGTCCTTCGTTGCCTGCTTGATGCCTTCCTGGATGCGTTCACGAATGGTCATGATGGGGCCTCCTTGCCCGTGCCGGGGACATGCTCCCCGCGCGGGGGATATGCTACCCTGTTCCGCTCAGCCGCCGCAAAGAAACGGCAAAGAGGAGACGACCGGTGGAACTGCCTCCCATGTTTTTCGAAGTGCACCGCGACATGCCGCGCCAGGGCCCCGGGTCCGACGATTCCACCCTCCGGGCCCTGCGCCTGGCCGGGCCCCTTCCCCAAACCCCGGACATTCTGGATATCGGCTGCGGCCCCGGCGCCCAGACCCTCTGCCTGGCCCGCGCCACCGGCGGCCTTGTCACGGCGGTGGACACCCATCAGCCTTTCCTCGACGATCTGGCGGCCAGGGCCGCCGAGGCCGGCCTGGCCGAAAAGATCATTCCCCGCAACCAGTCCATGTGTGAACTGGCCGACCCGGACGCCTCCTACGACCTCGTCTGGTCCGAGGGCGCGGTGTACAACATGGGTTTCGAGGCGGGACTCCGCGCCTGGCGGCGTCTGTTGCGGGCCGGCGGCGTGATCGGCCTGAGCGAGGCTGTCTGGCTGACGGATACCCCGCCCGCGGAAGCCCGCGCCTTCTGGGATTCGGAATATCCCGCCATCACCTCCGTCGGGGAAAACCTCGACCTGCTGGCCCGTTCGGGCTACCGGCTCCTCGGGCATTTCATCCTGCCGTCCTCCGACTGGATGGACGGGTACTATCAGCATATCCGCGCGCGGCTGGCCGTCCTGCGTCCGCTCCATGCCGGGGATCCCGGGGCCGAGGAGGTCTTCGCCCTGGAAGAGCGCGAGATACGCATGTTCGAGGAGCACGGCGCCAGCTACGGCTACGCGTTCTTTGTCGCCCGCCGCGACGACTGATCCCCGGTCTTTTCGCGTCCGCATAGCCCCGGCATAGGCGCGCCTTTCCCCGCCGCGCAAATCAAAGCCCCGGCATCGAATAGTCATTCTCCGGGCAAAGTACTTTTTCCCGCGCCCCCCCGCACACTCTCCGCGCAACACCAACCCGCGGACCGCATGCGGCCCGCCAACACGGGGAGACGCGCGATGAAGCACGCCGGAAACTATGAGGTCGCACTGGAGAAGGACGAGAGCCGGGGAAACCGCCTGGGGGTGCCTGTGGCGCCGGAGCGGCTGCGGGACCTGCCCGCGTCGCGGGCCATGTGGTACGAAAGCGACGAGGATCTGCGCGAGCGCCTTGCGGCGGGAAAGGTGCGGGAACGCCGCCTGCGCTGGGTGCGCGCGGCCCTGGCGCTGCTGTGCACGCCCCGCGAGCAGGCCTGCGTGCGGTTCTATTACTTCGGGGGGCTCGACATGCGGAGCGCCGCGGCGCGGGCGGGCACCAGCCCCGCCACGGCCTGCCGCGACCTGCGCTCGGCCGTCGCCAAGCTGCGGGAGGCGGCGCGGGCCCTTCCGAAGGACCACTTCGATGCGGAGTGAGAAGGGGTCAGGCCTGGAGGCGGGCGGTCCGCGTGACGACCATGTCCGACAGGTCGGCTCCGTCGTCCAGCACCGCGCCCGGCATGACCACGCACCGTTCCAGCCGCGCGGGCCGCCGGATATCCACCCCGTCGCCCAGCACCGTCTCCACCAGCTCGGTCCCCGGCGCGATGCGGCAGCCCCCGCCGGTGAGCGAGGGGATGCCGAGGGCGGCCAGCCGGCGGCGGCAGCAGGCGACCAGGTCGCCGATGTAGGTGAGGTTCATGTCCCACGCCACCACGGGCACGGCGCGCACCTCCAAATCCAGGTCCACGAGGATCTGGATGGAGTCCGTCAGCTCGTACTCGTCGCGCAGGGACGTGCGCGGGGTCCGCCGGATGGCGTCGAAGATGTGGAGGCTGAACAGGTACAGGCCGCAGCCCTTGAGCATGCTCTCCACGAAGCGCGGCTTCTCGATGACGCGCAGGACCCGCCCGTCGCCGTCCGTGCGCACGCTGAAATTGCGGCGCACCGCCTCCACGTCCGTCTCCTCCCGCACGGCCAGCGCGGCGGCCGCGCCGCGCGCCTCGAACTCCGCCAGCAGGCGCTCCGGCCGGTCCATCTCAAAGAAGATGTCGCCGAGGAAGAGCAGGAAGGGGCGGTCCACAAGCGTCTCCAGCTGGCCCACGGCGTGGGCGAGGCCCAGCCGCCTCTCCTGCTCCACATAGCGCAGGCGCACGCCGAAGGCGGACCCGTCGCCCAGTGCGGCGGTGATGCGGTGGCCCAGGTGGCCGATGACCACGAGGATGTCCGTGACCCCCAGCGCCCGCAGGTGCTCGATCTGGTAGACGAGCAGGGGCTTGTTGCAGACCGGCGCGACGGGCTTGGGCACCTCCTCGCCGAAGGGGCCCATGCGCGAGCCGTGGCCCGCCGCCAGAATCACGCCCAGGTACTTGCCGTCCGGCATCACTCCTCCTCGTTTGCGGTCGGGGCCGCCGCCTCGGGCAGACCGGCCAGCGCCGCGCGGAACGCCCGCAGCACCTCCGGGGCGAACAGCAGGAAGCGGACCTTCTTCAGGCCGGGCCGCTTCCGTAAAAAGTCCGCCGTCGCGCCCAGCGCGACGCGCGCGGCCTCCTCCGGGGGATACCCGTAGACCCCGCAGCTGACGGCGGGAAACGACACCGTCTCCAGCCCGTTCTCCAGCGCCAGCCGCAGGCACTTCTCATGGCACGACGCCAGCATCTCCGCCTCGCGTCCCCGTCCGTCGCGGTAGACCGGGCCCACCGTGTGGATCACATGCCGCGCCGGAAGATTATGGCCTCTGGTGATCTTCGCGTCCCCGGTGGCGCAGCCGCCCAGCGTGCGGCACTCCTCGAAGAGCCCCGGCCCGGCGGCCCGGTGGGTCGCGCCGTCCACGCCGCCCCCGCCCAGCAGCGTGCTGTTCGCGGCGTTCACGATGGCGTCCACCCGCTCCCGCGTGATGTCGCCCGCCGCCAGCTCAAGCACCGCGCCGTTGATGACCACCGCGTCCATGATGCGCCCTTTCCATGCCGCCGCGGACATTGTGGGCCAAAGCCCCGCGCCCGCGCAAGCGGGGCGGAAGGGAATACATGACTATTTGGTCCATTCTCCTGTAGAGGGGCTTCTTGCCGCGCCTGAGTGCGGGCACAACAACTATCGCTTATCCGTCCATGATGGTCTTGAGCGTTTCGAGAAAGCGTTTAGCCCACGGGCTGGCTTGGGTAACCCTGCAGGGGGCAATGACCTTTAGAATCTTGAAAGAGTGCTCGCCCTTGCCGTAAGGGGCCTTTGTCCGGCAATTGGAACTTGCCTGCCTGAGTCCATTGTAGATGTCGGCTTTGGAAACGGCCTCGATGCTGGTGTGTTGTGGCAGTGCGTGGGCGTTGAATCCACGGCCGAAGAATCTTGAGAGTGCATCTTTGTCAGCCAAGAACCAGGTTTCCATACAGACCACCATAAGGTGGCAGTAGTCGTCGGTAACGTTCTCGGGGCAGTCGAAGCGGTCTCCCGGTCGGTTAGCCAAATATGTCCAGGGGAATATGTCGGAAGCAACAGCGTCCTCGCTATCGATGAGAAGTAGCGCGGTTTCGTTGCTACGGCAAGCGGTGCTGAAACGGTCGTAGGCTTCGCGCCTGCCGCCACAGGCGACAATGCGGGGCATGCGGCCCTTGAATCCAGCGTTTTCGAGGAAGACTCGGAAGCCCTCACGGCATCGCGAACGGAGCGCCTCGGAGTGGCCACCGCCTTCGACAAAGAGTTTTATCACCACCGAGTTCCTCCGATCTCGCCGCTGGTCCAGAGCGCGCCCAAACGGTACTTTTCGAGCCAAGGTTTGATGTGTTCTGGATCGAGGCGCCGCACAATGGACTGGCCCTGCATCTTTTCGCAGACCAGAATGGCTTCGGGCGTTTCGGTGAAGGCATCCACCAGCGCCGTGGAATGGGTGGTCACGATGATTTGGGTTCTTTCGCTTGCGTCGCGCAAGGCATCGGCAACGTGGTTGATCAAGTCGGGGTGCAGGCCCAGTTCGGGTTCATCAATGCAGACCAACGGGGGTGGCGAGGGGTCGTAGAGAATTGCGAGCAGGCAGAGATAGCGTAGCGTTCCGTCGGATAGCCGGGTGGCGGGAACATTGAATCTGTCTTCCTGCACGAAAATCTGGACGGTTCCGCCCTCGATCATCACATCGAAGTCCTGAGCTTCGGCGTAGACGGCCTTGAACATCTCAAGAAGCCGATTCTTGGTTTGGACGTTTCGCTTTAGACGGTTGAGAACCAGACCAAGATTGCGGGCGTTTTCCTCCAACCATTGGTTGGGGAGATCGGCGGATTGGGGTAGGCGCGGCGGTGTGTAGCGGCCCAGGGACCAATCACGATAAATGCGGATATTGGCCAGCGTTTCCGCCAACAGGGTGATCTCAGGATATATGTCTGGGTCGCGGCGTTGGGCGAGGATGGACTTCTCTGGGTCCACATCTTCCCGCCGCAAATTTCGCGGGCGCATTTCCAAGCCCGTTGCGTCCTTAACATTTAGCACGGGATGACCGTTTTCGTAGCGATAGTAGAAATACGGTTCATCATGGCCTTCAAAGGGCTTGGCATTCTCGATTCGTTCGTCCACGATTTCGAAACGCTTTCCCGTTTCGGTGAAATCGAATCGGTAGCGAAGCGCCATTTCCTGAACGGACGAAAAGAGGGGATCGACGATGACCTCCAGGCTGGCCACCTCCGTTTTTCCGGAACCTTTCCAGAGCCAATCACGAACGCCTCCACCTTCGCGAATGGGCGTGTTGAGCTGGCCGGGAGCCGATTGCATCAGTGCAATTCCCTCCAGCAAATTGGATTTTCCCGACCCATTCGGACCGATGATGAGATTGAGCGATTGTAGCGGTATCGGCTCGCTCTGGGGCCCGTAGGAGAGCAAATTCCGCATTTGTATGCTTTGAAACATGGAAAGCTCCTAATTCTCTAGGGTTCATCTGCCTTCCGGCACGCCCGTTGCGCCCCTAAGAGGCTTTTCTCGAGGTGCCTTCGTCTTTAGACAAGGACCGCCCCGAATTGAGATAGTATGGCGACCGAAACTCGACCGCTTTCCACCATCCTGTGAGCCCGATCTTAGCAGATATCCTGGGGCGACGCCAACACGCTGTTTGCCGATCCGCTTGGAGGCCGACCGACTCGGTCCGCCCATTCTTGACTTAGCCACGGACTAGAAAACCGGCGCGTTTCCAGAGGTAGCTTTCAGAACAGCACCACGTCCACGCGCTTCGCGTTCTTGCCGCCGGGATGGAAGAGGAGGATGTCCTCTGCCGCGTTTCCGTTCAGGGACACGGGCTCCGCGATGCCGAAACTGGGCACCTCCACGGAGGCGCAGGGTTTGGAGGCCAGAAACTGCTTCTCCTCCCCCGCGCGGACCACGAGGGTGCCGGCGGACTTCCCGTAGGCCACGTCCAGCCGGCCGTCGCCCGTGAAGTCGCCGAAGGTGTAGGCCACGCGCTCGCGGCCCTCCGGCGCGTCCATGGTGATGTTGGTGGAGAAGGTGGGCTTCTTCCCGAAATCCGTCCCGTTGAAGAGGTAGACCTCGGAGTGGATGGCGATCTTGCCGCGCACGAAGTAGTTGATGAAGTTCGCCACGCCCAGGGGGATGCTGATCTGGACGATGTCCTGCCGCCCGTCGCCGTCCACGTCCTTCAGCACCGGCGCGGAGACGCCGCCCTTGAACGTGAACTCCGCCGCCGGGGTCTCCGGGTAGGTGAAGGGCTTCTCCGCGAGGTAGACATGCGTCTTGGCGACCATGTTCACCGTGCCCTTCACCTGCGTTACGACCAAATCCGGCAGGCCGTTCCCGGAGATGTCCTCCATCGCCGTGTTGGCGTCCCACTTCTCCTCCAGCGTCATGGGCACCTTGAACCGGTGCGTCTCCTTCCACCCCGTGCCGGAGGCGAAGTCGGCGTACTCGTCACTGAGGAAGGCGAGTGCCTTTGTCGTTTCCCCCGGCAGCGTGAACGGATGCACCGCCGGAAGCCGGTGGGTGATGTGCGTGGACTCATAGCGGCGGATCTCGCTGCGCACGTCGCAGGCGACCGTGGCCACCGGGCCGTCCAGCCGCTGCAGGAGCAGCCCCGACGGCGACGGGATCAGCCAGACATCGCGCCCGTCGCCCAGCAGGTCCACAGCGGCCTTTTTGAGGAAGACCGGCTCCCGCGACCCGCAGGGGAGGAGGGAGGGGAAGCGCGCCTCGCCGGTCCTCTCAAACGCGCCGTTGCGGAACCCGTGGACCGCCGCGCCGTAGGCGTCCAGCACCACCACCTCCTTCGGCGGCGCGCCGTCGCACTCCGCCAGCATCACCGGCCCGGACATTTCCGGCAGGGGGAGGGTGGCGCTGGGCGACGCGGGATAGCCCCCGGCGTCATCGGCGAGGAAAAGCAGAACCTCCTTGTCCAGGGGCGCCGCCTCCTCGTCCGAGCAGAGCAGCAGCACGTCCGTCCGCCCGTCCCCGTTCATGTCCCCCGTCTCGACGTCCCACACGTTGACCCTGGCCGACAGGGTGAAAACCTGCGGGGATTCCCCGGCCGCGCCGAGCAGCGCGGCGAGCAGAAAGCATGCGCACCCCATGGGACACCTCCTGGGCGGTTGGTTTCAGGCGTCCGCAGGGCGGACACCGCCGCCATAATACCCGATTCCCCCGATTACGTCACGCGGACGGATTCCCCGGGTCACTCCAGCCCTCCAATCTTCTCGGCCAGCTCCTCCGCCCGCGCTTTGAGCGTCTCGAAGGCGGCGCGGCGGGCGGGGTCGGTCTCCTTTTCCGCCTCGGGGGCCATGCGGTCCAGGACGGCGCGCACCATGTCCATCTGCTCCCGCAGAAGGGCCAGCACCGCGCCGGGGTCCGGCTTGCGCGCCTTCAGCAGCGCGCGGGGGCCCGCGACGGCGGCGTCGTCCGCCGCGCCGCCGGGCAGGTCGTCCGCACCGGGCCCCTCCAGGACGATCACCTCGCCGTGGGCGCGCAGAAAGTCGAGGAGCACCCTCTCGGTGATGCCGGAGGCCGGCTCCTCACGCAGGCAGTGGGCCAGCAGCGTGCGGACGGGCACCAGCGGGTTGGCGGCCTGGCGCAGGTAGTTCAGGCATCGGGTCTCGATGTTTTCCAGGCTCATGCGCCCTCCCCGGGGGAGGTTGCGGACGGCTCCTCGAGCATGTCCGTCTCCCGCAGTTCCCAGGTCTCCCGGTTGATGCGGACGGTTTTGATCTCGTGCGGCGCGAAGCGCAGCTCCCAGGTCTTCGCAAAAAACGGCAGGTGCAGGGTGGTCGTCGCCCCGCGGCCGTCGGTCTCATAGCCGCGCAGCACGAGGTCCGCGCCGTCCTCGCTCTGCTTCACCACCGTGAGCAGCACGTTCGCCGCCTCGGTGCCCACGAGGCTCGCCACGGGCGGCCGGGCGCCGGGGTGCGCGGACTCGATGTGCACGATGGGGGGCGCGTTCAGCTCCCAGGCCCGCTTGGGCACGCCGGCCTCCCGCCAGCCGCCGGGATGCGGCAGCAGGCCCAGCCGGACCGTCTGCCATCCCTGGTCCATGATCGGCCACCCGGCGCGGGTGTCGTGGCGCCCGTTGTCATGGTGGGCGAAGCCCGGACTGCGCAGGAGGGTCACGCGCATCACACCGTCGCGGACGTCGTACCCGTACTTGGAGTCATTGAACACGGCGAACCCGTAGGGGACACCGTCCACTTTTCCCGACAGGTCAACCCACTGCTGGCCCGGCTCCTCCTCGCCTGTGGCGGGGCGCTCCACGTGGCCGTAGGGGGCCTCGTAGGCGGCGGCGTCCCCGGCGACGCGGGTCTCAAAGGCCAGTTTCAGGGCCGTGTGCGTCTCCTGCCAGTTCACCCGCAGGACGCAGTCAATGCGCGGGGAGTCCCGGTACACCGTGGTTTCCATGACGGCCTCGGACCGGCGGAAGGTTGTCCGGCTGCGCACTGTGGCCAGCACGTCACCGCACTCCATCAAATCCAGGCGCGCGCCGCCGAAGCGGCCCGCCTCCACCCGGTACTCCGTGAGGTCGTGGCTCCAGGTGTCCGAATGGTCCACCAGCGCCACAAGGTCCAGCCCGGAGGCCAGCACGTCCACCTGGTTCCGCTTGTCGTGGAGCCCCTTGAGTCCGCCGGTCTCGGCGTCGAAGTCCAGCCGCCACCAGGCGTTTTCCAGATGCGTCGGGGAGGCGTCCAGGGGGTTGTGCGCGCGGATTGGCACAGCGCCCGCCCGCACATGGTAGCAGCGGTAGCCCATGGCGGGGAGGTTCGCCATGAAGGCCTGGCGGGTGTGGTCAATGCGCTCGCCCCGGATCACCTGCGACGGCACGGGGTGCCCCGCCTCGTCCACAAGATGCACCGCCGGGCCGAGGGTGCGCCGCGCCGCCGGAGGCGCCACCACGGGCGCGTCCACCGGCCAGGTGAGCGGGTTGATGACGATGAGCGTGTTTCCGTCGGACGTGGTGTCCACGTCCCGGCCGATCGCCTGGATCGCCTGGTTGCGGATGACGTCGGCCCGGTGCCGCGCGCCGCCCAGGGCGTCCCGCGCGTCGTCATACGCCGACTCCAAACTGGAGCCGCCGAGAATGTCGTGGAACTGGTTGAACAGGAGGTCCTTCCAGGATTTCTCCAACTGCGAGGAGGGATAGGGAAAGGCGCCCATGAGCCAGCCCAGGGTGGCGAAGCGCTCCGCCGTCATGAGGGCGTGCTCCACCTGCCGGTTGAGCCGCTTGATCTCGGAGTGCGCGCTGTAGCAGCCCCGCGCGTGGTGCTGGAGCTCCGCGCGCGTCACGGGCACGGCATCCGCCGGGGTGCGGGCCCTGAACGCGTCAAAGTAGGCCTCCATCGTGGAGAAGCGCAGTTCAGGACCGCCGTCCTCGCACTGCTTTTCCTGGATGAACGAGATGGACTCCTTCGTCGGGCCACCGCCATGGTTCCCCACGCCGAAGAAGCAGAGGACATCACGCTGTCCCGGGACCAGGTGGGGGTATCCGGGCAGGTCGCGGAACCGGGCGCTCAGCTCCTCCGCCGTCGCGTTGTAGCAGAGCGGCAGATTGCACGCCAGCACGCGGCTGCCGTCGGCGGACTCCCACCAGAAGGTGTTTCCGCCGGGGTAATCCCGCTCCCGCACCGGATCGGGCCGCATGAAGACGTATGCGTCCATGCCCAGTTTCAGGAGAATCTGCGGCAGCGTGCCCGCGTGGCCGAAACTGTCGGGATTGAAAGCCACCCGGGCACGTCGGCCGAAGTGCTCCTGGAAGAAGCGCTGGGAATAGACGCCGTGGCGGATGAAGGCCTCGCCGCAGGGGATGTTGCAGTCCGGCTCCACCCACATGCCCCCGGCCAGTTCCCAGCGGCCCTCCGCGACCCGGCGGCGCACGGCCTCGAACAGCTCCGGCTCCGTGTCCTTGAGCCACTGGTAGAAGCAGGCGCTGCTCGCGGTGAAGCGGAATTCCGGCGTCTCGTCCATGCGGGCGAGGGCGCTGCGGAAGGTGGCGCGCACCTCCTCGTAGCCCTCGGTCCAGCGCCAGAGCCACACGGGGTCAATGTGCCCGTGGCCGATCATGTGATACACGGTCCGCTCGTCCATGATGACGCCTCCCCGGGACGGCGGGCCGTGTCCGGAAACCGGACCGCGCCGCCCGGCATGTGTTCTGTGCCGTCGGTCAGTCGGCGAAGAGGTGGGGCACCAGCCTGTCCGCCTCGCGGAAGTCCGCCACCAGGATGTCCGCCCCGGCGCGGAGCAGGCGCTCGCGCTTCTGCATGTCCCAGCCCCTGCCGGTCGTCTCGTCCGAGCAGACGCCCAGGGCGACGCCCCCGGCGTCCTTCACGTTGCGCAGTTCCACCGGGCCGTCGCCCACGGCGAGCACCTGCGGGCCGCTCAGCTCGTGGCGCGCCATGATGTCCCGGATCACCTTCTCCTTGCTGTACTCCTCCTTCGACGGCAGGGCGCCCCAGATCTCCTCGAAGAAGGGCGCCGCCCCGACGATGCCCGCCTCGTTGCGGACATCATCGCGGTCCGTGCCGCTGAAGACGTACATGTGGACATCGCGCTTCGAGAGGAGCTCCAGGAAGTGCATGGCGCCGCCCACCGTCACCTGGTCAATGGTCAGTTCGCCGGCCTGAAGCCGCGCGATGCGTTCGCGCACGGGGACCATCAGGCGGTCCAGATACACCTGTTTGTACTCCGCCGGGGTGAGGATTTTGTCCTCCGGCACCAGCCCCTTCTCGCGCACCATCTCCTCCAGGCGCTCCATCTGGAAGATGGTCTGGATGCCCGTCGTCTCGTCAATCATCCGCCGGACCTCGTCCTCGATCTCCGGCGTGGCGGGGTGGTCCCCGCAGATCATCTCGACGCAGACCGGCCCCATGATGTTCTGCCAGCCCTCGCGCAGGAGGCTGATGGTGCCGTCAAAGTCGAAGAGCAGGTGGCGGAGCTGTCCGCGCACCACGTTCTCGTTCACGATCTCGATTTCCGTTCCCGGGAGAAACTTCTGCTCCATGAAAAAACCGCTTCCTTTCTGCGCCGGGGCCGCCGGCCCCTGGGTTGGTATGCGTGAAAAACGCGCCGGTCAGTCCACCATGAACTCGACCAGGGAGTAGACGGGCACGTCCAGCGCGGCGAGGTTCTCGCGCCCCCTCAGGGGGGGCAGCTCCACGACGAAGGCGGCCTCGACCACCTTGCCGCCGAGCTTGCGGACCATCTTGGCCACGGCGCCCACCGTGCCGCCCGTCGCCAGCAGGTCGTCCATGATCAGCACCCGCTGGCCGGGGGTGATGCCGTCCCGGTGGATTTCCAGCGTTGCCTCGCCGTACTCCAGGCTGTACGACTCCGACACCGTGTCCGCGGGCAGCTTGCCCGGCTTGCGCGCCATGATGAAGGGGATGCCCATCTCATAGGCGAGCGCGCCGCCGAACACGAAGCCCCGGGCGTCCACCCCCACGATGCCCTGCACATCCATGCCGGCGTAGCGCGTGCGGAAGCGGCGCACCGTCTCGCGGAAGGCATCCGGCACCAGCAGCAGCGTCGAGATATCCTTGAACTGGACGCCCGGCTTCGGAAAGTCCGGCACGTTGCGAATGCATTCCGCGAGATTCATGGAAAGGTCTCCGCTGTTGGGGGATGGAAGATGCGTTTGGCGGAGAAGGGAACCCGCGCCGCCGGGGAAAAGTGTAGCATTTCCGCCCCAACCCCGCGCAACAGGCAACGTACATCCGAATCGCCGGATAAACGACGGCCTGTGCGTTCGCTCCAGGGCGCAGCAAGCGGCGCCCCTACAGGAGGATTTCCCGGTGTTTTCGTGTGTGCCCGAGGCATGGGCAGGTAGGGGCGCCGCTTGCTGCGCCCTCTTCTTTTCCAGCAGGATCGTCTCCCCCGGCGCGTGAGGGGAATCCTTTTCACGACAGCATGCATTCCCCTTCGCGTTCACCCAACACGTCTGATCCCGTCTCCCGCCTTATTCGGCGATCAGGGGGAACGGCGCTACTCGCCTTTCTTGGCGGCGGCCAGCTCCAGGAGGTCTTCGGCGTCCTTTTTGGAGAGTTCGACGCAGCATTTCCCGGCGGGCCACACGATGGCTACGGGCCCCTGGGCGCATTTCCCCATGCAGTCGTCCGTTTCGGCGACGGTCAGGCGCACTTTTTCCTTTTCCGCGAGCTTCTCCAGCTCTTTGCGCACGCGGTCCCCGCCGGCCTTCCGGCAGCCCTTCCCCCCCAGAACACCACGCACCCGTCCTCTTTCGCCTTCTTCTTTTCCACGCTGCGGCTCCTTGCCTGGGGACGCGTTCCGCGCGCCGCCGGTAGGGAAACGCCGGGGCCCCCGGAATTATTCGGCGCTTGCAACGGGGCGGGAATCGGGGGTATTGTGGAGCGCGTTCCTAAAAGAGGTTCCGCCCTTCCCCAAGGATTCCGGTGGGGCACGCAGCAACTGAGACCGCCAAAAACAGGAGACCGTGGCATGACCGTCTATTTTCCCGAAGTCCAGAGCAAGGTGAAGTACGAGGGGCCGGACTCGAAGAATCCGCTGTCCTTCAAGCACTACAACCCGAAGGAAAAGGTCATGGGGAAGACCATGGCCGACCACCTGCGTTTCGCCGTGTGCTACTGGCACACCTTCAAGTCGGCCGGCGCCGACATGTTCGGCGCGCCGGTCTACAACCGCGCCTACAACACGGGCGACAGCCCCCTCCAGGTCGCCGAGCAGACGCTGGACGCGGCCTTCGAGTTCTTCACGAAGCTGGGCGTGGGCTTCTGGTGCTTCCACGACACGGACATCTCGCCGGAGGCGGACACGCTGGCCGAGACGAACAAGCGCCTCGACCACATCGTGAAGCTGGCGAAGAAGAAGCAGGAGGAGACGGGCGTGAAGCTCCTCTGGGGCACCTGCAACCTCTTCTCGCACCCCCGGTTCATGTCCGGCGCGTCCACGAACCCCTCCCCGGACGTGTTCGCCTTCGCGGCGACGAAGGTGAAGAAGGCCCTCGAGGTCACCAAGTATCTCGGCGGCGAGGGCTATGTGTTCTGGGGCGGCCGCGAGGGCTATGAGACCCTCCTGAACACCGACATGGGCCGCGAGCTGGACCACTTGGGCCTGTTCCTGAACATGGCGGTGGACTACGCGAAAAAGATCGGGTTCAAGGGCCAGTTCTACATCGAGCCCAAGCCGAAGGAGCCGACGAAGCACCAGTACGACTTCGACTCGGCGAGCTGCCACGCCTTCCTCCAGAAGTACGGGCTGGCCGACGTGTTCAAGCTGAACATCGAGGCGAACCACGCCACGCTGGCGGGGCACACGCTGCTGCACGAGCTGGAGTACGCCGGGGCCAACAACATCCTCGGGTCCGTGGACGCCAACCGGGGCGACGAGATGCTCGGCTGGGACACCGACCAGTTCCCCACGAACCTCTACGAGACCACGCTGGCCATGTACATCATCACGAAGTACGGCGGGTTCAAGACGGGCGGGCTCAACTTCGACGCGCACATCCGCCGCCAGTCCATTGACACCGAGGACCTGTTCCACGCGCACATCGGCGCGATGGACTGCTTCGCCCGGGGCCTCAAGATCGCCGCGCGCCTCATGAAGGACAAGGCCATTGAGAAATTCGTCCAGAAGCGCTACGCCGGGTGGAACAAGGGCATCGGCAAGCTGATCGAGGAGGGCAAGGTCGGCTTCGCCGATCTGGAGGCGTACACCGTCAAGAACGGCGAGCCGAAGATCGTCAGCGGCCGCCAGGAGTACCTCGAGAACATCCTGAACGACTACATCCGCTGATTCCGGCGGACGCCCAAAGATCGCGGGCGCGGGGATGACTCCCCGCGCCCGCGCGGTTTTTCAGCACACCTCAGGGGGCGACCGATATCCGGGGTCGCGGCCCGAAGGGCGTCCGCTCCCGCGCCTCCAGCGAGAGGACCAGCTCGCAGGGGGCCTGCCATCCCTTGGGCAGGGGCACGCGCACCCGGGTCCGCTCGAACCGGGCCAGCGTCCGGGGCAGGGGCACAGACTCCGCCGCCGCGCCCGCCGTCACGGTCAGTAGGACGGTTCCGGGGCCCGCCGCGTCCGCGCCGCCCAGCAGGGCGGCCTCGCCAAGATTGGTCAGCGTCACCACCAGAAAAGGAACCGCGCCAAGCTCGGCGGCGGACACCGCCGCGCCGCTCTCCAGCAGTTTCCCGCCGCCGGTCAGCACGGCGTCAAAGAACGCGTCGAGGTACTTCGGCGGGTTTGACCCGGTGCAGGGGCGGTTGCCCACGGCCACGAGGGGGCAGTCCGCAGACGTGGTGCCCGTGCCCTCCGTGCGCAGGCCGGGGGTCTTCCCCGCCGTCACGGCATCCCAGTACTCCGCCTGCAGGGCGGTGTACACCCCGGACAGGCCGTTGGTGTGGTTGTCGCGGTCAAACGTGAGCCACAGGTCCTCCGGCGCGGGGTCGGAGCCCTTTTCCACCAGCGGGGCGTGTTGGCGGATCACCGCCGTCACCGGGCGGTCGGTGCCGTCGGGGTTGATCACGCCGTAGTCGCTGTTCTCGTTGGACCGGAACCCGCCGGGGTACCACCACCAGAAAATGCCGTCCGCCCCGCTCTCGAGGACCATCCGGTAGAAGTCGGTGTAAAACCGCTCCTGGAAGGCCAGCTTGTCCTCGGGGACGGACATGGACGCCATGTCCCACACATGGACCCCGGCCTCGGCCCAGATCATGGGCAGGGCGGGGTTGGCCCAGCGGGCGTAGGTCTGGGTGAAGGCGCCGGGCTTCACGCGCTCCCAGTCGCCGATGCGGCCGTAGGCCTCGGGCTCGAACAGGTCCACCGCGCCGCCCAAGTACGCGAAGTCGTAGAGCATGGTGTTGCGCTGGGTGTCCGTGGGGTCGCCCGCCATGGACATGCGGAAGCTCACATGGTGGTTCGGGTCAATCCGGCGCACGAGGTCGCGGGCGCGGCTGTACTTCGCGTAGAGCAGCGTGTCCAGGAAGCGGCGGTACGCCGCGATCATGGGGCTCCACGGCCCCTCCACGCCGATCATCTCCTCCGTGAAGTTGGCGATGTTTCCGTGGGCGTCGCGGGGCACGGGGACGCCCCAGTCCTTCTCCGCGTTCTCCAGGCTCCCGTAGCGCTCAATGATCCACGCCTCCCAGTCCTTGTTGAACGGGTCGCGCTCGAAGGGGCGGAACTGGGGCTCCCACGCCAGATCATAGGCGAAGACCGTGTCGTTCTCCGCGAGGCGCAGATACGTGATCATCTCGCGGACCTGTTCCCAGGGGAACTCCATGGGCGTCCCCGGCCGGAGCGACACGTTCGCCTTCATGCCCAGGGCGTCCATGCGCCGCAGGAGGTCGAGCAGGTTCTGCGCCTTCAGGTCGTCGTAGTAGAGGAAGACGGAGAGGGCGTTGCACCCCATGTTCCGGCAGCGCTCCAGGTCGCGCTGGATGACCTCCGGGTCGTAGGAGCGGCGGCTGAGCCAGCGTTCGAAATAGGGCTGGTCCTCCGTGGCCACGCCGGAAGACGGCATGTAGTTGAGGCCGTGGGGCCGCCACCGCGCGCCGCCCAGCTCGAAGCGCCCGTCCGCCGCCGTCACATACTTCGGCGCGGCGCTGGGCTTCCAGGCATGCACCTCGTGCGCCGCCGCGGCCGCAGCCTCCCCGCCGCGCTCCACCCGCACCGAAGCCGTCGCGGCGCCGTCAAAGGCGGGCACGGGGAACGCCACCTGCCGGGTTTCCCCAGGCGCGAGGTGCACGGCGTCCTCGGCCGCCTCGAACAGGGTGGTGCCGCCCAGGGCCAGCGTCCCCACCACGCGGAGCCCCTCCACGGCCTTCGGGCCGCGGTTGAACAGGGTGGCGCCCAGGCGCAGCTCCTGCCCCTCCAGGCAGGTAAAGAAGTCCGCGCCGCCGTCCACCAGCACCACGGGGTCCTGGAAACGCCGCGCCGTGCGGGCGAGGGCCTCGCGCCCCGCCGGGGACAGGTACCACGCGGGGTCCTGCACGGCGAAGGAGGCCCACAGGGAGCCCTTGAAGGGTCCGTCCGCGTGGGTCATCAGCGCGGCGACGGCGCCCCGGTAGTCACCCGAGGCGGATTCGGCGGCCAGCAGGGGCTCCCAGGCATACGCGCGCCCCTTGTCGAAGCCGTTGGGCGTGGGGCGCGGATGCAGCCCCATGAACGCGGCCGGCAGGCCCGGATCGCCAATCCCCTCCAGGCACCCGCGGGCGCGCAGCCGCGCCGTGTCGGCCACGGGGAAGAACTTGTACGCCGGGCAGAGCGTCTCCAGTTTCACGGGCTTGTGGCCGCGCAGGGCGGCCGAGGCCTCTTCAGAAAGCGGGGCGGTGTGCACCGTCGCCACCTGGTAGGCCAGGTCGCGGTCCGCGTAGCCCGTGTGGGTGAAGGCCTGCGTCAGGGTGAGGCTGCGGGCGTTCTCCGGGTTGAACACCGTGCCGGCGCGCGCGGGAACACTCTCCCAGAAATGGAAGTCCTCCGGCGTGAGCACATAGTCCCGCCATTCGGGGGACAGGGGCATGGAGGCGATCCACCGGGAGCCGTCCGCCTCGGTCCACTCCACGGCCAGATGGGTGGCGTTTCGCAGGGAACGCGCCCGGACCAGGGTGGCCGTGTGCCCGCCGGGGAAGGGCGACGACGCGAAGTCCTTGGCGAAGGTGTCCCACCCGTCCATCTTGGCGATTTCCACGGAAAGCGCGCCGTCGGCCACGGCATATTTTCCCGCCATCTCCGCCGTGCGGAAACCCGGTCGCCAGGCGGAGATGTCCTCGGCGGCGAAATCCACCAGCGGGGTCTTGGGTGTCTCCGCCGCGTAGGCCTCGCGGAATGCGGGCACGGTCATCCACCGCCCGTTCAACGGCACCAGCGCCTCCCGTCCCAGGGGCGTGTTCAGCGCGGCGATGCCGCCTCCCTGCCGCGCGAAGTCCTCCAGCGCGGACAGGGCGTCCTTCGGAAGGCGTCCGGCATCCGGCAGCACCAGCACCGCGAACCGGGAGAGGTCCGGCGGCGTGTCGCCGGAGAAAACCTCCTCGGGCAGGCGCTCCACCGTGTATCCCGCGTCGGCGAAGGCGGCAGCGGCGGCTTCGGCCACGGGCCCCCACGGGGACCCGTCCAGTTCCACGCCGTAGAGCCCCGCCACGGGCTGCCCCTGCGCGGCGGCGGCGAGAAGAAGGGGGACCATCACAAAAAGCGACCGCATGGAAGAACTCCTTCGTGGTTGGATTCAGGGATATGAAACCTTTTTTCGGGGACACGGTGCGAGAAATCACGGTTTTTGCCCCTGTTTTCGTCGGGAAAGTTGCGCCGTCGGCGTTCAAACCATTAACCTTTTCACGGATTTCTCGCGGCTTCAACCCGGTCCTCCGGCATTCAGGACTCCCACATGGAATTTCGGATACACAGTTCCCCCCTTCGCGGGGAGGTGCGCATACCCGGCTCGAAATCACACACGATCCGGGCGGTGGCCGTGGCCGCGCTGGCGGAGGGGGAAAGCGTCATCGGACGGCCCCTGGTGTCGGCGGACGCCCTGGCCGCCCGCGACGCCTACCGGCTGCTGGGCGCGGAAATCACGGACGAGGGCGACCGCTGGCGCGTGCGCGGGCTGGGCGGCCGGCCCCGGGTGCCGGAGAATGTCATTGACGTGCGGAACTCCGGCACGACGATGCGGATTGCCCTGGGCACGGCGGCGCTGCTGGACGGGCCGGGCGCGGTGGTGCTCACGGGGGACGCCCAGGTGCGTCGTCGTCCCTGCGGTCCCCTGGCCCAGACCCTGACCGCCCTGGGCGCCTCGGTGCGCTCCACGCGCGGCACGGGCATGCCCCCCTTCGTGGTGGAGGGAACCCTGTCGGGCGGCGAGGCCGAGCTGGAGGCCGTCACGAGCCAGTACGTCAGCTCCCTGCTGTTCTGCTGCCCCCTCGCGCCGGACGACACCCGGCTGCGGGTGACGCTGCTCAACGAAAAGCCCTATGTGGAGATGACCCTGGACTGGCTCGCCCGGCAGGGCGTGACGGTCCACGCCGACCCCTCCCTGATGGAGTACCACATTCCCGGCGGCCAGGCCTTTCAGCCGGTCAACCGCGACATTCCGGGGGACTTCAGCTCCGCGACGTTCTTCCTGGCCGCGGGGGCGCTGCCGGACAACGAGGTGTTCTGCCGCGGCTTGGACATGACGGACACCCAGGGCGACAAGGCGGTGGTGGAGTACCTGCGGGCCATGGGCGCGCGGGTGTCCGTGGAGGGCGACGGCGTGCGTGTTTCCGCGGACGCGCTGCGGGGCGTGGAGATTGACATGAACGCCACGCCCGACGCCCTGCCCATGATGGCCGTGATGGGCTGTTTCGCCGCCGGGGAGACCCGGCTGGTGAACGTGCCCCAGGCGCGCCTCAAGGAGACGGACCGCATCGCCGTCATGCACCGGGAGCTGGAGAAGATGGGCGCGCGGGTCACGGAGCTTCCCGACGGGCTCGTCATTTCGGAAAGTCCCCTGCGCGGCGCCGCCGTGGAGAGTCACGACGACCACCGGATTGCCATGGCCCTCGCCGTCGCGGGAACCCGCGCGGCGGGCGAGACGATTATTAAGGTGGCGGAAGCCGTCGAGGTCACCTATCCCGAGTTTCCCGACCACCTGGCCGCGCTGGGCGGCCGTCTGGAGAAGACGGAAGAGAACGGCGGAATCTGAGCGCCCCCGCCGGGCACGAGAGGACGTTTCGCATGAACATCGTCATCTATGGCCAGAAGGGCACGGGGAAGAGCACCGCCGGCGGGGCCTTTGCCGCCGCCGCGGGTCTGCCCGTTTTCGACACGGACGCGGAGATAGAGGCCCTTTACCGCGCCCGCACCGGGCTCGCGAAGACCTGCCGGGAAATTTTCCGTGCGCAGGGGGAGGCCGCGTTCCGCGCGCTGGAGCGCGAGGTGGCCCTCGCCGCGGCGGGGCGGGACTTCACCGTGGTGGTCACCGGCGGCGGGCTCATGCTCGACCCGGAAATCCGGCGCGCCCTGCGCCGCCGCGCGGTGTTGGTCTACCTGTGGGCGGACGGGGAGGTGCTCTGGGAGCGCGCCACGAGGCACGGCCTGCCGCCCTGGCTGGAGGTGCCGGACGGGCGCGACCGTTTTCAGGAGCAGACCCGGCACCGTGACGAGGTGCTGCGGCCCTTCGCGGACATCGTGCTGGACACCACCTCCGCCGCGCCGGAGGAACTGGCGGAGACGCTCCGCGACCTGGTGGCCGAGGAGCTGGCGGTGCGCCAGACGGCGGCGAACACCTATGGCGAGGTCATCCGCGTGACCACCTTCGGCGAGAGCCACGGAAAGGCCATCGGCGCGGTGCTGGACGGCGTCCGCCCGGGCGTCGAGATCAGCGAGGAGGACATCCAGAAGGAGCTGGACCGCCGGCGTCCGGGCCAGAGCAAGGTGGTCACCCAGCGCCGCGAGGCGGACCGGGTACACCTTCTCTCGGGGGTGTACGAGGGGAAAACCACCGGCGCGCCCATCGCAATGGTCATCTACAACGAAGACCAGCGCTCCATGAACTACGACACCCTGAAGGACCTGTTCCGCCCCGGCCACGGTGACTTCACCTTTTACAGCAAGTACGGCCACCGCGACCACCGCGGCGGCGGGCGGCAGTCGGGCCGCGAGACGGCCTGCCGCGTGGCCGCGGGCGCCGTGGCCCGCAAGATTCTGGAGGCCGAGGGCGTCCGCATTGTGGCCCACGCGGTGGAGGTGGCGGGCATCCGCGCCGAGAAATGCGACTACGGTGTGATTGAGACGAACCCCGTGCGTTGCGCGGACCCGGACGCGGCCCCGGCCATGGAGAAGGCCATCCTCGACGCGCGCGGCCTGCGGGACTCCGTGGGCGGGATCATCCAGCTTGAAATACACAACCTGCCGCCCGGCCTCGGCGATCCGGTTTTCGGAAAGCTCGACGCGCGGCTGGTGTCGGCCATCATGACCATCGGCGCCATTAAGGGCGTCGAGGTCGGCTCGGGCTTCGCCCTCGCCCGCATGCGCGGCAGCGAGGCGAACGACGCCATGGCGGACGGACGCCACGTCACCAACCACCACGGCGGCATCCTCGGCGGCATCTCGTCGGGCGAACCCGTCATTTTGCGCATCGTGGTGAAGCCGACCGCCTCCATCGCCTCCAAGCAGCGCACGCTGGACCTCCAGGGCAACCCGGTGGACGTGGAGGTGCTCGGCCGCCACGACCCCTGTATCGTCCCGCGCGCCGTGCCCGTGGTGGAGAACATGGCGGCGCTGGTGGTTCTGGACGCCTGGGAGGCGCAGGGGCGGATCAATCCCGAATGGCGCGCGCGCCCCGTGCCGCCCTGCGAAAACGCGGAACAAAAGGTCGAGAAATGAGCCCCGCCCCCGAAGTCAAAAAGGGGTTTCGCGCGCGGGTCGCGGCGCGCCTCCAGGCCTATCTTTTCCGCGGCCTGCTGGTGGTGGTGCCCCTGGGCATCAGCCTCTACGCCGTGGTCTTCATCTACCGCTTCACTGCGGCGCGGCTCGTTCCCGTGGTGCGCCCCGTCGCCGGGGAACTGCCCGACGCGGCCGTCGTGCTGGTGGCCGTGGCGCTGTTCCTCTCGGCGCTTTTCGTGCTCGGCGTCGTGGCCCGCGCCGCCCTGGGCAAGCGTCTCATCCTCCTGTTGGAGCTGGTGGTCGAGAAGATCCCCGTGGTCAAAACCATCTACGGCGCCGCGAAACAGGTGGTGGCGGTCATGGCCCCCGCCGAGGGCCGGTCAAAGTACAAGGCGGCGGTTCTGGTCCATTTCCCCTGGCGCGGGGCCATGTCCCTGGGGTTCCTCACGGGCCGGTCCACCATTGACGGTACGGGGGATTTCATGCGCGTGTTCGTTTCCACGACCCCCAACCCGACCAGCGGCTATTTCATCCTGTATCCGCCCGGCGACGTCTTCGCCTCCGGCATTGCCGTGGAGGACGCGGTGAAGACCGCCCTGTCCGGCGGCATTCTCATGCCGGACCGCATGGCCCTCGCCCCCGTCTCCACCCTGGACGGCATCCTCGCAGAGGACAGCGGGGACGCGGAGGAGGACGATTCGGGTCCGGCGGCGGCCCCCGTCGCCCAGGCCCGCCGCCGGATGCGGCGCCTGACCCGGAGGGCCGGACTGATCATTCGGAACCGCCTGCTCTCGGGAATGCTGGTGGTGGTGCCGCTGGTGGTCACCATCCTGGTCATCCGGTTCATCTACGGCCTCAGCATCGGAAAACTCACCCCCATCGCGCATGCGGCCTTCGGCGCGTTTCCGGCCCATGTCGTCACGGCGCTGTCCATTCTCCTGTTTGTGGCGGCGGTGTACATGATCGGCGCGGTGACCACCGCCTTCTTCGGCCGGAAACTGGTCCAGATGGGCGAGTTTTTCATTGACCGCCTGCCGCTGGTCAAGACCATTTACTCCGGATCGAAGCAGATGGTGGAGGCGCTGACCTTCCAAAACGCCGGGAACACGGCCAAGGTGCCCGCCCTCGTGCCCTTCCCCTTCAAGGGGGCCTACAGCCTCGGGTTTCACATCGGCACCGTGCGCAACGCGGACGGGACGGTGTTTCACCGGGTCTACCTGCCGACCACGCCGAACATCACCGTCGGCATGCTCGAACTCTACCGCGCCGAGGATGTGCGGGTGTGCGACATGACGATGGAGGACGCCGTGAAGGCCGTGGTCTCCGGGGGCATCCTCGCCCCGGAGGACTTCCGCACCCGTCCGGTGTCGGACATGCCGGAGACCGAAGGAAAGGAAACGGAATGAGGCGCTGGTATCTGCTGGGGTTTGCCGCCGGACTTGCCGTCGTCGGCGGCTGGTTTCTGCTCCGCAGCCTTGCGGGCGGATTCAGCACCGTCACGGACACCGCCGTCCGCTTCAGCGAGGGGGAAATGAAGGACACGGCGGTGAGGCCGCCAGCCGCGCCCGCGGGCCCGGTGGCGCCGCCGCCCGCCGCCGTTGCGCCGCCCGCTGCCCCCGCACCGCCTCCCGCGTCACCGGAACCCTTCACCCTCTCCACGGAGATCATGCTGGAGTTTGGCGGGGACGGCGCGCCGTTCACGCCGGGACAGCCCGCGGACATCACGGTGCTCATGGAATATGCCGGCGAGGGGCCCGTCACCGCCCTGGGCCTGATGCAGGACCTCCCGCCGGGATGGGCCTACGGGGACGTTGTCGGCGGAGACCGCCCCGTGGTCGCCCCGAAACCCGGCACGCGCGGCGAGATCACCTTCGCCTGGATTCAGCCCCCCGCGTTCCCCGTCTCCTTCACCTTCCGCGCCGTGCCCGACGCGGCGGCGGCGGCCCCCGCGCCCCTGCGCGCCCAGGCGGTCTTCCGCAAGACGGGCGGCGAACTCCGCAGCGCGCCCGCGGAAACGGTGATGCAGCCCGCAACGGCGGCGGCCCCGTCCGCAAACTGACCCGGAACTCAGCCCGCCGGGGCTTCCTCTGCGGCCTTTTTCGCCGCGCGGGCAGGCGCGTCCCAGCCGCTTTTCAGCGCGCGCAGCACGTTTTCGGACAGGAACTTGGACACCTGCGCCTCGCTGAACCGGCGCAGCAGCGCGTCGCGCACGCGCTTGTAGTCCCGCGGCGACTTGAAGTCCTGCGGCGGCCCCGTGAACCCGTCAAAATCCGACCCGAAGGCGACCACGTCCTCGCCGCCCTTGTCCACCATGTGCTCCACGATCTTGACGATGATGTCCACGCAGTCGCGCTTCTCCGGCTTCGTCAGGAAGTACCCCATGGCGATGATGCCGATGACCCCGCCCGTGTCCGCGATGGCCCGGATTTCCTCGTCCGTGGGGTTCATGGGCTCCGGACAGAAGGCGTGGATGCCCACATGCGACATGACCACGGGGCGTTTCTTCGGGTGCGCCGCCACGCGCGCCACGATCTCCGCGCGCGCCTTCGGCGTCGCGTGGCACATGTCCACCATCATCCCCAGGTCGCACATCCGGTCCACCACGTCCCGGCCGAAATCCGTCAGGCCCGTGTCCATCTTGATTTCCTGCGTGAAGCACCCGATGGGCTTCAGGAACGACACCCCGCCGAAGGAGTCCACGTTCCAGCACGACTCGTTCGGGTAGAGGTGCGGGACGATCAGGTGGCACACGCCCCGCGCGTGGAGACGGTCGAGGGTTTCCAGATTTCCCCCCAGCGAGTGCCCGCCCTCCACCGAGTGCAGCACCGCGATCTTCCCCGACGCCATGATCCGGTCCAGGTCCCCGTGGCTCAGGGCGATCTCCATCACCGGGCCCCGCTCCGCGTTCACCCGGTCCACCAGCGCCTCAAAGTGGTCCATGCACTCGAAAGTCAGGTCCACCGGGTCCCCCGCAAAGACATGGTCCACCCGGGACGACAACTTGCGGACGCCGCGCAGGGGCCAGCAGTCCGACAGGAACTCCTTCTCCACGATGTAATGCGCGCAGAAAAAGGCCTTGACCCCCCCGGCGATCAGGGCGTCCAGATCCGTCCGCAGGGTCAGCGGGAAAAAGAACCCCGGCGGGTGGTGCCGCTTCAGGAAATCCTTCCCCATCATGAAGGTCTTCAGCGCGGGATGCATGTGCATGTCCACCACGCCCAGCCGCACATCCGCCAGGGGACCGCGTTCCATGCCTGTGCTCCTTGTGTTTCCAACCCGAAACCTGCCCCATTGTACGCGTCGGACAGCCCCTAAAAAAAGGTTTTCCGGTGCCTACTGCACAGCCAAGACAACCTGTTTGGGGGCATGTGCACGCGCCGACTTGGGAGGAAACGTCAGTATTGAATTTGCAACCTATCGGATGATAGGATCAGTCTTGGCATCGAGAAACAGGAGACGTTAAATGAAAACAGTGCTGGGCTCAATCGTGGAGATTGGATTTTTAGTGGCAGTCGTTGGAGGGCTTGTGGCAGAGGCAGACGAGGTCAGTGCCAATATGTCACGTCCACAAGAGATCGTGACTGAAGCGGTCCCTCAGATCGTGTCGTCCACCGAGGCGGGCACGGCGACCGGCGCGCCGCGCTCGGCCGAGAGCGGGACTTGGGAAGGGACATATGTCTATGAAGAGTTCGCACCCCCGAATCAAGGGTGGAATTACGAACTCATTGTCTCTAAGAAAGATAAGGAATATACGGCACAGCTAAATATAGATGGGTTCCAGACCATGAGACGCCTAGTATGCGATGGAGTGGTAGACGGTTCACGGTTACTCTTGAAGTTTTCGTCGTATGGGCCCGATGATTCTCATTATAGTGAAGATTTTACCACTGGCCAACTGTTGGTAATGCTTGAGAAATTGCCTAATACTGATCTACTGACCTACTGGAAGGAATTGACCCCTCAGTTAGAAATGAAGCAATCCAGCGACAATCGCTATTTTACCTACAACGTCGGTCAACATAGCCAGCGTCGTGAAGAATCGGTATCAAAAGACGAAACGCAGAAGAGTACCGAGAATATTCAAGAGAGAGATTCTCGTTTTTCTGGTACGTGGTCTGGAAGCGACGGAAATTTCTTTTTGAATCTAATGCTTATCCAAGAAAATGACAATATCAATGGAATACATTCTTGCGGTGACCATGAAGGGATAACAATTGATGGGCCAGAAGCTGATGAAGGTGCAATAACAGTCAGTGGAAAAATTGCAGGTGACACGGCCAGTATTGAGATAAAAGTTGGTTATAATATGCAGAAAATGGTCACGGGAACCATAACATATCAAAAAGATGGTTTGCTTTGGGAAATGAAAGATAATGCGCCGGATTTCAATGTTATACCCAATACAATATATTTATTTCGGGTGCAGAAAAATGAGGGGAATCGAATTGAGGAGTCGGTAAAAGAAGAACAAGTTATTAATAACGTTTATGATAATAATTCAACAAATAGTGCATTGGCGAAGAAAGGTGTAGTAAATGGTGTGCTATATTTCAAGGGCCTCTATCTTGGGATGCCACTTGAAGATGCCGCCAATGTGCTTGAGCGTCTTGGGATGAATCCGGATCGCGATCCGAGCACAGGAAAATATGCCATCACCAAAATGCCTCTTGCAGAGGGCGTTATTCGGGTGTCCCATTCTCCTTTCCCAAATAAGTCGATCAAATCTTGGCAGGTGGGCGCGTTAGATAATGATAATCCGATAGTGATAGGATTTCAGTTTTACGCGCAATCTACTGTAGATTTATTTGATATTGGGGATATGAGCGCATCAGAATTTGCAGAGATGTTCTGTGAGTCGTATGGAATTCCTAGGCTAGAGCCATACGAAGGAGATGTTGATCCACTCACTGCCGTATTGGATGGAGGTAACATGAAGCAAGGCGGCATATATCGCGATCGTGTGAACGGATGGGAATTGATTATATTTGACGATAAAGAACTTAGAGTCAGTATGATAAAGAAGCTGACTGAAACGAAATTCGATTGAAAGAAGGTTTTTGGCGGCTTGTATATTGTGAAAGAAAAACAGAAACAGCATAAAAGTGGAGGATTGAAGAATGGAGCGGTTTATTAATTTCTCGGCTGGACATGCAATAAGTCTTCTTTTGTCTTCCCTCATTGCTGTGGGTGTTTTTGGATGTTATTGCCCTGGTGTGACAATTGAGAAAGGAGAAATGGTGTACGTCCCGGAAGGGGACTTTGTGATGGGTCGTACTGATTATGGTGACGACTTGAGCTTTGGCAATAGCGAGGAAATCCCTCGGCATATTGTATCTCTATCTTCTTATCAAATTGGAAAGTACTTAGTTACAAACGCGCAGTTCGTGGAAGCTTTAAATTGGGCTTTATGTAAAGGATATTTAGTAAGTTCTAGTGGGGGGGGAGTGACGAATGGAGACGTATATACTTATGGGAAGGCTATCTTTCAGGTCATTGAATCAAATGATGTGCTGCGTAAGATATCGTTCAACGGGCGGTTTTTCGCTGTTGAATCGCCCGGCGGGATTTCACGAGAAAATCATCCTTTGGTTGGAGTTTCTTGGTATGGTGCAGCGGCTTTTTGTAATTGGGCGAGCGAGGCGCATGGATTTGTTCCTTGTTATGACCTGAATACATGGCAGCTTCTTACCCCTCTACCGGATGGATACCGACTGCCAACAGAGGCAGAGTGGGAGCGTGCCGCCGCTTGGGATGATAATTTACAGAAGCACTGGATCTATGGGTATATGGGCGACGAATTTGATGAAATGAGATGCAGCTGTAATATGGGATTGGCTTATAACCCGCTGCAGTTATATGAAATGCCATATACAACGCCAGTTGGTTACTACAATGGTGCGAATGGCACAGTCGATAGCCCTAGTCCCGTGGGCTGCTATGATATGAGTGGAAATGTAGGGCAGTGGTGCCATGACTGGTTTGGACGGTATGATGAGTTTTCGAATGTCGATCCCTTTGGACCATCAAGCGGATTTCGACATTGTTCACGAGGCGGAAGTTGGGCCGATGGTTACATGATGTGCCGAACGGCCTCTCGCATTGGTACTATGGCGGGGGGAGGCATGGGGTTGCGAATTGCGAGGCATGTGACGCAGTGAGCAGAAAATATTCAAGATATATTTTATAGATCAGCTATATTTTATCTTTGGTAGGTGATTGGCGAACGAGGGCTTGAACCAGTTTTTTTGTCCACTGATGGGGAGAGGGTGGCCGGTGTCGGGGACGGTGAATCCGGAAACGCTGGAGATGGACGGAAACAAGTCGGTCGGCGCGGTCTACGCGAAGGACGGCCACACGCTCACCGTCGCCTACGACGGGCATGAAGGGGTGGTGGCGGCGGCGGGCACGAGATGGTGTCGCTGCGCTGCTAAGAAAGTGCCGAGGTTACCGGGATGGACGACATCGTGGGGCGCGGCGGTGCCTTCCTTTGGAGTGCGGCGGCAACGACGCCGCTTTGGTTTTCCGGGAAAGGGCCGCCAGGAGGGGCGTGGCAGGATTCGTCGCCTGGGAAAGCGGTGTCGCCGCTGCGCTCTGCCACCGCACTCCACATAACAGCCGGGCCTGCCAAAAACGGCGGGGCTCGCCATGACGCGGTTGCCGCTGCGGGAACGGAGGGACCTCGGCTGGCGGGATGCCGACGGGACGGAAGGGACCTGCGGGTTGCGCTTCCGTACCGCCGGCGTCCCGCCGGCCTTGTCTTTGGGGGGGGTTGCTATCCCTTCGGTCGCCCTCGTGGGGACGCACGGTTTCTGGTGCAATGATCTTCCCGCGCGAGGCGCTTGACAACTGAAAGGATTTTCAGTATACTACTCTCAGGTCCCCGCCACGAGACGCGGGCGGCTCCGGAGGATGATGCAATGGACATGATGCGGCTGGTGGAATACGGGGCTTCGGGGCGCGCGGTGGCGCGGTGGCGGGAGACGCAGGGGGAGCGGCTGCTGCCGTTGCAGGCGCGGGCGGTGACGGAGTATGACCTGTTCCGGGGGGGCAACCTGCTGGTGCAGGCGCCGACGAGTTCGGGGAAGACCTTCATCGGCGAGATGGCGGCGGTGGACGCGGCCATGGGCCGGGGCAAGGCGGTGTATCTGGTGCCGCTGAAGGCGCTGGCGGAGGAGAAGTTCACCCTGTTCCGCGCGCGCTACGGCGCGCTGGGGCTCCGGGTGATCGTTTCGTCGCGGGACCACCGCGAGCATGACGAGGCGTTTTCCAAGGGCGGGTTCGACCTGGCCGTGGCGGTGTACGAGAAGTTCGCCCAGCTGCTGACCACGCGGCCGGAGCGGCTGAACGAGCTGGGGGTGGTGGTGGCGGACGAGATGGACCTGCTGGCGGACCCGGACCGGGGCGCGGAGGCGGAGGTGCTGCTGACGGCGCTGGCGGCGTCGGGGCGGCGGGTGATCGGCCTGTCGGCCTCCCTGGGCGGGGCGGACCGGGCGGCGGAGTGGTTGGGGGCGCGGCTGCTGCGCGAGGAGCGGCGGCCCGTGGAGCTGCGCTACGGCGTGCTGCACGACGGGGTGTACAAGTACCGGACGCACAACGACCGGTCGGAGGGCGAGGAGCGCCTGGTGGAGACGCCCGGCGCGTCCACCTGGGAGGCCCTCACGCAGAACGTGCGCGCCCTGGCGGAGGCGGGGGAGAGCTGCCTGGTCTTTGTGAAATCGAAATACGAGGCGCGCCGGGGCGCGGAGCTGCTGGCGGGGCGGGTGCGCCTGCCCGCCGCCCCGGCGGCGCAGGAGGCGCTGTCCGCGCTGGAGCCCACGCGCTGCCGCGACCTGCTGCGCCACACGCTGAACGGCGGGGTCGCCTTCCACAACACGGACCTGACGCCCGCCGAACGCCGGGTGGTGGAGGCGGCTTTCCGTTCCGGGGAGGCGCGCATCCTCGTGTCCACCGGCACGCTGGCGGCGGGGATGAACCTGCCCGCGGCCAACGTGTTCCTCAGCGCGGACAAGTGGATTTACCACCCCCGCTTTGAGCTGCCCTGGCGCGCCCCCATCGAGTACGGCGAATACGAGAACATGAGCGGCCGCGCGGGCCGTTTCGGCGCGGGGCACGCCTTCGGGCGCTCCGTGCTGGTGGCGTCGGCGTCCTTCGACCAGGAGAGCCTGTGGCGCTGCTATGTGCAGGCGGCGCGGCCCGCACTGGAGCCGCCGCTGGCCGGCGCGCCCCTGGACGACCTCTCCCTGCGGCTGGTGGCCGCGCGGGTGTGCCGCTCCGCCGCCGAACTGGAGGCCTTCTTCGGCCGGACCCTGGCGGCACGGGTGGCCTGGGCCGAAAAGCGGCGTCCGGAGGAGCTGGGGTTCCGCGTGGACAACGCCGTGCGGCGCTGCATGGAGGCGGGGGCGCTGCGGGCGGCCGCCGGGGAGGGCCGCGCGGCGGCGGACGCGGCCTTTTCGCGGGAGACGCCCCTGGAGACCACGCCCTTCGGGCGGGTGACGGCGGCGCGGGGGATCAGCCTGGCCACGGCGGACGCGCTGCGGCGGTGGGTGCGCCTGTCCGGCGACCGGACCTGGCTTGACCTCGACTTCCTGCTGGCGGCGGGATTGACGGCGGAGGGCCGCATGCTGCATGTGACCCTCACGGCGCGGGAGTACGAGCACGCCGACTACCCCGGAAAGATCAAGTGCGCGGCGGCCTCGCAGGAAATGCAGGCCGACACGCCGCTCAACCGCCTGCGGTCCTGCCGCCTCACGCCGTTCTTCGACGAGGTGCGCGCCGTGAAGGCCGCCCTCATGCTCGACGAGTGGCTGCGCGAGACGCCCCTTGCGGACATCGAGGAGGCCCTGGAGACCACGGCGGGGCAGGTGCTCGCCTCGGCGGAGCAGGCCGCCTGGCTGGCCGACGCCGCCGCGGGCCTGGCCGACGCCCTCGCCGCGCCGCAGGCGCTGGTGGACCGGCTCGACGGCCTGTCCGCGCGGCTGGCGCGCGGTGTGGGGGACGCCGCGCTGGCCCTGGCGCGCGGGGTGGGCGCGCCGCTGGACCGCGCCGCGCTCCTCGCGCTGGGCGCCGCCGGGCTGACCACGCCGGAGGCGGTGCAGGCCGTGTCCGACGAGGCGCTGGGGCGCCTGCTGAACCCCGCCCAGGCGGCGGCCCTGCGCACATGGGCGGGTGTCCCCGAATCCGCCGCGCCGGAGGCGGTGGACGGCGGCCCCGTGCTGGTGGTGGACGACCGGCGGCCCGGGGAGATACGCATCCGCGGCCGGGTGGTGCCCCTGCAGGACAAGCAGTACCGGCTTATCCGCGCGCTGGCGGCGGCCCCGGGCGAATGCGTCCCCTACGACCGGCTCTACGGCGAGGTGTGGGGGGACGCGGTGGTGGAGGACAACCAGATGCACTTCCAGAAGAACATGCTGCTCAAGCGGATCGCCGCGGCGGCGGGGGACTGGCGCGGCGTCATCCGCACCGTGCCCCGGCGGGGCTTTGTGCTGGAGCTGCCGGCGGAACAGGTCCGCTGCCTCCTGCTGGACAGCGTGGCATGAATGCCTACCGTGCGAGGAGGGCCTCCGCCAGTTCCAGGGCGTCCACGGGCCAGTAGCATTCCGGCCGCGGACGGTGCACGCCGGGCCTGCCGGCCTCGGGGCGGCAGTCGAGGACGTCATCCACCCACCGCCGGGGCACCGCCTCCAGCCCGTGCACCGCGCCCAGCAGGGCGCCGCAGATGGCCGCGTTGGTGTCCGTGTCGCCGCCGCGCATGACCGTGTCCACGATTCCGTCCTCCAGCGAGGGGGCGTGGAGCATCTGCCACACGGCGTTCTGAAACGCGATGAGCACCCACCCCATCTGGGAAAGGTACTCGGCGGGCGGCACGTCGGCGGCGGCCGCGAGGGCGTCGCAGAGCGGCGCCGGCACCTTCCACTCCTTTGTCCACGCCAGCATGCGGGCGTACAGCGCGTCCGGTGCGGGCCCCGCGTCCACGGCGTGCGCGATGGCCAGCGTGTACAGCACATTGGCCCCGACGCAGACGGGGTGGGGGTGCGTGAGGGCGGCGTCCGCGGCGGCCCACGCCGCCACATCATCCTCCGGCCGGCCCGCGCCGAAGATGCCCAGCGGGCTGACGCGCATCAGGGCGCCGTTGGCCTGGCTGTCCCGGTTCAGAAAGCCGCGCAGCCCCGACGACACGGTGTTCCCGATGTCAAAGGGGTGGGAGTGCAGCCAGTCCACATAGGCTGAGCGCACGGCGGAGGGGTTGAAGGAGCCCCGCTCCGCCAGCGACCGGGCCAGGGCCAGCGCCATTTCCGAGTCGTCCGTCGGCTGTCCCGCCAAGGTGTTCCAGGAGCCGCCGTCCTCCAGGTCCCACACCCCGTCCGGGTGCTCCTCCCGGATTTCCTCCGGCCGCATGAATTCCACCAGCGACCCCAAAGAGTCCCCGGCGAGCTGCCCCAGCATACACCCCTGCGCCCGGTCCAGCCGTGCTGCCGTCGTCTTGTCCTCTGCCACCGCTCCGCCCTCCTCGTTTATGGGTCCAACAGCCGCGTTCGGATGACGCGTTCCCGGCCACCATGATACCATGCCTTCATTGGTTTTCAACGAAGGAATACATCATGCGGCTGACATGGACCCTGGGTTTGCTGGCGGCGTTTCTGGCGGGCGGACCCGCGCGCGGCGCGGAAATCACCGTGGCGCTGCTCCAGATGGCCCCGGAAGGGGACAATCTGGAGGCCAACGCGGCCACCGCGGACCGGTTCTGCCGGGAGGCGGCGGAGAAGGGTGCCGACGTCGCGCTCATGCCGGAAATGTGGTCCATCGGCTACACACGCCCCGATCCGGAGCAGGCAGGGTGGCGCGGGGCGTTTCAGGCCAGGGCCGTGCGGAAGGACAGCCCCTGGGTGCGGCGTTTTGCCGGGCTCGCGGCGGAGCTGGACATGGCCGTCGGCGTCACCTATCTCGAGGAGGCGGACAACGGGCTCCGCAACACCCTCACGCTTTTCGACCGCCACGGCGCGGAGGTGTTCACCTACGCCAAGGTGCACACCAGCGACTTCAAGCACATGGAGCGGAACATGACGCCGGGCGACGCCTTTTTCACCGGGACCCTCGACACACGGTCCGGCCCGGTGAAGGTCGGCGCGATGATCTGCTTCGACCGCGAGGCCCCCGAAAGCGCGCGCATCCTCATGCTGCAGGGGGCCGAGATCATCCTCACCCCCAACGCGTGCCGGCTCGAGGAGCTGCGGCTGGACCAGTTCAAGGTGCGCGCCTTTGAAAACCTGCTGGGCACGGCGATGGCCAACTATGCCGGAGACCACTACGAGGGGCGCTCCGTGGCCTACGCGCCCGACGGGAAATGCCTGGTGCTGGCCGGAAAGAAGGAGGGGGTCTATCTGGCCCGCTTCGACATGGAGAAGATCCGAGCCGCCCGCGGAAAGAGCATCTGGGGCAACGCCTACCGCCGTCCCCACCGCTACGCGCCCCTGCTTTCGCCGGAGCGGGATCCCGTGTGGAACCGCACCGACGGCAACGGAAACCCCTACGACCCCTCGGTCAGGTAGTGTTTTTCCGGTTTGGGAATGCCCCCGGGGCTGGAGTATAATTCCGCCCATTCAGCGCGGCATCGGCCGTCCCCCCTGCGGGGCTGGTCACTCCCTCCCGGATGTGTCGGGAGGCGGGGCGGGTGACCGATTTCCGCGCCAACCCGCACAAACAACAGGGAGACCTCCTCACATGGCACGCGTTTTCAATTTTTCCGCCGGCCCCGCCACCCTGCCTTTGCCCGTCATCGAACAGGCCAAGGCCGACCTTCCGGTCTTCCCGGGCGCGGGCGCCTCGATCATGGAGATCAGCCACCGGTCCAAGACCTTCCTGAAGATTCTGGAGCAGACCCAGGCCGATCTGAAGTCGCTCATTGGCGTGTCCGACGACTACCACGTCCTCTTTACCCCCGGCGGCGCGACGCAGCAGTTCACCATGCTGGCGATGAACTTCCTCGCGGGGAAGAAGGCGGACTACCTTCACGTCGGCTCCTGGGCCTCCAAGGCCATGAAGGACGCCGCGCGCTTCGGCACGGTGCGGGCCGCGTGGTCCGGCAAGGCCGACAATTTCGTGCGCATGCCCGCCGACGCCGAGCTGGACCTCGACCCCGAAGCCGAGTACGTCCACATGACCTCCAACGAGACGATCCAGGGCATCCAGTTCGCCGCCGAGCCCGATGTGAAGGGCAAGCCGCTTTTCTGCGACGCATCGTCCGACTTCCTGTGCCGTCCCTTCGACCCGCGCAAGTACGCCCTCATGTACGCCGGCGCCCAGAAGAACGTCGGGCCCTCGGGCACGGCGGTCGTGCTGCTGCGCGCGGACATGCTGGAGCGCGTTCCGGCCAACCTGCCGCCGCTTCTTGACTACAAGGTGCTGGCCGAGAACGACTCCATGTACAACACGCCGTCCACCTTCACCATCTACATCATCGGCCTGGTCATGAAGTGGCTCCGCGACGAGATCGGCGGACTGGAGAAGATGGGCGAGCTCAACCGCATGAAGGCGGCCATGGTGTACGATGCCATTGACAACAGCGGCGGCTTCTACCGCGGCCACGCCGAAAAGGCGCACCGCTCCCTCATGAACGTCACCTTCCGCGCCGGCACCGAGGAGCAGGAGGCGATGTTCATTGACCAGGCGAAGAAGGCGGGCCTCGACGGGCTCAAGGGCCACCGCTCCGTCGGCGGCGTGCGCGCCTCCATCTACAACGCCATGCCCGTCGAGGGCGTGAAAGCCCTCTGCGACTTCATGGCCGAGTTCCAGCGCGTCAACGGCTGACGCGGACAACCGGGAGACACCCGCGCATGGCGAATGCCCTCATTGCCGGGTTTGGATACGTCGGGGCGGCGCTGGGCGCCGCCCTGACCGCTTCAGGCCACACCGTCTGGGGGCTGCGCCGCCGCGCCGAACCGCGCGGCGGCGGCGTCCGCATCCTGACGGGCGACCTGTGCGCGGAGGGCGGGCCGCCCCTGCCCGACGTTCCGCTGGACTGGGTCTTCTACACCGCCTCGGCGGACGCCTCCACGCCGGAGGCCTACCGGCGGGCCTATGTGGACGGACCGCGCGGTCTCCTGCGCGCCCTTGCCGCGGCGGGCCAGTCCCCTCGGCGGGTGCTCTTCACCTCCAGCACCGGGGTCTACCACCAGCAGGACGGCGAATGGGTGGACGAACTGTCGTCCACGGAACCGAAGACCTTCTCCGGGCAGACACTCCTGGAGGGGGAACGCGTCTTTCTGGAGGGCCCCTTTCCCGCCACGGTGGTCCGGCTGGCGGGCATCTACGGCCCGGGACGCACCCGCCTTCTGGAGGAGGTCCGCTCGGGCCGGGCGGTGGTCCGCCCCAACGAGCGGCGCATCCTCAACCTGGTCCACCGCGACGACTGCGCGGGGGCGCTGGCCTTTCTGGCGGCCCAGGACACGCCCGCGCCCGTCTATTGCGCCGTGGACGGCGCGCCCGCGCCGCGCGCCGAGGTGTTGGCCTGGCTCGCCGCGCGGGCGGGCGTGACGCTTGCGGCGGACGCGTCCCCGCCCGACACGGGGGCGCCCGTCATGCACGGGGGATTCCGCCGCGTCTCCAACCGTTCGCTGCGGGGGGCGGGGTATGCGTTCCGTTTCCCGACGTGGCGCGACGGCTTCGGCGCGCTGATGGGGGATGCGGCTCAGTAGTCCTCGCGGACCAGAGCGGCCTCCATGTCCCAGGGCCTGTCGGTGGCCGGGCGGTTGTAGCCCAGGGAGAGATAGGTGCCGAAGGTGATCTCAATGCTGTAGATGCCCGGCGCGGGCAGTCCGGAGGCGAGACTCTCCAGAAACACAAGCAGTTTCTGCGCGGCGTACACGTCCGCCGATGTCTGGGCCGTGGAGAGCATCTCCCGGTGGAGATCGTT
>JAPXRP010000020.1:0-361 GCA_033813475.1 Candidatus Hydrogenedentota bacterium
CTCATACTCCACCCCGCAGTTCCGGAACACGCACTCCGAGATCACCACGTCGCCGGTGCCGCCGCCTCGGAAAGACGGATGATGATCCTCCCTGCTCACCCCGCCGACCGTCACCGCCGTGCCGCCGATGTCCTCGAAAACGCACTGGTGGAGGGTGGCTCCACCATCGACCCTCAGCGAGCCCACGCCAAACCGCTTGAAAACGCACCGGGACAGCACACTTTCGCCTAGAAACATCCCGTAACCATGCCCCCAGAACTCATTGTGAAGCGCCGCAATGGACCCATTCCTTTCGATAATGTTGCTGGGGATCCCGTTGAGACAATAATTGGACTGAACATCCACATGCCCGCGATCCGAA
>JAPXRP010000020.1:371-36113 GCA_033813475.1 Candidatus Hydrogenedentota bacterium
CGAAAGGCTTGAGTCCACATCAGAGAACGTGATTCCTTCAGACCAAATTGACAGCCGGACTTCGTATCTCTGGGCGTAGAGAGAACACCCGCGGCCGCCAGCGACGGCCACGGCGCTGTCCATGGTCTCCCCGTCGCGGGGTTTGTAGAGGAACACCCGCTCCTGATCATCAAAGCAGAACTCTCCCGGCTCATCCACCAGGGGGGGGAGGCCCTCTATATACGAAGGGTCGCGGGCGGGCGCCCCCTCCTTGCGGTGCGCCAGAAAGAAGTCGGGCTGACGCATGACGAGGAGCGTGCCGCCGTCACCGTCGGGACGGATCTCCCGAATCGGACAGACCATGTGCGCCCACGAGTTGAAGTAGACGACCCCCGCCAAATTGCCTGGTTTGCTTCCCACCAGTGCCGTGCCTGGAATCCGATACCCGGCCTCACCGTCCACATGGTCGTAGTCCCCCCATCGTTCCCATGTTTCGGGGAAGGGTGCCCGCGCGCGCACGGCGCGCCGGTTGTTGACATACAGCATGTCGTGGCAAAAAATGACCTTTTCGTGCCCAACATCACCGCTCTTCCAACGCCCATCCCCAGCGTCCTTCCATCCCCCCACGGACCATCCGGCAGAAAACACCGGGGTCTCTCCCGGAAAGGCTCTCAGGTAGAGGTGTTTGCATCCACCTTCCAAGTACCCAGGCAACAGCTTCCCAAGCCCGTTCATGTCATAGGTGCCCCCGGCAACCCACACGCACTGTTCCGTTCCTTGCGGCGGCGTGCCGCGCCCCTGAAACGCCTTCGCCGCCCCTTCGAGCGTGGCGACGGGCGCCTCGCGGGTGCCGGGGTTGCTGTCGGAGCCGGCGGGGGAGACGTAAACACACTGTTCCTCCGGGAGGGTGGGGAAGACGGGGGCCGCCGGGGGGAAGGCCAGGAGGAGGTGGGCGTCCTGGAGGACCACGGGGGTGTCGCCGTTGTTCTGGAGTTCGAGGGTGTTGTCCCCGGCGCGGAGGGCGGCGGCGGGAAGGGCGCCGTTCTCGCCGGGGGCCTCGCCGTTGAGGCGGGCGGCAAGCGGGGCGTCGGCGTCCAGGGTCAGGCGCAGGCTCTCCAGCACGGCGGCCTTCTCCACGGCCTGCCGGGGCAGGGGCCACACCATCGAGACGGTCTGCTTGGGCGGCACGGTGAGGGGCAGGGGGGCGGTCAGGTCCACGCCCGCCACGCGGTGGGCGCCGTTGATGAGGGGGAAGTCGAGGGCGCCCAGGGTGAGCCATTGGGGGTCGCGGAGGGGGGGCACCCAGGACCAGGGCGGGGCCTCCTGCGTCTCGCGCCAGCAGGGGAAGTTGAAGAGGTAGAGTCCGTCCGCGCCGGAGCCGTAGAGGCCGAGTCCGGCGGCGTGGAGGGAGGCCTCGGTGTGGTTGCGGCCGGAGTGGCCGATCTCGATGGCGGCGTAGAGGGGCATGTCCTTCCCGATGAGGGCCCGCAGCTCCGCCAGGGGCATGTGGAAATCGCTGGCGAGGAAGGGGGAGGCGGTCACGAAGTCCACCAGCCCGCGCTGCGCCCAGTCGCCGAGGTCCACGCCGAGGGCGCGGCATCCGGCGGCGCTCGTGGGCACGCGGACGGAGACCTTCACCTCGCGGGCCAGGCGTTTGGACAGTTCCCCGGCCTTCTTGCGGACGGCCTCGACGACTTCGGTCAGCGCGCCGCGCTTTTCCCAGACCTGCTCCGGCGTGCCGGAGAGGTGGCGGGGGAAGCGCATCCAGTCCAACTCGACGCCGTCGGGGCGGTACTTCTCCAGCAGCTCCGACACGAGGGCGACGGTCCGGTCGCGCACCTCGGGCCGCGAATAGTCGAGACAGTGGGCCATCCAGTTCCCCAGGGGGGCGTCGGGCTGGACATGCCACTCCGGGTGGTCGCGCCAGAAGGCGCAGAGGTCGGGCTCGTTGGGCTGGTCCACGTTGTGGACCTCGTTCATGCGGAAGGTGATGAAGACCTCGAAGCCCCGGGTCTTCAGCGCCGCAAGGAAGGCGCCGAAGGGGTCCTCGCCCTGGGCGACCAGCGCGGGCAGGGCGCCGCGCGTGGACAGCTCCTCGAGCGCGCTGGGGTACATCATTTTGTGGATGCCGTTGGGGCAGACCATGTAAGTCGTCACGGCGTCCGGGCACTCGGCAGCATGGCGGCGCACCATGTCCATCGTGAGGTCGTCCCGCCAGAAGAGGTTCGTGCCGTCGTTGTTGACAATCAGGCGGTGCTGGGGGAGGGTGGATTCAAACCAAGGCCCAGCACCCGCACCCACCTTCACGTATTGCAGTTCCGCGAACGACGACGACGCCGCCAGCAGGACCGCCGCCGTCCAGACGATTCCCCGTGCCATGATCCCATCCTCCCTGGTTCTTTTTCGCCGTGCTTCGGTCAGCGCGGGTCCGGGGCGGACGGCGATGCGCCGCGTCCGCCGTGGAGCACGCCCAGCATAATCAGGCCGCCCGCCAGGACGTCCCCAGTATACACGGCCAGCAGGAAGCTGCGGCCCGTGCTGGGGTCGCCGGGCAGGGTGACGGCATAGCCGCAAAGACAGATGACGCCGAGCCCGGCGAGGAGCGCCCCCGCGGGAAGCTGGGAGAGAAACCCGGCGCGATACTTCCCCGCCGCGCGGTACAGGAAGAATCCCAGCGCGCCCAGCATCAGGACGACAACGTCCAGACTGTTCATGAAGGCCTTGGAGTCCACTTCTTCGTGGGCCAGAACGCCCTTTATCGCGCCCCGGACCGTGACATACAGGGCGAGTCCGAGCAGTATCCGAACGGCGAGGGGGGCATCGCTCCGTGTCCGGGCGGGGGCGGGTTCGCGGTGGACGGCCCAGAACGCCCCCCCGAGGGTGAGGCCGCCGCCGAGGCCGATGGACATCTCCCAGTTCTTCCACCAGTCGAGCTGCAGGGAAGCCTCGCGCAGGGTGTGCCAATATCCGCCGGCGGCGAAGGGCAGGGCGAAGCCCAGGGCGATGAGCAGCATCCCAACCGCGCCGCGCCGGTTGCCGCGCGCCAACTCACACACCAGGAACCCGAGGAAGAGGCCGACATGGGAGAAGACATTCTCCATGGATCCCGCGGCGCGGATGCAGGTCTCGTTGGCCGGGTCGAGATAGAGGCCCTCGGCGTGGAAGGGGAGGAAGAGCTGGGGGAGGCGGCTGACAAACTGCACGGCCAGCAGCGCGCCCGCGATGCCCGAGGCCATGCGGAGGATCCAGGTTTTGCGGGACACGGGGCCCGCGAGGGCCCACGCGATAAAGGCGCCCGCCACGCCGCCCCAGTGCAGGCCACAGACGAAGAGCATGGCATAGCCGGTCCACGGGGCCACGGGCCGCATGCCGGCGGGATGATTCAGGAAGAACTCGCCGCGCACCCAGGCGGTGTACACGCCGTAGCCCGTCATGCCGCCCACGCCCACGCCGAGGATGATGGCCGCAAGGATCCACGGCGAGCGGGGCGGCGTGCCGGCGCGCGCCGCGCCGACGGAGGAGAAAATCTGCCAGAGCAGCGCCCACCCCAGCCCCGCCACCACCGCGCCCTGCGCGCCGCCATAGCCGCCCGTGCCGCGGATCGCCCAGAAGTACATGCCCATCAGCCCCATGGCGAGGGTGATGCCGACGTGCTCGGCGGGGGTGAAGGGGGATTTCTGCGGGGTGGTCTTCATGGGCGGGCCTCCGTGCGCCGGTTATAGCACGCGCGGCGAAAGCGCCTCAAGCGCGCGCGGCGCGCACCGGACATGTGGACGAGGTGGACAGAGTGGACGGAGTGGACAGAAAGAACGCTATCCGCGCAGGGCCGTCCTGTCCACCTCGTCCACCTCGTCCACCTCGTCCACTCCGTCCACAACGTCCACTTCGTCCACCACCCCGCTTTATTCGCCGCCGGGCTTTCTGCTATCTTGCCGCTGGCGGCCCCCGCGTCTGCCGGGGCAAACACAGGAGACGGCACCATGCGGATCGGATTTCACACGGACGCGTTCAACAGCGCCTACTGGGACTTCGACAAGTGCGTCCAGTGGGCCCACGGGCAGGGCGTCGGCCGCATCGAATGCGGGCTCATTGACGGCGTGAGCTGGATCCACGGGCTGGGGTACCAGCCGCATGTGGCCCTGTATGAGGACCCGCTGCTGCTGCGCCGCCGGATGGAGGCGCTGGGCCTCCGGTTCTCCCAGGTGGACGCGGCGTTTCCGCTTTCCGGCGCGGACGGCCCGTCGCGCGGGCTGCCTTATGTGCTGAAGTCCCTCCCGTGGGCGAAGCTGGCCGGGTGCCCCTGCATCGCCACCACGGACGGCCTGCACAAGCCGGCGGACCTGACGGAGGCGGAGTCCATGGACCAGATGCGGCGGATGTACCGCGAGATCCTCGCCGTGGCCGAGGCCTATGAAATCCATGTGAACATCGAGGTGCACGGGTATTTCACCACGAACCCCGACCGGCTGGAGGAGATGCTGGGCTTCTGCGACAGCCCGTTCTTCGGCCTTAACCTCGACACGGGCAACTCGTTCATCGCCGGGCAGGACCCCGTGCATTTCTGCCGCCGCTTCCTCGGCCGCATCCGCCACGTGCATGTGAAGGACGTGAGCGAGTCCCTCGCCGCCGTGGCGCGCGGCGGCCAGACGGGCATCGCCGTCAGCCAGTGCGCCATCGGCGAGGGCGTGAACGCGGACAACATCCGCCAGTGCCTGGAAATCCTCCGCGACGGCGGGTTCACGGGCACCCTGAGCATGGAGTGCGAGGGGCAGGGCGGGCCGCTCATCGAGAAGTCCCTCGCATGGCTGCGCGGAACGCTGAAGGAACTCAACATCCCCGAGGAGACAGGATTGTGAAGGCGGAACCTTCTTGCTCAAGACGGGCGGCGGGCTTCGTGCTCCTCGCTGGGATGATGGCGGCGACGGCGGGCCACGCCGCAGAGGTCTGGGAGTCCCACCTGTTCCCGACCGGTTTCCAGGTAGTCGCCCGCGCGGGGGAGGAGGGAACGGACGGGCCGGTCCTGAAGAAGACCACCGGCGGGGATCCGGCGCGGGCCGAATTCACCGTCACGGGAATGAAGGGGGACTGGGAATCTCTGCTGGGCATGGCGTTCACTGCCCAGGGCAAGAAGCTGCCCCGGCAGTCTGTCGTGTTTGGAACGGGGGATCCCGTGGTTTGGCAGGAGGTGCTGCCCCTGGTGACGGCGGCGGCCTTTGACCAGGGCAAGCCCGTCCCCGCGCGGGTGCTGCTGCCCGTCCCCGCCGGTCAGGCGGAGCTGCTGGTGGCGTGCGTCGGGGAAAACGGTGTCGCGCCCGCCCTCGGCGAGGTGGCGCTGCTGGGGCGTCCGAAACCGGAGGGCGCGGCAAAGAAGCGGGTGCTGGTGGTGACCGGGGAGGACTATCCGGGGCATCCGTGGCCCGAGACCAGCCGCGCGTTCGTGGAGGTGATGCGGGCCGATGACCGGATGGAAACCTATGTCTGCGAGAGTCCGGCGATGGTGGGCTCCTCGCTGCTGCCGGCCTTTGACGCGGTGGTGGTGCATTTCAAGAACTACGCGGAGAACATCCCGATGGGGGCCGTGGAAGGAGAGAGGCTGCGCCAATACTCCGAGAGCGGACGCGGCGTGGTGCTGACCCATTTCGCCTGCGGCGCCTTTCAGGAGTGGCCGGACTTCGTCACCACCGCCGGCCGGGTGTGGAACCCCGCGCTCCGCGCCCATGACCCCCACGGGGAGTTCACCGTGCGCGTCCGGGACGCGTCCCATCCGGTGGTTCAGGGGATGAAAGATTTCCAGACCACGGACGAGCTGTACACCTGCCTCGACGGAACGACACCCATCCATGTGCTGTGCGACGCCGTGAGCAAGGTGGACGGGAAGGAATACCCCATCGCGTTCACGGTGGACACGCCGGGGCTCCGGGTGTTTCACTGCGTGATCGGCCACAACGGGGCCGCCTATGCGCCGGCTGCCGTCGGAGAGCTCTTCCGGCGCGGCACCGCGTGGGCCTGCGGACTGACCCCGGTGAAGTAGGCCGGGGCACCGCCCGCACGGGCAAGCCCGCGCGAGGAAAGGCGGCAGCAAGCTGCCGCACTCCAAGGCGCGCTCCGCGCGCGCTGTCCACGTCGTCCACAGCGTCCACTTCGTCCACAGCCCCTGCCCGCCACGCCCCCAAAGTTGCACCGGTCAGGCCCTGCGGATTATTCTTAGCTTCCGTGAGCGTCATCCCGTTTCCCCCGGAAGGGTTTCTCCATTGAATTTGAAGGCGATTGCGCACAATCTGCGGCGGGTTCAGGACCGCATCCAGGCTGCTGCCGAAAGGGCCGGGCGTCCGGCGGATGCGGTGCGCCTGGTCGCGGTCACGAAGACCGTCGGGATGGCGGAAATCCGCGAACTGCACCGCCTGGGGGTGCGGGAGATGGCGGAGAACCGGGTGGAGCTGGCGGTGCCGAAGACATTGGAGGCGCCGGAGGACATTGTGTGGCATCTCATTGGCCCGCTCCAGACGCGGAAGGCCCCGGAGGTGGTGGCGCATTGCGCGTGTTTTGACGCGCTGGACCGGGTGAGGGCTGCTGAGGCCCTCCAGAAACGCTGCGAGGAGCAGGACCGCTTCCTGCGGGTGCTGGTGGAGGTGAACGTGTCCGGCGAGGAGTCCAAGCACGGGTTCACCCCGGCGACCTTTGCGGAGCAGTGGGAAACCCTGCGCGGGTTTGACCGGCTGCGCATCGAGGGACTGATGACCATGGCGCCGTTCGGCGCGCCGGAGGTGACGCTCCGGGCCTGCTTTTCGGCATTGAAGCGTCTCGCGAACGCGCATGGCCTGCCGGAGGTCTCCATGGGCATGACGGACGATTTCGAGACCGCCATTGAGGAGGGCTCGACCCAGGTGCGCGTCGGGCGCGCGCTGTTTGAGGGCGTGTAAACGGGGCATCCCGTTTTGCATAAACCACTTACTTGCAAGGATTTGAAAGAGGACATGAAAGAACGCCTGAATGAGCTTCGGCAGGACGCCCTGGGCGTCATCGCCGGGTGCGACGACCTGAAGGCCCTGGAGGACATCCGGGTCCGGTTCCTCGGCCGCAAGGGGCAGATCACCGAAATCCTGAAGAGCCTCGCGGCCCTCCCCGCCGAGGAGCGCCCGCTCGCCGGGCAGGCCGCCAACGAGACCCGCGACGCCATCTCGCAGGCCCTGGACGCGCGCAAGACCGCGCTGGAAGGGGAGGCCGAGGCCCGGCGCGCCGTGGAGTCCGCCTGCGATTTCTCGCTCCCCGGCCGCACCGGGTTCCCCCTGGGCCACACGCATGTGCTGAACCAGGTGGCGGGGGAAATCATCGGCATTTTCTCGGACATGGGGTTCCAGGTCGCCCAGGGGCCGGACATCGAGTCGGAGTATTACAACTTCGACGCCCTGAACACCCCGTCGGACCATCCGGCCCGCGATTCCCACGACACGTTCTTCGTGAAGCCGGGCGTGGTGCTGCGGACCCAGACCTCCCCGGTGCAGATCCGCGTCATGGAGCGGACCAAGCCGCCGGTGGCGGTGGTGGTGCCGGGGCGCGTCTACCGCGTGGACAATGACGCCACCCACAGCCCGATGTTCTTCCAGCTGGAGGGGCTGCTGGTGGACGAGGGGGTCACCTTCACGGACCTGAAGGGCACCCTGATGAAGTTTGTGCACGCCTTCTTCGGGCCCGACACCCAGATCCGGTTCCGGCCCCATTTCTTCCCCTTCACGGAGCCGTCGGCGGAGATGGACATCCTCTGGACCGCCGTGGACCGCCAGACCGGCGCGGTCAAGAGCCGCTGGCTGGAGGTGCTGGGCTGTGGCATGGTGCACCCGGAGGTGTTCCGCGCCGTCAACTATGACTACGAGCGCTATTCCGGGTTTGCCTTCGGGCTGGGGCTGGACCGCATCGCCATGGTCCGCCACGCCATCGGAAGCATCAGCCACATTTATGAAAACGACACCCGTTTCGTGGAGCAATTCTGACCATGCAGATCTCGCTGAACTGGCTGAAGGAGTATGTGGACCTGGACATCCCGGTGGAGGAGCTCTGCGAGCGCCTGACCATGCTCGGTCTCGAAATCGAGAAGGTGACCGAGCCCGGAAAGGAGATTTCCGGCGTGGTCATCGGGCAGATCCTGAGCATTGACCCGCACCCCGACGCGGACAATCTGGTGGTCTGCCGCACGGACACCGGGGGGGAGGCCCCCCTCCAGATCGTGTGCGGCGCGAAGAACATGAAGCCGGGGGACCGCGTGCCTGCGGCCGTCATCGGCGCGACCCTGCCCGGCGGCTTCGCCATCGGGAAGCGCAAGATGCGCGGCATAGAGTCGCAGGGCATGATGTGCTCCGCCCGCGAACTCGGCCTGGGGGAGGACCACTCGGGCCTCATGATCCTGCCGGAGGACGCCCCCCTCGGCATGGACGCCAAAGAGTACCTCGGCCTCAACGATGTGGTTGTGGAGATTGAGGTTACGCCGAACCGGGGCGACTGGGCGTGCATGATCGGCGTGGCCCGGGAACTGGCCGCCTATTACGGGAAGGAGCTGCGCATTCCCGCCGTGGCGCTGGACGAGAAGGGAGGGCAGGCCGCCGACGTCTCGTCCGTGCGGATTGAGGATTCGGACGCCTGCCCGCGCTACATGGCCCGCATTTTGGAGAATGTGAAGGTCGGCCCGTCGCCCCTGTGGATGGCCCAGCGGCTCATCGCCGCCGGACAGCGTCCCATCAGCAACATCGTGGACATCACCAACTATGTCCTCTTGGAGACCGGGCACCCACTGCACGCCTTTGATTTCGACCTGCTGGCGGAGAACCGGATCGTGGTGCGCACCGCCGCCCCCGGCGAGGCCATCACCACGCTGGACGGCATGAAACGCGCCCTGGAGCCGGACATGCTGGTCATCGCCGACGCGAAGAATCCCCAGGCTGTGGCCGGCGTCATGGGCGGCGCGGACAGCGAGGTGGGGGAGGGGACCACCCGGATTCTCCTCGAAAGCGCCGTGTTCAAACCCGCGTCGGTGCGCCGCACCGCCCGGAAACTGGGCCTGGTCACAGAGGCCGCCCAGCATTTCCAGCGGGGAAGCGACCCCGAAATGGCCCGGTACGCCATTGACCGCGCCGCCGCCCTGATGTGCGCGCTGGCGGGGGCCACCGTCCGGGAGGGGGTCATTGACGAATATCCGGCGAAGCCCGCGCCCCGCAGCATCGCCCTGCGCACCGCGCGAACCGATGCGTTCTTGGGCATGGCGGTTCCCGCGCCCGAACAGCGCACCATTCTGGAACGCCTGGGATGCCGCGTGGAGCGGGAGGACGCGGACGGGATCACCGTGGGCGTGCCCTCGTGGCGCCATGACCTGAAGATGGAGACCGACCTGATCGAGGAAATCGTGCGGTTCTACGGATATGACCGTGTCCCCGCCACCATTCCCCGGGTTCGGCAGTCGGAGGAGGTGTTCGCCCCGCACGAGAAGAAGGTGTCCCTTCTCCGCAAGTGCCTGGTGAACAGGGGGTTGTCAGAATTTTACAACTGGACATTCAGCTCTCCGGCGGCGGTCCAACGCCTTGGCCTGGGCGGGTATTGCGGGGAGATGGTCCTCTTGCAGAACCCCCTCAGCGAGAACCACGCGGGCATGCGCACCAGCCTGATTCCCGGCCTCCTCACAAACGCCGAGACCAACCACAAGCGGGGCAATGCCCGGCTGGCGGCCTTTGAGATCGGGCCGGTGTACCTGCCCGTGGCGGGACAGGACCTGGCGGATGAGCCCATGCGCCTCGGCCTGCTGCTTTCCGGACCGGCAGGGGAGAGCCACTGGTCGGCCCCGGACCGGCTCACGGACCTCTATGACCTCAAGGGCTGCGTGGAGGTGGTCGCCGCCTTTTTCGGACAGGAATGCGCGTTTTCCCCGTCCCAGATGGACCTCTACGCGGCGGGAACGGCCGCGGAAGTGGTCGTGGCGGGCGAAAAAGTGGGCATTATGGGGCAGGTGGCCGGTTCCGTCGCGCGTGGCCTGGACTTCACCACGCCGGTCTTTGTCGCCGAGCTGGACATTCAGGCCCTTCTGGACCTCGCGCCGGGCAAACCCCAGTTCCAGGCCATTCCGCCGTTTCCCCCGTCCCTGCGCGACTTGGCTGTGGTCGTGGACACCGGCATCCCGGCGGGCACCCTCGTGGAATCGGTCCGGAAAGCCGGCGGAAACCTGCTCACGCGGGTGGACATCTTCGACGTGTACCAGGGCGCCCAGTTGCCGAAAGGAAAGAAGAGCATCGCCCTGAGCCTCGTGTTCCAGTCCACTGAGAAAACCCTCACAGACCAGGACACGCAGAAGAGCATGGATAAAATCCTCCGGTCCCTGCGGGAAAAGCATCAGGCCGAACTGAGGTAACATCCCCATGAACCCCCTTGTGCGCAGCCAGTTGGAGCAGCTCGAGACCGCGCTTCAGGCGCTTGCCGAGGTGCTGGCGGAGACGCATTCCCGGCTGGAAAGGGAGCAGGAGGACAAGGAGCGCGCCCTGCAGGAATATTGGAATTCCGGGAGGAAAGCCACCATTTTGCAGGAGACAGTGGACAGGCTCCACGGTGTAATCCGGGAAAATGAGCGTCTAAAGGCACGACAGGAGGAGGTGCGGCAGCACACCCTGCTTTTGCTGGAATACGCGCATTCCCTGGCGGGGGAGTTTGAAAGATGAGCTCACAGGAAACCTGCAGAATCACCGTTGAAAACACCACGCTGGAAGTCCCCGTCATCCTGAATCCAAAGTATACGCAGGAGCTCGGGGACCGCGTGACGGAACGGATGCTTAGGATCGCATCTGAACGAAAAACATTAAATACACACCATTTTATTGTCCAGGCCGCCGTGGAACTGGAACATGAACTGCGTGAACTCCAGCGCGCGCGGGAGACAGACGACCAGCAGGTGATTAAGGCCTGCAGCCGTATCACGGAGCGTGTGCGCGCCCTGGCGGCCGCCTATGAGGCCCCGGTCGAAAAGGAGACGCCGCTGGAGGACGACTAGTCTCGGCGGACAGGGGAGAGGGGGGGGGGCATGCCTTCGGAAGAGGCAGAAGACATCCCCGGAAGGAACGCCCCGGCCGCGTTCCCCCAACGTGCCCCAACACGTCACCATGTGCATGGACGAAACGACCACACCCCAGGGAACTTCCAGGCTGAGGAGCCGTCCTGAAGAGGGATACACGAGACGCGCAGGGAGGTGGCACGGGGTTCCAGACCGAGGGTTCCGTGGGAGACCCCGTCCTGAAGAGGACACCAGAGACGCGCGGGGAGGTGGCACGGGCTTCCATCCAGTGATTTTCGGTCGGGGATGTGGTCCAAGAACCACGGGCTGGAAGCTCGTGCCATCCTTGGCTGGCCCCTGACAGGGACCCCACTCAAAACACATCAGAAACCATCTTGGAAGACCTATACAGCTTCATTCGCACTCATACCGACTTGGCATCTCTTGATGTCTGATAATATATATTATGTGGTCTTTGGGGGCGTTTGATTATGGAGCTTGTGCCTGCGCCTCAGGGAAGGCCCTGTTGCGAAACGTTCCCATCCGACACAAGGATCCTGAAGCCCACGACAAAGCGCCTGGGCCTGGAAATATCTTGCCATATTGTGACCTGACACAGTAATGAATCATTGAATCACTAAAGGCTTCATTATAAATACTTTAAAATTCTCACATGAATCTTCATTACCGCCGAGTTATCCCGTTTTTCAGTGGTTTTTGTGCGGTGTTGAGAAATGGAGCGGTCGGGGAAAATGGGCGAAAAAGGGGGGAGGCGGCGGCTTGGCGAGATGGGCGTGCTGGGAGCGCCGAGGCCCCCCTCCCCTCTTCCTGGCCGACACGGGATTACTGCTCTATTTTGGCACTCTCTGGGCTGGACACGATTTCATGTCCGATAATATCAGGCTTCGTCTGGGGAGGTGTCCGAGGACTCAGGCGACAGAGTGCCGCCGATGGCAGAGCGCCGTAGCTGGCCGCAGGCAGCGTCTATGTCCCGCCCCTTCTCCTTGCGGAGGGTTGCCCGGACACCCGAGCGGGTCAGATGCGCCAGGAAGGCCTCGCAGGCGGCCGGGGTGCCGGGCCGGTACGGCAACCCGGAAACGGGATTCCAGGGAATGAGGTTAACACTGGCGTCCAGCCCCCTGGTGAACCGCACCAAGTCCCGCACGTCGTCCTCCGTGTCGTTCACGCCGTCCAGGAGGGTCCACTCCAGGGTAAACTGCCGTCCAGTGCGCTGGTTGTAATCCCTGAGGGCGGCATGGAGGCGCTGGAGGCCGAACTTCCGGTTCAGGGGCACCAACTGGGAGCGTTTCTCCTCCTGGGCCGCATGCAGGGACACGCTCAGGCGCACCTGCCACTCCTCGGCGGCAAACCGCCCGATCCCCGTGACCTCCCCGGCGGTGGAGACGGTGATGTGACGGGCGCCGGTCCCCAGCCCTTCGGGGTGCATGAGTATCCGGATGCTCTTCCTCACCTCGTCATAATTATAAAAGGGCTCGCCCATGCCCATGTAGACAATGTTGCACACCGCCGATTCCGGCACCTCCCCCGCCGCCCGCAAATGAATCACCTGCTCCACAATCTCAGCGGCGTTCAGGTTTCTTTTGTATCCGGAGAGTCCGGTGGCGCAAAAGGCGCATTTCAGCGGACACCCCACCTGGGACGAGACGCACACTGTGTACCGGTTTCGGTCCGGAATCAGCACCGATTCTATGCACTCCTTGTCCCCAAGAAGCAGCAAAGCCTTTCTTGTTCCGGATGCGGAGGAGCCCTGGAGTTTGGAAACACTTGTGGCGGGAAACACGGACTCCCGGGACAGCCGCTCACGCAGGTCTTTGGGGAGATTGGTCATCTTCTCAAAAGAGCGCTCCCCTTTTCGGTGTATCCACTGAAATATCTGGCGCCCCTGGTACGGACGAAGCTGGTACCGTTCCGCGATCTCTTCGGGGAACAGTCCCGAGAGAAAAGGCCATTCGGGAGGGGAAGCTGTCATGATGTCCCGCTCCCCGATGCCGCCGGCAGCCCGCTGCCCATGCCCGTGTCGGGCCCCGTGTCGGGTGCCGCCTCCCCTCCCCCGCCGCTGTTTCGGAGCGTCTCAACCTGCGCGAAGCCCCGCCGTTCGAGGTCGCGGGCCTGCCGCTTGAGATCAAACACCTGCCCCTCCACGGGGGGATTCAGGTCCATTTTCCGGAGGGCGAAGCTCATCCGGGCGCCTTCTCCGGGAAAAACGGACTCAACCCGGCCGGGAAAGCGTATTCCGTCCTTGACGTAGTATTCCGATTTGACCGTGACCGCAAGCTCCCGCCCGTCGGGGTCGAGCAGGCGGTTTTCGAGGACCACCCAGGGGCTGCCCTGGAGGCGGAGCCAGCGCCGCGGCGGGCCGCCCCGCCGGTCCAGAATGACCATGTCCACGGTTTGGGCGGCGGCGTCATAGGCCAGCACGCGGACGCGGGCGGGGGACACCTGCCTCCAGGCCTCGGGCTGGAACATTTCGCGGGCCATTTCGGAGGTGGAGACGGTCTGCAGCCGCTCTCCGGCGGGCCGGTAATAGAACTGGCGCTCCGTGGGAAACTGGATCAAAAACGCGTCGCCGGAACAGGTGAGCTCCACGAAGCGGGTGCCGTACTTGCGGCCGATGACGTGGAGATCCAGGGGACTCCGGAAGAGAATGGTGCTTTCGCGGGAAATTTGGGTGGATTCGAGCTCGGGAGACTGCAGCACGACGGTGCCGGTGGCCCGGAACGAGGCGATTCCCGCCTCATTCGCCGCCAGGCTGTCGAGGATGCCGCCCACCGTGGGGGCGTCCGGGGGGAGCAGCTCGTGGTTCAGGGGATCGCCCAAACGGGCACACCCGGCGAGGGCAAGCACCGGCAACATGCACAACCAGGCTGTTCTGGAAAGAAAGGACAACGGGCGCGCTCCTTGCGTTCGGCGTGCCGGCCGCGTTCCGGCGTTCCCATCGGAAGGCGGGGAACTTGCATCAAGTCCGGAGTTTTGCTATTATCAGCGGCATTCCGGTCGGATTATATCATTCTGCCGGCCACGAAACCCAACGCTGAATTCAGGAGATCATCATGGCCAGAGTATGCCAATACAGCGGAAAGCGTCCCAGTGTCGGTCACCGGGTGGTGCGTCGGGGCAAGGCGAAGCGCGAGGGCGGTATCGGTCAGAACGTGACCGGCATCACCAAGCGCCGCTGGAAGCCGAATCTCCAGGTGGTGCGGATTGTGGACGAAAACGGCACCGTCCGCCGGGTGAAGGTCTGCGCCCGTTACATCAAGGCCGGCAAGTTCACGAAGGCTCCCCGCGGAGTCCGCAAGGCGACGGGCGCCATTTCCTAAGCCCGGCCCCAGCGCGTTAACGATCCAGCCGCCCCGGATGCGTCCATCCGGGGCGGCTGTTTTGCGCGTTTCCGCGGGGTTTACTCGTGCCCCCTATTGCACGGGGACGGCCGCCTCCTCCACCGGCGTGGCGGGGACGAGTTCCGGGGCGCCGGCCGCATCGGGGGCGGGCACGTCCCGGAGCGTCGGGACGATGGGCGTGGGGCCCTGGGCCAGTTCAACGGACAGGTTGGCCTCGCGGGCGGCCTCCACCACGGTGTTCACCACGATGGCCGGGGCGGCGGGATGCCGACGGACGACGACGGTCTTTTCCGCCGGAAGCGCGGCGAAATGGTCCCTGATCTCGTCCAGCGTCATCCGCCTTGTGGCGGCGTAAATCGTGCCCTCGCGGCCCACGGAGACACTCTCCTCCCCGCTGCCCGCGACACGGTGCTGCAGCCGCCCCCAGAAGTCCTTCTTGTTGTAGCGGGCCTCCCGGTTCATCTCCGCCTCCGCCTCGGCGAGTTCGGAGGCCTCGGGCGAGGTGTTCTCGTCCACAACCGTGGTGGTGATGAAAATGAGCAGGGAGTTGTTGAGTGACTTGCGCTGCGGGTTGCGGAACAGGCCGCCGACGATGGGCAGGTCGCCGAGGAAGGGGGTTCTGGTCGTGGAGCGGCTGGACCGGTCCCGGCGCAGCCCGCCGAGAACGATGGTTTCCCCGGATTTCACCCGGACCTGGGTGTCGGCGCGGCGCGCGGTCTTCTCGGGAATGGTGGACTTCTGGTCGTTGACCGTCACATCCTTGTCCGTGTAGGTGCTGTCCTCGGCGCTGATGTCCAGCAGGATGGTGCTGTCCTCCGAAATGAGCGGGAACACCGTGAGGATCGTGCCCACATCCACGAACTCGACCCGGTTGGTGTTGTTCAGCCCGCCGCCGTACCCGTAGCCGTAATAGGGGTTGGTGTTGTTGTTCGTGCCGTTGTTCGTGTTGTTGTTGTAGCCGCCGTAGCCGCCGCCGTAGTAGGTGCTCGCGGACACATAGGGCACGCGGGTGGCGTTCTCGAAGGTGGCCTCCTCGCCGTCCTGCACGGTGACCCTGGGCGACGCGAGGATGGTGGCCTTGTTCTGCTTGTCGAGGTAGTCGAGGGCGACCGCCAGCCGGTTGCCCGCGAAGCGGTCTATGATCTGGTTGCCCCGGACGTCCGTGAGGAGCGGGCGGGTGATGTTGCCGCTGCTGTCCGTTTGCAGCTCGCCGTAGGCCGGAATGGCGTAGGGAAGCTGCCCCACCTGCATGAGCTCGCCGGAGCCCTTGCCCTCGGTGGCCGGACTGGTCACGCCCTTTCCGCCGAAGACGGAGATGGGCGAGGAGCCCGCGTTGCCGAAGTAGGACCAGTTCACGCTGAAGGCCCGCTCAACGTCGTCGGTGACCTCGACGATGAAGGCCTCGATGAGCACCTGCGCGCGCTTGATGTCCCAGGTCTGGATAAGCCGGTCAATCTCGTCCAGACGGGACGGCAGTCCGGTGACCGTGATCTGGTGGACGAGGTCGTTCACGACGATGCTGCCCATGTCCCCGGGGATGTACGCCTCAATCTGGTCGGCGATGAAATCAATGTCCGCATACTTGATGACCCAGGTGCGGGTCTCAAGCTTGCGGTCCAGCAGGGCCAGCGTCTCCTTCACCTTGTCCAGGCGGGACGGCAGGTCGGAGGCGATGAGGGTGTTGTACCGGGGGTCCACCTGGATGGTCCCCCGCTCGCTCAGCAGCCCCTCCAGCACGTCGGTCACGTCCTCGACGTTGACATGCTCCAGCTCGAAGGTGCGCGACTCGACGGGAAGGTCCAGCTTCTCCACGGCCATGCGCATCTGCTGGAGGGCGGCGGGCGTGTCCCAGACGAATATCTGGCCCGTCCGCACGTCCGAGAGCAGGTTGCCGCTGGGCGTGAGCAGGTTGGTGAGGGCCGCCTCGATGTCGGGCACGTCGGCGTGCTGCACCCGGAACTCCGAATGGTCGAGGGGCACGTCCACATCGGCCATGATGCGGTCCATCTCCCTGATGTTGTCCTCCGTGTCCCAGACATAGATGATGCCCGTCCGCTGGTCGGTGACGGCGCGGCCGGTGGCGGAGAGCAGCGAGGTGATCATGGCCTCGGCGAAGGCGATCTCCACCTCCTTCACCCTGAACTCGTGGGGTTTGCGCTTGCCGTACTCCCGCTTGAGGTGGTCCTCCTCGCTCATGACCCGGAGGCACTCGCTCTCCGTGTCCCACTCGTAGTAAATCTTGTAGAACTTGAGGATCTGCAGCGCCGTCTTGGGCTTGGTGTCCGTGATCCAGAACTTGAGGTTGACGTCCTGAATCTCCGGGGAGATGATGATGTTCCAGTTGGTGGACATGTTGATGGCCGCCAGGAACTCGCCGAGGGGCAGCGGCCCCTCCAGGGTGAGGGCCTCCCCCTCGTCCGGAACCTCGCCATACTCGACATCCCGGTCCAGCAGGGGTTCAAACGCGCCGTCGCCCCCGGCGACCGACACGGTGCCCAGGGTGCCCTTGGTGAAGTTTGTGCCGCCCCCGGCGCCCGTGCCCGTGCCCGTGCCCGTGCCCGTGCCGCCGCCGCCGATCGTCTGGGGGCCGCCGCCCCCCGCCGCCGCATCCGCCGCCTCCTGGCCGGCGCCGGTGTCCGCGGCAGCCTTGGCCGCCGCCTCCCCGTCGCGGGGACCGGGGGGCGTGGCGCCGGCGGCGTCACCGCTCTTCTCGGCATCCCGGTCGCGCCCGCGGTTTCCCACGCGGCTCTCGCCTTCCTTCCCCTCGGTGCCCAGGCTGCTCGCCGACGGCTGGGAAGAGCCCATTCCGTCACCCCGTTGTCCGGTGGAAACGCCGGTGGCGCCGGAGTTTCTGTCGAAAAGCGATGTGCCCCGCCGTCTTCCCGATGTGGCGCTGTCCGTGGCGCCGCCGGGCATGGCGCCGCCGCTGGAAACGCCGGTCAGGGGAGTGGTGGGGGACTGGCTCTGCGCGGAACCGGGCCAGCAGAGTCCGGCCAGAAAGGCCAGGGTGACCAGGAACCGAAAACCGTGTACAGCCTTCAACGTCATGAGGCGCTCTCCAGTGTCGGAAAACCGCGGAGGGCACGCCGCGCGGGCCTTTCCTCCTGTTTCCGGATGATGCCGGTCATTATAGTGCAAAACCGCCTCCCGGCGGCGCGGGGCCAAGCGTCCGTCCCCTATTCCCGGGGAAGGGTGACGGTCAACTCCTCCTGTTTCTCCTTCCAGAGGAAACTCAGGGTGACGCCCGTTTTCTCGATGGCCTTCACTTTCAGACCACTCACGTCATCGCCCACGGCGACAAAAGTGCCCCGGGGCATCTGGGGGGTGATGATTTTCACCTTCTGCCCCACCTGCTGGCGGGTGGCCCGGACACCTTCCAGCATCTTTTGCAGGTCCGGCTTCTGCGGAGGGGGGGGCGGAGGAGGAGGAGGAGGGGGAGGCGGCGGAACCAGCTCGGTCCAGACGTAGGCCCTTCCCGTGATGATGCCGTTCCACTGGTCGAAATCCCACGTCTCGGACTCAACATCCGTGTCCCCGGTCCTGACCTCGGCCAGCGCCAGCCGCAGGGATTCCCGCCGGCCCGCCATGGGGTTCTGCACGGCATTGAGCAGCACCGCGGCACCCAGCAGGACGGCGATGCCGCCGCCGACAAGATTGACCATGCGTGTCTTGTTCACTCCGACACCTTTCGCAGCACGAGCGAATGGACGGTCACCACGGCGTCCGCCGCGTCCAGCAGCAGCTTGGGACAGGCCAGCGCGGTTTCCCCGGCCCCCCCGGGGGCCGCGAAACGCACCTGGTAACGGGCCGTGCCGCCGTCGCTCTTCAGGGGCTGGGGATCGGGAAACGCCCCGGGGCCGCCGGGGAGCCCCACGGCCAGACGCGCGGCGCCGCCGCGCGCGCTGAGGTCTATGTTCATCTCATACACGGCGCCCGCGGGCACGCGCCGGATCATTTCGGCAAAGGCCCCCTCCCTCTCGGCGACGATTTCGACGGCTGTCCCCGTTTCGCCCTCCAATGCGCTCACCGCGCATCCGTCGCCCGTCCATTCGGAGGCCGCCAGGGGAATTCGGCCCTCGGCGGGGGCGCTGTCCCCCGCCGGGCCGCCCTCCTCCGCCGCCGTGCGGGCCACGTTCACAATGGTCCGGGTAATGTCTATGCTGGCCGTCACGAGGGAGGAGTCCGGGTTGCGGTTGATCTCCAGCTTGTCAATGCGCAGGGACTGGGGGCTTCGCTGGAGGCGCTCCAAAAAGGCCACGAGGGCGCCGATGTCCACGGAGGGGATGCGAAGATTGAGCATGTACTGACGGTACCCCTCCCCGCCCTCCGCCATCACGCCCTCGCCCAGCGAGGGAATCTCCACCAGGTTGCCCGAGGAGTTGGGGACGTTCAGGGGAATGCCGTTTTCGTCCAGCCCCTGGGGGTCCTGGCGGGAGAGCCGGTAGACTTCCTGGCGCAGGCGGTCCCGGATTTCGGCCTCCGTCCAGGCGCTGGAGTGCTGGGAGGCCACCTTGCCATACAGGGCGTCCACCGCCTCCTTGTGGGCGATCTGGTTGGCAGAGTTGACAATCTCCTCCTGCACCTGGCTGATCTCCGTGTCCAGGGCGGTCAGGCGCTGGAAGGAGGACTGGACGGCGGTCCAGGCGGCGAAGGCAAACAGCACCCCGGCGGTGACGACGGCCAGCCGCCGCTCGCGCGGGGAGAGTCCCGCCCACAGGCCGCTCATTTTCTCAAAGACCGCCATCTTCCTCCTTGTCATCGGTGAGGGGAACCTCAATCTGGTAGGAAAAGACCTGCTGCCCCCGCTCGTCCACCTGCTGCTCGTAGAGGCTGTGGGCGTGGGAGAAGAAAGACAGGGCCTCCGCCGCCGCCTTGTTCCGGAGGTTCTGGGCGAACTCGGCCACGTCATTCACCGACTTCGCGCGCCCCCACAGGCTGATGCCGGCCTGCCGGTCCAGATTGATCCGGGTGATGTTTGCCCGCTCCGCGGGAACGGCGTCCACCACCGTGGCCAGCTGCTCAATGATGGAGCCTTTGTGGTCCACCTGCCGGCGGAGGATGCCCAACTGTTCCCTTTTCTCCCGGATGCCCTCGGCGTTGGGGGCCATCTGCATGAGCTTGGACCGGAACTCCTGAAGCGCTTTTGCCCGCTGGGAGACGGCCTGCCACTGGAGCAGGCCCAGGCCGAAGAGGATGAGGCCGGCGAACGCCGCCACATGGACCGCCATGCGGCGCGCGCCCAGGGCCTTTCGCTTTTCCACCATGCGCGCCGGCAGCAGGCTGATGACAACGGGGGCCAGACCGCGGGCCGTGAGGCAGGCCCCCTCCGCCAGGAGGCCGGCGCCGCCCGCCGCCTGGCCCGAAGCGGGGGGAAAAGGCCGGCATTCCCGGCCCAGCGCCCCGCCCACGGCGGCGCACAGCGGCGAAAGGTCCCCCCCGTTGGCGGAGAAGAAGACCACCTCCACGCCCTCGCCATCCTCGGACTCCCGGCGGTAGGCGGAGAGGGTGGCCCGGATTTCCGCCGCAAGCTCCTCCGCGCCGCTTTCGGCGAGCAGCCCCCCGCCCGCCACCGCCTCGGGGTTTCGCGCCAGGGCCTCCCAGTCCTGGACGGACTGGGTTCCCCGGCTGTAGACCAGCCGCCCCCGGTCCAGCACGGCGATTTCCAGACCGCCGGGGACAAGGTGGACAACGGCGTAGCGATTTGTTCCGGAGACACCCCGCGCCGCGGCGGCGCTGACGAGGCACGCCGTGCTTAGAAGTATCTGCTCCGGCTCCAGACCGGCTGCGGCCATGAGGGCCAGATGCCGGTTGACGATGTCCTGGTGGGCGAGGACGGCGAAGACCACCGACTCCCCCGAAGGCATCTCGCGGAGGAGGGCGTGGTCAATGATGAGCTCCCCCGCGCTGAACGGCACAAACTCCTCCGCGCTGAAACGGAGCATGCTGGCGATTTCGGCGCCGTCGTGGGTGGGCAGGGTGAGGATGCGGGTGGTCAGGTCGTGCCGGGGAAGCACGGAAAGCAGCCGGTCGCCGCGGATTCCCTGCCCGTCCGCGAGGGATTTCAGGGCGGCGGCGAGTGCCTCATCCTCTTGAAACTCCCCCCGGAGCGTTCCCGACGACAGCGGGACCGCCCCCGCCGGGGCAAGCTCGAAACGCCACCAGGCCGCGCCGCCGGGGCCCGCCTGGAGAATGCAGAGTGTTTCCGGCTTACGAGCCAAGCGTTTTCTCCTGCCAGTCGAGAATGAGGGGCATGCCGTCGGCCACCAGCACAACCGCCGAGCACACGGCGCGGATACGTCCTTTGCGGCGGGTGGCAAACCCCGTAATCTTAAAGTACGCGGAGTCGCACTTGCAATACTTGTCCAGTGCCTCTCTTGTAACGCCCTGGACCCCCGTCTTTTGGGACAGGTCGTCCATGTCGCGGAATCCCTGGTCGTCCGGCGTGTTGTGTTTTCCGTCGGGCCCCGCGCGGTAGGAAAAAATGGCGTCCAAGTCGCCCTTGCGCGCCCGGGGCAGCGCCTCCAGCACGGCCCGGGGCGCCGTGTTCACATTAATCCGCGCGTCCCCCCAGACCGTCATCAAATCCTTCAGCCCCGGCTCCCCCTTCTCGCCGAACCAGTCCTCGTCGTCCAGGCCCCGGAGATAGCGCAGCTCCTCCACCGCCTGAAAGAGGGAGACCCCCTCCCCTGCCCGCTCCTCGCGCTCCCGGCGGGCCATGATGCGGCGCACGAGGGTCCGGCTCAGGGCGTCCATCTCCTCCAGGAGCTCGCGGGGCGCGGCGTTGACATTCACCAGCCGGTCCTCGTCGGTGATGATGTAGGAGACCTGGTCGTCCTCCAGCCCCTCCGTTTCCTCGAACACGCCCTCCTCGTAGAGGTTCTTAATGTTGGCCCACTCCTCGCCGAGATGGGTTCCGCCGCGCTGGTCCGGCCGCAGCAGCCGGACCTTGATGCCCCGGTTGGCGATTTCGAGAATGCCGCGCTCCACGGCGCCGCGCGCGCCGGCCATGGCCACGGTGTGGTCCAGGGAATAGGCGGCGGCGCGGCGGTCCAGGGTGGCCCGCCGTCCAAAGCCCAGGGTGAGCACCGTGAGCAGGGCGACCACCCACAGCACGCAGACGAGGACGAAGCCCGCGTCCCTTTTTGCGTGTCCGGCGCTCATTCCGCCGTCCCCAGCATTTTCATCAGGTCCTCGAGGCTGCGCCGCTGGTTGGCCGTGCGGATCGGGATCCGCGCGCGCAGGGTGTAGGGTTCGCTGTCCTTCAGTTGCGGGTCCGCCGTCTCTATGGTCACCTCGATGGCCTGGGGAAGCCCCCACTTCTCCTCATGCCGCTCCACGATGACCGGTTCCGGCGGCTCCGGCGGCAGGGTGGGATCGCGCTCGGGCGGGGCGGGAATCCAGATGTACCGGAGGCCGAAGCGGGTCACATTCTCCGCCACGTCCGCCTCGAACTTCTTGCCCGTCTTGATGCGGCCCCGGTCCACCGGGCGGTCCTCGGGGGGCATGTTGGGCAGGGGGGCCTCAATGAAGGCCTCCTCCCGCTCCACCACCCCCTTCGTGCGGCTGTAGGTGTACTCCACCCGCATGAGTCTGCGCCCCTCGCCCTCCTCCAGGTTCAGGGGCTCCGACACGACGAAGAGGGTGAGGGTGTCGTCCCTGCCCTCGACCAGATGGGCGGCGCGGGCGGTGATGTTGCCGCATTCCCGGGTGAACAGGCTGAGGAAGTTGCGCGCCTCCTGGTGGACGTCGAAGCCGGACTCCGCCACGCGCCACGAGGTGATGACGGAGCTGAACAGCGTGTAGACCGCGGTCATCACGATGGCGAGGAGCATGGTGGCCACCAGCACCTCGGCCAGGGTGAAGCCAGCCCTCCCCCGCTTCTGTGTCCGCCGCGCGCTCATAGGGGCGGGGCTCCTTCCGGGGGCGGGGGCACCCAGACCAGCTCGGGGCGGAGCAGGGTCTCCGCGGTGGCGTCAAACTCCGTGCCCGCGCGGTTCCATTGCACGCGGACGGTGAGGCGCCCCAGGAAGCCCTTGAAGGTGTCGTTAAACTGCTTGATCTCCTCGGGGGTCATGTCCGGGGGAAGTTCGGGCTTGGGCACCTCGATGCGCCGCACTTCCCACTCGTAGGAGAAGCGGTCAAAGGGGGCCTCAAAGGTTCCCGAGCCCTGCCCCTCGGGCTGTTCATAGACAAGCATGCGCCGCGCCTGGATCCGCTCAAGGAGAAAGCGGGCGGTCGTGTAGTCCCGGGCCTGCGCCCGCGTGAGAATCGCCTGGCGCACCGCGTCCTGGATGACCAGGATGCTGATGCTGAGGATGGCCATGGCCACCAGCGTCTCGACGAAGATGTAGCCCCGGCGCGCGCAAGGGGTCATTGCTTGATCCCCACTTTCCCGAGAACGCCCCTGACCTCGATGGTGATGGTGGCGCGGCCGCGCCGCTTTTCGTCCCGCAGCGCGATGGTGGCCTGGTCCGAGGCCCCGTTGGGCAGGCAGGCGATGAAGTGGGCGTTGCCGTCCTTGCGCGCCTTGATCCGGGTGATGACCAGGCCCTCCGGGAGGGTCTTCTCCCGGCCGTACTCCTCCTCCACCTCCTCGAACTGCTTTTCGTTGTTCTCCAGGCCGGCAAGGCGCATGACCCAGTACTTCCCCTCCTTTTCGGAGAGGTACAGGCGGTATTCACGGGATTCTTTCACGGCCACCTCCTGAATGAAGCGCAGGGTGGCGAGCAGGTCGCTCTGGGCGTTGCGGACCGCCGTGGCGTTCATGGCGCCGACATACACCGGCACCACGGCGGCGGAGATCAGGGCGAGGAGGGTGACCACCACGATCAGTTCGAGCAGCGTGAACCCCCCGTCCGGGAATCGGCGGTGTTCATGGTGGGTGCGCATGCGGGTTCCCCCCCGGGCGGGGTGTCTCACGGCAGGGGCGAGGTGGACGTCACATCGTCATCGTTGCCGGGCGCGCCGTCCGGGCCGGCGGAGGAAATGGAGTAGTCCGCCTTCAGAATGTCCGTCGGCGGCTTGTAGATGTACTCGTTGCCCCACGGGTCCTTGCGGATTTCGCGGACGTAGTTGCGCTTGCCGCCCACGAGATCGCTCAGGGACTTGGGATACTCGTCGTTGTTGTCCAGCGCGTACAGGTCAATCGCGTTGCCGTAGCTGGCGATGTCGCCCTTGGCGGCGCGGATCTGCGTGTCGCGCACGCGGCCGCCGTAGTTGACCACGACCATGCCCGCCAGAATGCCGATGATGACCGTGACCAGAATCAGCTCGATCAGGGTGAAACCGCCGTTGTTCCTCATGCGCAAGCTCCAGTGTTTGCCGTGCCGCCGGTATTATAACGCAACGCGGGGGCCGCAGGGGGACACGCCGCCCGGCCCTATTCGGCCGCCGGGGGCGTCCAGACCGTCGCCAGGATGCCCCGCTCGGGGCCCATGGCCTCGGTGTTGAAGTAGTAGGTGGTGACGACCCGGCCGTCGGGCCGCACAACGCTCTGGCTGTAGCCGATGTCGCGGTTCGCCCCGTCGTCGCGCAGGACCAGTTCCGGCGACCAGGTGGCGCCGCGGTCCGCGCTGATCTTGGCGCACATGCGGAAAGGGGGCCTGCGCACGGCATAGGTCAGGCAGAGCCGGCCGTCGGCCAGCAAAACCACGTCGCCCGGGTTGCCCGTGCCGCAGTCGTCCACAGGGTTCTTTTCGCGCGTCCAGGTCTTTCCGTTGTCCAGCGACCGGTGCGCCGAAATCCAAGACCCCGTGTCGTCCCGCTCCCGCACGACCGTGTAGATTTCCTCCGGGCCGAGGCGGACGGAGGCCGGCATGATCGCGTAGCCCTTGGGGTCCTTCATTATCCGGGAGACCATCTCCCAGCTCTTTCCGCCGTCCGTGGTGCGCACGCAGAAGGGCACCCCCTCCTTGCCGTCGGCTTTGGACGCCGTCAGCAGGACTGTGCAGGTCTCCGGCCCGTCCACCAGATAGTCCGTCCGGGCCGCCGTTCCCCTAAACCCGAAGTCCGGCAGCCGGAAGGGCCCCGTCCAGTCTCGGCCCCGGTCGGTGGAATAGTAGAACCGGGAAACCCCCGCGTCTATGCTCGACATGCGCAGGGTCATGGCGAAGTCGGGGTGGGCGAAGGGAACCCCGCCGGGGCAGTCCTGAAGTTCGGGAATGGGCACCCCCGGCGTTTCGATGCCGTGCAGGGACTCCCCCTGCGGGATGAGCCGCCCCTTTTCCGCCGGGTGCTCCAGCGTCCAGGTTTCACCCCCGTCCAGGCTGCGGGCCAGCCAGTGCTCCTCGGGCTTCTCCCGGTCAAAATGGTGCCGTTCTGGGCCCAAATCCTTGTACCAGCCCCGGCTGAACCCCACCAGAATCTCGTTGCCCCAGCACCACATGCCGTGGTTTGCCGGCCAGCCGCCAAAGCGCCCCTTCTCCCAGTAGACCACGACATGCTTGGCGTCCAGGTCCGCAGGGGCGGCCGCACCGAGGCCGGCAAAACCCAAGGCGAGGAGGAAGAGGGGGATAAACAGGCGCAGGGAAGTCATCGCTTCGTCTCCAAGGTGAACCGGTGGCCCGCGCGGATTGCATCGGACGCTTCGATGTCCCCATGATAGCCTGAAACCCAGGCCCGGATGCCACCCCGGGCAAGGCCAACTCGCCGGACTTGGGGCGTTGGCGGGCACGAGATGGCCGCGCTTCGCTCGCCATGACGAGCCGCCACCCGTCATTGCGAACGAAGTGAAGCAATCGCTTGCAGGCAGCGCGACGGCTAACGTCCGTCCTGACAAAACTGCGGAGATGACACCATGACCGGAATCGCCCTGATACTCACGGCGGCGGCCCTGTGCGCCGCGCCGTCCACCACTGACTACGCGGCGGCGGCGCACCGGGAGGACTGGCTGCGCCATCCGGTGCTGGGCGACCCTTCCTTCGACGCGTTCACGCGCCTGCCGGGGAACCCGGTGCTGCGGGGGACGCCGCCCTACGAGTGGCCCGTGAACGGATTCCTGTTCGAGGACCCGGTTTCCGGGGACTGGTTCCTCTATGTCGGGCGCTACCTCAAGGGCTACGCCCTGTCGGCGGAGCATGCCACGGACTGCCTCGTCCTGCGCTCCGGCGACCGGGGGAAGACCTGGGAGACCATCGGCCGGGCCCTGCCCGATGCCCCGCATGTCTTTGCGGGGGAGACCCACCCCATGACGCACGCGCCCGATGTTTCGGTGGTGTACGCCGACGGCAAATACCACATGGTCTACGACTGGGTCACCGGCAACTCGGACTGGTCGAACATCTTCACGCCGACCGCCGACACGAACAGCGGTGTCGGCCACGCGTGGTCGGACAGCCCCGGGGGCCCCTTCCACCCCACACCCGTGCCGGTCGCCACCACGCGCGCGCAGACGCCGCTCCTGGGAAAATACCGGCGCATGTACGCCTCCACCCTGCTCCGCCGCGCGCAGGACTGGCTCGTGCTGACGCTGACGGACTCGGGGCCCCATTTCGGCTGGGCGCTGGCCGCCTTCACCGCGAAGGCGCCGGAAGGCCCCTGGAGTGCCGCGACCCTGGTCCTGCACCCCGAGCGTCCGGCGTGGCACCCTCCCCTGCTCGAATTCTTTCCCGCCTTCGCGCATGACGGCTGGGCCTATGCCCCCGCCACCTCCGTGGCGCGCAACCGCAACTATCAGGCACTCTTCCGCGCGCCGCTGGAGCGGGCCCACGACCCCGCCGCCTGGGAACTCTTCCAGGCGGGGTCCGTCTGGCATGCCGACCCCGTGGAATCGGAGGCCAAGGGGATCTGGGGTCAGACCTTCTCCGGGTTCGTGGGGAAAGACGGCATCTTCACCGTCCTATTCCCCTCGCGGGACACCGCCGGAAACGGCACCATCCATCTGGCATCGCGGCCCTGGGAAACGCCATTCCGCGAGCGGGGCTTTGTGCTGAGCGGCCATGAGGGGCCCTCCCTCACCCTGCTCAAGCACGGCGTCGCCGCAAGCGCGGTGGAGATGGAGGCGACCCTGCGCGGCACCGCCCTGCTCGTCTGGAACCACACGGGCGTCCTCGACCCCAACAAGCCGTCCTCGGACGCCACGCCGCACGCCCACACGTTGGCCGGGTTCTTCGGCTTCGAGGCGGGGCCCCAGGGCTGGCGGCTGGTGGAGGTCGCAGCAGACGGCACGGAGACGGTGGCGGCGGCCGGGGATGCCGCCATACAGGGTGCCCACGCCCTTTCCCTCGCGTGGGCGGATGGGAAATGCGCCATTCTTCTGGATGGCCAGCCGTTCTGGAAGGGATCCTTCCCCGCGCCGGACGGGAACCTCGGCCTCCTCGTCCGCGAAAACACCCATCTCACTGTGGATCGCTTTGTTGTCCAGGGAGAAAGAAAACCGGGCCGGGTGCTTTGGGGATGGCGCGAGGGGCTGCTGGGCGCGGCGCAGAAGTCCGAAGACTGGAAAGAGGTCGCCGCCCCCGCCAGCCGTTCCGGCTCCCATGTCGTCTCCACCAAGGCGGGGCTCCAGGCCAAGTGGAACATCGAGGGCGACGGGTTCTCCCTGTGGGCCCCCGTCGGCCCCGGGTTCGGCGAGGCGGAGGTGTTCGTGGACGGCGAAGCTGCGGGGACTTTCAACGCCCACGCGGAGACCGACACCCCCTCGGCCCCCCGGTTCTCCCTCCAGAACCTCTCCTCCGGACGGCATACCGTCATTCTGAAGACCGGCGAGGCGGCGGTGCCCCTCGACGCTCTGGAAGTCAGGGCGGGCTGAGGAAGGAAGAGAAGACTGGGAAGAAACCACCGATGAACGGGGGTGAACACCGATGCCGGCCAGAAGAGCGCCAAAAGGTGAAGCATTCGCCCTTGAGCGCCGGAGAATACAGGTGAGGACCGGAGGATTGGCGGCAACGAGATTGCGTCACTTCGTTCGCAATGACGGGTGGCGGCGCGGTGTCGGGATCAGGGTCACGAGGCGGCGCGCCGGGCCTGATTCTTCTCGAGAACCTTTTGCCGTTCGGCTTCGGGCATGCCGGGACAGACGCCCGCCTCGCTCCGGCGCAGTTCGGCCTTGGTCTCGGAGACGGAGAGCGGGATGCCGGCCTCCTTCTTGATGTCCATGATCATGTCCGAAAGCTCGTCCCACAGCTCGGCAAGCTCCCAGCGGGCCTTGTCGAGCAGGGCGACGGCCTCCAGGTAGCGCTTCTGCTCGCGCAGGGTGATGGCCTCCAGGCGCAGGCGGAAGGAATCGCCGTCCTTGTCGCCCAAATTCGTCCAGATGGTCATCGCCTCCTGGCGCTTTGCCATCGCCTCGGCCTTCAGGCGCTCCGCCTCGGCGGGGTCGGCGGCCTGCGCTGCCTGCGCCATCAGCGTCTCGGCGGCCCTTTCCGCGATTTTGGCCTTGTTGCGCTGGATGCGGCGGGGGGCGACCTCCATGGCGGTCTGGGAGTCGGGGAAGCGCGTGATGTAGTCCTCCCAGCCGACAAGAGCCTCCTCATACTGCCCGTTGAGTTCCTGGCTGATGAAGAGCTGGCGGGGCACCCACCGCTCATGGGGCAGGCGGACGGCCTCAGAAAGGTACTTGACGGCGTTCGCGTAGTCCTTCATCTTCTGGTTGTACACGGCGAAGCCGAGGTCGAAGAAGAGCTTGTAGTTCCGGGGGTTCTTCCGGATGCCGTCCTTGAGGAAATCAATGGCCAGGTAATAGTAGCGCTCTTTTTCGCCCACGCAGGCGCCGTAGCGGGCATCCCACTCCCGCTGGGGCCAGGGGGTGTCGAGCATCTTGGCCGTGGCGTTGTAGCTGAGGTGCCACGCGCCCACGAGGTAGGCCTCGGCAAACTGGGGGTCGAGGGAGACGCAGGTCTTCATGAGGGCGACCATGCGGTACATGTCGCCCTGGTGCCAGTAGCGGTCCACCTGGATCCAGACGAAGTTGGCGGCCACCTTGCGGAACCCAAAGAACAGGTTGAAGACGCTGACGCCGCCCTCCTGGGCCTCGGCGTAGGCGATGTCCCGGGCGAAGCGGAGCTTCTTCTCCTTGGCCAGCCGGAGGAACTCGGCGCGGGGCGCGGCCATTTCCCGGCTCCGGGCGATGTCCCACAGCCGCTTGTCGTTCTCGTAGTTCCCGGACACCTCGGCGATGGCGCTCAGGTCCTCCCCCTCCTGCGCGCCGCGGCGGGCGGCGGCCTCGCGGGCCAGCTCCTGCAATTCCCCGGCGACGGCGTTGCACTGCTCGAAGAGCTCGGCGTCCTTGTTCTCCCCCGCCTCGTCCTGGAAGAGGCGCTCGTTCACCGCGGCGGCCTGAAGCCAGCGGTAGAACGCCTCGGACTCGCGCAGGTGCCGCACCCGCCGGCCCTGCACGGCGCCAAAGGCCACGAGCAGGATAAAGACGGCCGCGAGGGTCAGCCTGGGGAAGCGGTGCATGGCGGTCAGACCTCCTTCCGCCAGAAGAGGAACCAGGAAAGGATGAATCCCGCAAGCCCGTAGGCGAGGCCGTAGACGATGAGGTTGGGGATCTGGAGGTCGCGCGGCGGGTCGTTGGGCATGCCGTTCACGATCTGCATCTTGAGGCTGAAGCTCTGGAGGTTGGGCAGAAACTCGTAGAGCCACTTGGCGATGTTGCCCACCAGCGCGTCCAGCCACTGGCCGGTCTGCCCGGCGCGGTTCTGCACGTCCTTGAGGTACTCCGTCAGGTTGCCGGTGATGTAGATGAAGAGCCCGGCGATGGTGGGCACGACGGTGGAGGTGGAGACGCAGGAGACGGCGAAGGTGAAGGCCGACACGATGAGGAACTCGAAGTAGGTCAGGAGGATGGACCAGAGCAGGAGGGTCGGCCAGACGTGCTGGTAGTAGTAGAGGGCGAAGAAGAAGAGCGCGCCCATGAGCAGCAGGTTCACGATGATGATGAGCTGGGCGCCGAGGAACTTGCCCAGCAGGTACTGCCAGCGGCGCAGGGGCTTGGACAGGATCGTGTAGATGACCTTGTTCTCCACCTCGCCGGGGACGACGGAGGCGGAGATGAACACGGTGATGAGCATGCCGAAGATGGAGATGGCGGAGACGCAGATGTCCTTGATCAGCTTGACGTCAATGTCCGTCTCGGCGGAGGGGTCGAGGAAGGAGGAGATGAACCGGGACCCGAAGATGACGAGCAGGCTCAGGATCAGGAAGCCGAGCAGGGTCTTCTTGCGGATGCCCTCGCGGTAGGTGTACACCGCGATGGTCGAGGGGGCGCGGAGGATTTCCAGGAATTTCATGTCAGGCACTCCGGCTAGATTTGGCGGCGCCGATGACGCGCACGAACAGCTCCTCAAGGGTCTCCCGCCTCGGGGCGACGCTGACCAGTTTCAGGCCCAGCTCGCCGCAGCGGCGGATGGCGTCGTAGGCCGAGAGGCCCTCCGGGGCGCGCAGTTTCCCGCGCTCGCCCAGCCGGTCCTCCACGCGCAGGCCGGCGGCCTCCGACTTGTCCATCAGCTCCGGCGTGAGCCCGTCCACCTCCAGCGAGATGTCCCGCTGGAGCAGCAGCTCGTCCAGGCGGCCTTCGGCCTGGAGCACGCCCTCGTAGAGGATGCCCGCGCGGTCGGAGATCATCTCCGCCTCCAGCAGCTCGTGGCTGGAGATAAGCAGGGTCTTGCCCTCGTTGCGCAGGTTGGCCAGGATGTCCCGGATTTCCTTGCGCGCGATGGGGTCGAGGCCCGTGGTCGGCTCGTCGAGAATGAGCAGCTTCGGGTCGCTGATGAGGGCCTGGGCCAGCCCGACGCGCTGGCGCATGCCCTTGGAATAGCTGCGCACCAGCCGCTTGCGGGCGTGGGCCAGCCCGACCAGGTCAATGACCTCGTCAAGACGGCGTCTCAGGTCCCGTCCATGCAGGCCGTAGAGCTTCCCGTAGTACTCGATGACCTCCTCCCCCCGCAGGAACTCGGGGTAATACGCGCCCTCCGGGAGGTAGCCGATGTTCCGCTTGACCGCCGCGGAGTGGATGTTCTTCGAGCCGAAGACCTCCAGGCTCCCGGAAGTCGGGAAGAGAAGCCCCAAAATGATCTTGATGGTGGTGGTTTTGCCCGAGCCGTTGGGCCCCAGGTAGGCGAAAATCTCCCCCTCGTTGATCTCAAGGTCGAGTTCCTTGAGCGCGTGGACGTCCCTGCCGCGGAGCGCCCCCTCATAGATTTTGGAGAGTTTTGTCGTCTTGACGGCTGTGGACACGGCTTTCGGTCCCTCTTTTTCTGGTTCCCGGCGGAAATGGGCGCGCAACGCACCGGGAACACGGTTCCGCAACGGATTCTTCCCTGCCTCGGGGAAGGGCGCATCGCGGCATCGTTCCGGGCCGCGGCCCCGCCGCGTCTCCGCAGCATCCGTCGCGGAGTCTATCAGGAATAGGCGGAAAGAGTCAAAAGTGCGGCGGGAACAGCGCGGACTTTGGAGGGGCTTTCCCCGGCGCGGGAAAATTCTTGTCGCGCCGGGAAAAAATGTCTATACTGTCCCCGGCCTTTGGACGCGGGAAACTGGAGAACGCCGGATGCCTACCTACACCTACACGGCCAGAAACCGGGCCGGATCCCGGGAGCGCGGGACCATTGTGGCGGACAACCGGGACCAGGCGGCGCAGCGGCTTTCCGGAAAGGGGCTGACCCCCGAGAAGCTGGTGGAGACCAAGAACCTCTCCGCCATGAAGCTGGCGCGCCTGAACCGGCGCGTGAAAAGCCACCACCTGCTGGTGTTCACCCGCCAGCTGGCGACGATTGTGAGTTCCGGCCTCCCCCTGATGCAGGGGCTGGACATTCTCGCCGAGCAGGCGGAGGATCCGAACTTCGCCAAGATCATCGCGGCCATCAGCGAGGAGGTGGAGTCCGGCGAGACCTTCTCGGACTCCCTGCGCAAGTTTCCCCGGGCCTTCCCCGAGCTGTATGTGAGCATGGTGCGCGCGGGCGAGGCGGGCGGCGACCTGGACGGCGTGCTGGAGCAGCTCGCCAATTACCTGGAGGCGAGCGAGGAGCTGCGCAGGCGCATCCGCTCCGCCATGACCTATCCCGTGGTGGCGTTCAGCATGATCATCCTGATCGCCGCGGGCCTGATCATCTTCGTGGTGCCCCAGTTCGCGGGCATTTTCGAGCAGATGGGCGGCAAGCTGCCCGCGCCCACGCAGATTCTGATTGACGTGAGCAACGCCCTGAGGACCTGGCAGGCCTGGGCGATCCTGATCGGCGGCGCGGTCGGCCTGACCGTGTTCCTGCGGATTTATGGAAAGACGCCGTCGGGCCGCTACACCCTGGACTCCATGAAGCTGCGGGTGCCCGTTTTCGGCATGCTGGGCCGCAAGGTGGCCATCAGCCGCGTCACCCGCACCCTCAGCACGCTCACCCGCAGCGGCGTCGCCATCCTCCAGGCCATGGAGATCGTGGAGCGCACCGCGGGCAACGAGGTGTACGCCAAGGCCATCCGCGAGGCGGAGGAGAGCGTGCGCAGCGGCGAGACGCTGGCCGAGCCCCTCGTGCGCGCGCAGGTGTTTCCCGCCATGGTGACGCGCATGATTGCCGTCGGCGAGAAGACCGGCGCGCTGGAGACCATGCTCTCGAAAATCGCCGACTTCTACGATTCCGAGGTGCGGGCCACCGTGGACGCCCTCACCAGCCTCATTGAACCCATTTTGATCGGCCTCATGGGCGTGGTTGTGGGATTCATCGTCCTCGCCCTGTTCATGCCGATCTTCACCATGTCCCAGCTGGTGTCGCAGTAAGCCCGCCGCACAGCGGCCTGCGGGAATCTGGACGCCCGGGATGAAACCCCGGGCCGCCCGGAAAAGTCACAACTTTGGGCGGGTGTTTCATGTCCCCGCGCATCGGCAAACAGAAGGAGTTCGACACATGCCCCATGACAGCAAGGAGTTGGAGACGCGCTTCGCCCTGACGAGGCGCCAGTTTGTGGCCTCCATGGCCGGCATTCCCGCCCTGGCCGGGCTGGCGGCGCTGCCCGCCGCGGCCGAGGAGGACGCCCGCCCTTCGGCGGCGGACAAGATTTTCAACCGGCCCTACATCACCTGGCAGGGCGACCCCTGCACCACGGCGACCATCAACTGGCAGTCCGCCGAGGCGCCAAAACAGGTTCTGGTGCGCTTTGACACGGAGAAGCGGGACGGCAAAATCCGCAAGTACGCGAAGGAGGCCTCCGGCAAGAGCTGGGAGATTCCCTGCCTGCCGGGCCGCAGCATCAACAGCGTGGAACTGACGGGCCTCACCCCCGGCACCCGGTACCACTTCGTCCTGGCCGGAAAGAAGGGCGGCGAGGCCGCCGAACACAGCTTCAAGACCATCCCCAACGACGGCAGCCCCCTGCGCTTTGTCGCGGGCGGCGACCAGAACTGGGGCCCCGTGGCGCGCAAGTTGTGCGAACTGGCGGGGCGCGAGGCGCCGATGTTCACGGTCATCGGCGGCGACCTGGCCTACGCCAACGGCGACCCGAAAAACATCCGCGCCTGGGACAACTGGTTCAAGAACTGGATGGACGGCCAGGTGACGCCGGACGGCCTGATCGTGCCCATGGTGCTGGCCATCGGAAACCACGAGACGAACAAGCTGGAGGGCGGCCCGGAGGTCCGCGCGCCGTTCTTCTTCGGGTTCTTCCCCCAGGGCGGCAAGACCTACTTCTCCCTGCGCTTCGGGCCCCTGCTCCACCTCATTGCGCTGGACTCCGGCCACATCGTCCCCCACGCCGAGCAGACCGCGTGGTTCAAGGAGGTCGTGGCAAAGAACGCCGACGCCAAATACCACATCCCGACCTACCATGTGCCCTTCTTCCCCTCGCACCGGGAGTTTGAGGGGGGGCTGTCCGTGGCGGGCCGCGAACAGTGGATGCCCATCGTGGACGAGATGCGCGCGCCCATCGCCTTCGAGAACCATGACCACACCTTCAAGCGCACCGTGCCCATCCGAAACGGCCAGAAGGCCGACGACGGCACCGTGTACCTCGGCGACGGCTGCATGGGCGTCGGCCCCCGGGAGATTGACAACGCCGGCGCGTGGTACCTCGAGAAGGCGTCCTCCACGGCGCATTTCTGGGTGGTGGACCTGGCGGATGGAAAAATCGCCTGCCGCGCCATTGACAAGGACGGCAAGGAATTCGACAGCGTCACCCTGAACCGCTGACGGCCGCGTTTGGCATTGGGCGCCGGACAGTATGTGTCCGGCGCCCCCTTTTTTTGCTAGAATCCCCGCCTTATGTCCGCAGCGAACGACAAGCCCGTCATCATCCAGTCCGACCGCAGCATCCTGCTGGAGACGGACGGCCCGGCTTTTGAGGACGCGCGGGACAGCCTCGCCCTCTTCGCCGAGCTGGTGAAGTCGCCGGAGCACATCCACACCTACCGGCTGACGGCGCTCTCGCTGTGGAACGCCGCCGCCGCGGGGGTGACGCCCGACGAGGTGATGGGCGCGCTGGAGCGGTTCACCAAGTACGACATCCCGCAGAACGTGACCGCCGAGGTCCGCGACACGATGGCCCGCTACGGCAGGCTGAAGCTCTACCGGGAGCTGGACGGCCGCCTCGCCCTGGAGTCCGACGACACCCTGCTCATCCTGGAGCTGCTGCACCAGAAGCTCCTCCAGCCCTACATCCAGGGTTCCCCCGACGGGCGGCGCATCTTCATCAAGCCCGAGGAGCGCGGCAACGTCAAGTGCGCCCTCGTGAAACTCGGCTTCCCCGCCGAGGACCTCGCGGGCTACGCCGACGGCGCGCCGCTGGAGGTGTCCCTCCGGGAGCAGTGCCTCTCCGGCCGCGCCTTCGGCCTGCGCAAGTACCAGCGGGAGTCCGTGGACGCCTTCCACGCGGGCGGCGCCAACCGGGGCGGCAGCGGCGTCGTCGTGCTGCCCTGCGGCGCGGGCAAGACCGTCGTGGCCATCGGGGTCATGGCGGCCGTCAAAATGCACACCCTCATCCTCACGACCAACACCGTCGCCCTGCGCCAGTGGAAGGCCGAGCTGGTGGACAAGACCTCCCTGCGCGCGGACGAGATCGGCGAGTACAGCGGCGACAGCAAGACCATCCTCCCCGTCACCATCGCCACCTACCAGGTGCTCACCTTCCGCAAGACCAAGGACAGCGAGTTCATCCACTTCTCCCTTTTCGACGAGGGCCAGTGGGGGCTCATCGTCTACGACGAGGTGCACCTGCTGCCCGCGCCCGTCTTCCGCGCCACGGCCTCCCTCCAGACCCGGCGGCGCCTCGGCCTCACGGCCACCCTCGTCCGCGAGGACGGCCGCGAGGAGGACGTCTTCAGCCTCATCGGCCCCAAGAAATACGACGTGCCGTGGAAGGTGCTGGAGAAGCAGGGCTGGATCGCCCAGGCCGTCTGCTCCGAAATCCGGATCAAGATGCCCGCCGACGCGCGCTACCAGTACGCCGTCGCCCAGAAGCGCGCCAAGTTCCGCATCGCCTCCACCAACCCCTGCAAGCTCCACCTGTGCGAGCTGCTTGTCGCGCGCCACAGCGGCGACAACGTCCTCATCATCGGCCAGTTTCTCGACCAGCTTGAGGTGCTGGCCAGACACTTCAACGCCCCCATCATCACCGGTGCCACCCCCGTGCGCGAGCGCGAGCGGCTCTACGGCGCCTTCCGCACCGGCGAGATCAGGCTTCTCATCGTCTCCAAGGTCGCCAACTTCGCCATTGACCTGCCCGACGCCAACGTCGCCATCCAGGTCTCCGGCACCTTCGGCTCCCGCCAGGAGGAGGCCCAGCGCCTCGGACGCATCCTCCGCCCCAAGGCCGACGCCGGCTGCGTCGCCCGCTTCTACTCCCTCGTCTCCCGCGACACCTGCGACCAGGACTTCAGCGTCAAGCGCCAGCTCTTTCTCACCGAGCAGGGCTACCGCTACGAAATCCTCGACGAGGACGCCGTCTGACCGGCCGCCCGGTCGTCCCCTAAGAACAGAATGCCTCATGGGGGATTAGCGGGTTACATCACTTACTGAAGGAGCGCCCCCTGCGTTCGCGGAAGTATGCGCCGGATAATCCGGCTGTGCTAATCCCCCCAGGTGAACGTTTTCGCTTGACAACCCACCTGGAGCGTAGCATCATTGTTGCAACATCGGATTCACGGAGGCTGTCATGATCAAAACGCTGGCAAAACACGGAAACAGTCTCGCGCTGGTGATTGAGCGGCCCATTCTGGAGCTCCTCGGCGCGGATCCTAACACCCCCTTCGAGATCACCACCGACGGGCAGGTGCTCATCCTCTCGCCGATCAGGGATCCCGAGCGGCGCAAGTCCTTCAACGCCGCCCTCGCCAAGGTCAATGACCGCTATCCAAAGGCCCTGAAGAAGCTGGCCGAGTAACCATGCGGTTTCTCAGCCTGTCCGAGAAGGGTGAAGGCGCTCGCGGGGAAGGAAGACAAGGCAGGCGGGACGCCTGCGGTACGG